>MHFT01000029.1 GCA_001804315.1 Omnitrophica bacterium RIFCSPLOWO2_12_FULL_50_11
CCAATTACGAAGAAGCAGGCGGCGCGCCGCTGCTAGGAGTTGACAGCGTCGTGATCATTAGCCACGGAATTTCTTCTGCCAAGGCGATCAAGAACGCGATTAGCGTGGCACGCGACTCAGTAGCAGAACGAGTCAACGATCACATCATAGAAGGAATTCAAAACCACTTTGCTTCTGCTCCCAACACCGACCGAGTTTCAAAGGTGAATCCTTAAGATGATTCAGGAACGGGTTGGCATTTTGGGACTCGGCTCATATTTGCCACCAAAGATTTTGACCAATCACGATCTTGAAAAAATTGTCGATACGACGGACGAATGGATTCAGACCCGCACAGGCATCCGCGAACGACGCATCGCCGAAAAGGGGACTGCAACCAGCGATCTCGCCGCGGAAGCCGCGCGAAGAGCATTGAACGATGCAAAACTAGAACCGACAGAAATTGACTTAATTATTTGCGCCACGACTTCTCCGGACATGTTTTTTCCAGCGACGGCGTGTCTCATCCAAAGAAAAATCGAGGCGAAATGTCCGGCATTTGATATTTCAGCAGCTTGCTCTGGTTTTCCCTATGCCCTAGGCGTGTCGAACGGATTGATCCGGGCCGGTACCTACCGACATATTCTCGTGGTCGCTGGAGAAGTGATCTCCGCCTTCCTGAACTGGAAAGACCGCTCCACGTGCGTTTTGTTTGGGGATGGCGCTGGTGCTTGTGTGCTCGGTCCGGCACGCCCCAATGGGAATGTCATTCTTTCCACCTTTTTGGGTTCAGACGGTACTCAGGCAGACTTATTGAAAATACCTGCTGGCGGATCTGCGATTCCGCCGACAAAAGAAAGCATCGAGTCAGGACTTCATTACATCCAAATGGAAGGGTCTGAAGTATTTAAGTCAGCTGTCAGAACAATGGGTGATGCAGTGATTGAGGTCGTCAAAAGAGCGGGACTGAACGTTGAGGACATCGATTGTTTGATTCCTCATCAAGCCAACTTGAGAATTCTTAATGCAGTCGCTGACCGAGTCAATCTTCCGGCTGAAAAGGTTTATGTGAATCTGGATCGTTACGGAAATATGTCCGCCGCGTCGACCGCAGTCGCTCTCGATGAAGCGGCGAGCAATGGAGCGATTCACAAAGGATCCCTTGTCGTTTTAGTCGCGTTCGGAAGCGGTTTTACGTGGGCCGCAACCGCTATCCGCTGGTAAAGCGCGCCTCTGATGAAAAAAATTGGTTTTTTATTTCCAGGTCAGGGCGCTCAAACGGTAGGAATGGGCCGTGACTTATATGAGGCGAATCGAGAAGCTCGGGGCGTTTTTGACCAAGCGGACAAGCAACTCGGCTTTTCCCTTACGAACCTTTGTTTTCAAGGACCAGATGAAGAACTAAAGCGAACGGTTCACGCCCAAACTGCGATTTTTGTTACCAGTCTGGCTGCCGTTTCTGCGCTTCGTGTGTTGGCCCCAGACATAAATCCCACGATCGCCTGTGGTTTAAGCCTTGGCGAGTTTACTGCTCTTGTCGCTCTCGACTCGATCACGTTCGAATCCGGGCTTCGTCTGGTCGAACAACGGGCGCAGCTCATGGAAGACGCATGCCAAAAGAAACCTGGCACGATGGCATCGATCATCGGGCTTCCGCAAGGCGATGTCCAAACGATTTGTGAAGAAACCGGAGCAGAACTCGCCAACGTCAACAGTAGAGAGCAGCTGGTCATCTCGGGAGGCATCGAAGCAATAAAAAACGCATGCGAACTGGCTGCTCGCAAGGGAGCTAAGAGAGTGATTCGTCTTAACGTAGGAGGCGCATTTCATTCCTCACTGATGAAAGAGGCCCAGAAGGGACTAGAAATAGCACTTGCGCAAACTAAAATTTCCAAGCCGAAGGGAAGGTTTATCCCGAACGTGACTGGGACTCCGGTCTCAAAGCCGGAAGAAATTCGCTCCTTATTGGCGAAACAGTTAACGAGTCCTGTTCAGTGGCTTAAAACGATGGAAGCGGTGGTCCAAATGGGAGTGACGGAATTTTTTGAGATCGGCCCCGGCCGTGTCTTGACAGGCCTCGCTAAAAAAATTAATCAGGATTTAATCGTCGATCATATAGGGACGAAAGAAGAGCTCGAGCAGTGGACTCGCTGTCAAAGCGCAGGGAATTAGATGATTCTTAAAAACCAAGTGGCCATCATTACAGGAGCAAGCAGAGGAATCGGTAAAGAAATCGCGCTCACTTTCGCAAAAGAAGGCGCACGGGTAGTTCTTTGTGCCACGAATCGAGAACGTTTAAGCCAAGCTGCGCAGCAAATTGAAACAGAAAGCGGTGTCAAACCACTTTTTTTTACATTTGATATTCGCGAGGCGAAAGAAATGTCCGAAGTTGTCAAAAAAACGCTTGACACACATACGCGCATCGATATACTCGTCAACAATGCGGGGATAACGCGTGATCAATTGCTCGTGATGATGCCCGAAGAAGATTGGGACGCCGTTCTTTGTGTTAATCTGAAAAGTGTTTTTTTGTTCACGAAAGCGGTTGCGAAAGCAATGATTCGGCAGCGGAGCGGCCGAATCATTAACGTAAGTTCCGTCATTGGAATCACCGGAAACGCAGGCCAAGCAAATTACGCAGCTTCCAAAGGTGGGATCATTGCGTTCACCAAATCGGCTGCTCAGGAACTGGGGAAGCGGAATATTACGGTGAACGCTATCGCGCCAGGTTTTATCGAGACAGATATGACCGCACCGCTTGAGAATCAAGCGAAGGAAGACGTAAGAAAACGAATCCCGCTTGGTCGACTGGGCGTGCCAAATGATGTTGCACAAGTTGCCCTGTTTTTGGCTTCGAAGCAGTCGAGTTACATCACCGGTCAGGTAATTCGTGTTGATGGCGGAATCAATATGTAATCGAATGAAGGAGGAACGAGAATGGCCGTGCAAGACAAAATTACTGAGATCATCGTCGAGCAATTGGGCGTAAAAGCTGAGGAAGTCACGCCGGAAGCGTCTTTTGTGGACGACTTGGGTGCTGACTCGCTCGATACGGTCGAGCTGGTCATGGCACTTGAAGAAGAATTTGGAATCGAGATTCCCGACGAAGATGCTGAAAAGATTCAAACCGTCGGGGATGCCATCAAGTACATCGAAGAAAAATGCGCTGCCAAGTAAGGCGCATTTTTCATGAGCCTTTCGTTTTCTCAGTTCCTTAACCTGCATGATCGTACGCCGAGTTGTCGTAACGGGACTTGGTTGTATCTCACCTGTCGGTAACACTACAAAAGAATCGTGGGAAGCGGTTCTCGCTGGAAGAAGCGGAACTTCAAGAGCCACTCAAATTGACACCCACCATTTCGCATCAAAAGTCGCCGCTGAAGTAAAAGGTTTCGAACCAACCAAGTATCTTCCCCCAAAACAATTAAAAAAAACAAGCCGTTTCGTGCAATTTGCTGTCGCCGGGAGTCAAATGGCGATCAAAGATGCGGCCTTGAATCTATCGGCTGAAGAGGCTTATCGTTGTGGCGTCTTAATCGGGTCCGGAATTGGCGGTCTCCAAACCATTGAAGAGCAACACAAAATCCTTCTGGAAAAAGGGCCGGATCGGATTTCGCCTTTTCTGATTCCTATGCTCATTGTCAACATGGCACCCGGACAGGTTGCGATACAGTTTGGCCTTAAAGGACCCAATAATTGCGTGGCGACAGCATGTGCCACTGGTTCTCACGCGATCGGTGATGCCTCTAAAATCATCCAGCGGGGTGAAGCAGAGATCATGTTGGCTGGTGGAACCGAAGCCTGTATTACACTTCTTGGTTTTGGCGGCTTCGATGCAATGAAAGCTCTCTCGACCCATAATGACGAGCCATCCAAAGCATCACGTCCTTTTGACAAAACGCGAGACGGATTCGTCATGGGTGAAGGGTGTGGCGTTGTTGTTTTGGAAGAGCTCGGACATGCCATCAAGCGGAACGCCAGGATTTACTGCGAGATGGCCGGATATGGAATGACGTCGGACGCGATGCATATGACCGCCCCGGATCCTGAGGGTAAAGGAGCAGCACGGTGCATGGAACTTGCGATGAAAGACGCACAGGTAAGGCCGGATGAAGTTGATTACATTAACGCCCACGGGACGAGCACGCCGCTCAACGACAAAGTGGAAACGCTGTCAATCAAAAAAGCGTTTACAGAACCAATCGCGAAGCGACTCATGGTAAGCTCGACCAAGTCCCACACCGGCCACCTTTTAGGAGCTGCCGGCGGTGTTGAAGCGATTTTTACAGCCTTAGCGATCTACAACAGCATAGCACCTCCCACAATCAATTATAAGCATCCAGATCCTGATTGTGATTTGGATTATGTTCCAAACGAAGCTCGAAAGGCCGAGATCCGTGTTGCGTTATCGAATTCCTTAGGTTTCGGCGGACACAACGCAACGATCTGTTTCAAAAAGTTTGAAGGCTAGATCCTAATCCGTCACCGCTTTTTCTTCTTCCTACGCAGCTGACTGAACTTCGCTTGATTTCCACAGGGAGATGCGTGCTATTAAGTGTTAAGATTCTATCCGCGTGTGACGATATTCTAAGGAGCCATTTCCTAGAAGGTAAACCACATGTATCTGAAAAAAGTAGAGCTCTGCGGATTCAAGTCCTTCGCCGATAGAACGATGGTCGGCTTCGAAGCGGGTGTCACCTGCATTGTAGGACCGAATGGCTGCGGAAAGAGCAACATTTCGGATGCCGTCCGCTGGGTGTTAGGTGAACGAAGTGCTAAGTTGCTCCGCGGCTCCTCGATGGAAGATGTCATTTTCTCCGGAACCGACCTCCGAAAACCACTCAATCTTGCCGAAGTATCTCTCACCATGGACAATTCCGACCACAAACTGCCCATCGACTACGAAGAAGTGGTCATTACGAGACGTCTTTACCGTTCCGGTGAGAGTGAATACTTGATCAATCGAACCACGTGCCGCTTACGAGACATCATGGATCTAATCCTAGACACAGGAATCGGTTCAAATTCCTATTCGATGATTGAACAGGGGAGAATCGATTACATTTTGAACGCACAAGCAGATGAGCGCCGGCAGCTCATCGAAGAAGCCGCCGGGATCTCAAAGTACAAGGTGAAGAAAGAAGAAGCGCTCCGAAAGCTGGAACGAACCGAACAAAATCTGCTCCGATTGAATGACATTATCAGCGAAGCAGAGCGAAACATTCGCTATGCTGAGCGCCAAGCCAAACGGGCCGAACGTTACAAAACGCAGCTCGAACGGCTCAAGGAACTGGAGATCAGAAAAGCCTTTTTTGAACTCCGGAACCAGAACAAAGTGCTCAACGAACTCACCGAAAAAAAATCGGAACGTGAGTCTGCCTTAGGTCGTCTTGAACAAGAGAGAACTCAATCCCAAGACAAGCTGCGTATGGAAGAAACCTCCTTTCAAGAATTGGAGCAATCTTTTCTTCAGGCAGAACAGGCACGCTCCGAAGCCAAGCAGGAGTTAGCGGCTCTCGAACAAGAAGAACGCTTTGCCTACGAACGGCTGGAAGCGTTGAAACTCGCATCCGAACGCGCGCTGGGAGAGATTGATTCCTTGAATCGGAGCATCGCACGATTACAGCAAGAAGCGAACGAGAAGCGAAAACTACAAAACGATTTGGGCAAGCGGCTGTCCGAGCTTAAGGAGGAAAAAGAAGTGAAGCGTCGTGAACTTGAGTCTCCTCTCGCGACGCGCACGATTCAAACGACGGAGATCCAAACACAAGAAACGACTCTGTTTGACATATCGCATCGTCTTTCGGAATCAAGGAATACTCTGAATCGTATCCGGTTGGATCGTGCGACGACGGACCAGACCCGCACTTCCTTAGAAGAATCCCGTCAAAAATCATTGAAGGTGAAAGAGGCTCTCTTGGAGAAACGGAATTCTGCGATCAAACGGAGAAGCAGTGACGAAATAAGTCGAGCAGCTCTTCAGGAAAACTTGGAGCAGCTCCTACGAGCCCAAACAGAAATGAGCCAACACCGGCACGCTTTGGCCACCCGGCGCGATCAACTACATCAGGAACGGTCTGCGCTCAACAATCAGATCATTGTACTCCAGAAGCTTAACGCATCCAATGGAGCCGATCCCCAACTGATCGTGAAGCAATTTGCTCGCCAAAACGGATCTCAAACAATAAAGGCGCTTTTGGATCTCATCGAAATCGAACCTGGATATGAAATGGCAGTTGAAGCAATCCTAGCCTCATCGTTAAAAGCAGTCGTAGCAGAAGACATGGCTACGGCGGTAAGTTTGCTGACACAAGTGGAACAGAAACATACGAAACCGACAACGATTCTGATCCGGGACCGGGCGCTGTTAAATGGTGCCATGAAGAACGATCCCGAAGCCGAAGCGCATCCGGCAGTTCATTCGAGGCTTTGGGACGTCGTCCGGATCCAGCCGGGTTACGAAGGAATCTTCACCCAGTTGCTCGGCAATACCTATGTGATCGACGAAATTAATTCAAAGAATGCGGTCGCGCTTGCGGAACTGACCCAACGAAACCGATTGGTCACACAGTCCGGCTCGATCTTCGGTCCTAAGTTCCAAATTACGCTTGCAAATGGAAGCTCGGCAACTGATGCAGGGGTCCTCGTCCGAAAGCGCAAGCTTGAACAATTAAACGCCGCGGTGACGCAAGTAACGGCTCAACTAGACTCCCTCCAATCGGAAACCGGAAATCTCGAGATAACATGGAATGAAGCAAACCAAAAGGAAGCGAAATTGAGGGACGACATACGTTGTCTTGATATCGCGCTTGAACGAGCCGATGGTGTCTTATTTGAACTGAACGACCAGTTCAACCATGTCTCCGAAGAGCTTGAAGTGATCCAAAAAGAAAATCTGGAAGTCGATCGCCAGCTTGCGACTTTAGGACGCGACGAGCAATCTTCACTCGATCAGGTTGAAGCTTTAGAGAAAGGCGAGCAACAAACCCGCAGCCTCATGGAACAGCTCAGAAAGAGCGAGGAGTCGCAAAAACAAGAGCAAGCGCGGCTCGAACAAGAACTCGCTCAAATCGATAACAAACTTGAACTTGTAGTCGAAAAAGGCAAGGATAATACCGACACCCTCAAGCTCCTTGAGGAGCAACTTCTCCATGGAGAGGAACGCAAAAGATCACTTGACGAAGATCGCGACAATGCGTTTCATCAAATCGCAGGATGGACCGCTAAGATCGAATGGATGAAGCAAAAGAAAAGCGAATTCCAACACGAAGTGCTCCAACGCTCTGTAGTTGCCGAACAGTTGCAACAAAAAAGAAGTGAACAGATCCAAGGGCGTCATCACCTGTATGAACAAAACCAAGAACTGGCGAAAACCATTGACACGGAAAAACAAGCGCTTCATGAATTGAATCTCGAGGAAATGGAACTCCACCATCAAAAAAATTCCACGTGTCAGGAACTCCAGAATCGCTACAGGATAACTATTCAGAAGCTAAATGAAGCGGATTACCACGTCAGCCAGGAAGCATTTGAATCCATCCAACCGGAACTTGAAGAGTTGCGTCAAAAAGTTGAAGGCGCGGATCCTGTCAATCTGCTGGCGATCGAAGAGTACGAGCAATTGAAACAGAGATTCGAGTTCTTAGATGGCCAAAGGCGTGACCTGGAACGAGCCAAGGAATCGCTCCTAGAAGCAATTCGGCAAATTAATCATACGACCAAAAAATTGTTCGATGAGACGTTATCAAAAGTCCGGGAAGCATTCCGGATATATTTTCAAAGGCTCTTCGGCGGCGGAAATTCGGATTTAATTTTAGTCGACGAAACTCATCCGCTCGATTCCGGTCTTGATATTGTTGCGCGTCCTCCGGGAAAAAAATTACAGCACATCAGTCTCCTGTCGGGCGGTGAAAAGGCGCTCACGGCCATTGCGCTTCTGTTCGGCTTATTTTCGGTACGTCCCTCACCTTTTTGCATTTTCGATGAAGTCGACGCCTCACTAGACGAAGCCAACAATGACCGATTTCTCGATGTCCTTAGATCATTTGTAGGACACACACAAGTCATCCTCATCACGCACGGCCGAAAAACGATCGGAATCGCGAATGCGCTTTACGGTGTTACGATGCAGGAGCCTGGAATTTCAACGATGGTATCGGTTCGGCTGTCGAGTTCGAATGATTCAATTGACCACGAAGACCCAAACTTAAAAACAGAACTCAACCAAGTCCTCAACTAAAAGAACGATGTGAACTTACCCAATTACATCACCATCTTCCGTATTTTCCTTGTCCCGTTGTTCCTCGCGTTCCTTACATACTATGATGAGTCCCGCCCCATATTTCGAGCATGGGCTCTTGCTGTCTTTGTGATTGCGATCCTCACGGATGCGCTCGACGGGATAATCGCGCGTCGCTTGCATCAACGAACCAAGTTAGGCACCCTCCTTGATCCACTGGCGGATAAAGTGTTATTGCTCTCCGGTTTTCTCGGAATTACGTTCTCGCAATCCTTTACGATCAAACCTCCTGTTTGGATTGTGATCATCATTGTCTTTCGTGACTTATTCCTCATCGGAGGACTGATGAGCATCTTCCTGACGATCACCCGTCTTCCTATTTCGCCAAACCTTCTGGGAAAGGTTACTACATTCTGTCAGATGGTCACTCTTATTTTCCTCCTGGCTGACTGGCCATACGCCTCCATCATTTGGTCGCTTACCGCCGCTGTCACGATTGCATCAGCGATCTCTTATCTCATGAGAGGGCTTCGGCTCCTTAACCACCACAAGGTAAGAAGCCAAGTTTTCACTTAGAGAATAGGTGTCTATGTAGATGACTCGCCTCGCTGATCTTTAAGCTTTCCTTAGAATGAGGAGGCATCCGGCGAAGGAATAATTTGGCCGCGCGGCCAAATTATTGAAAGTGCGAATTAGGAGGCTTTTCTACGAATGCTTTCAGGGAGGTTTTGCTGAAAATTAGTGCTTGACAGATCCCAGATTGTGGTTAACAATCTGATCCACCATTCCAAAATTTCCTACCCGTCCCACACAACGCTAAAGGATTTCTCAAAAATGGAAAACCAAGTGGTCCACCGGTTTCCTCGCCGGCAAGATGAGGAAGTGTACGTCACGCTTCGGGAGTTTAAGAATAGACACTACCTAGACGTTCGTATCTTCTTCCAACCCAAGGATGGTGGCGAAATGCGAGCCACCAGGAAGGGGTTGACGCTCGAAGTGGAGCTGCTACCAGAACTTAAAAAGGGAATCCTAGCCTTAGAAAAAAAGGCTTCGACCTTGGAAACAGTAGCAGTCTAACGAACAGATTAAAGCCCTGTCATCACGTAGGACAGGTCAACCCTGTCCTACGATAGGGGCCAATGAATGCTGGGGCGTATCCCGCTTGATGCAGTGCCTTGATGTCCGTCATTGCGAGGCAGTATCCCAGGAGTTGCCGAAGCAATCTCGCGGGCTCGGGACAGGTTCCCCAATCTCAGAACGTAGATTGCTTCGACCATGCTTTGGTACGCCGTCTCACAATGACGACTTTATGAAGTGGTATCCGCCCTGAATCCTGGTTCTTCTTTACAAAAAAGGGCTAAGTCTGTATACTTAAACATGTTACAAAAGGAGATAGAAATGCCAACTAAGAAACGCGCCGCCGCCAAAGAAGAGCAGAAGGAAAAAATCGTCGACAAAATCTCCCAAGAAAAGCAAAGAGCACTCAACCTTACGCTTCAGCAGATTGAAAAACAGTTCGGAAAGGGTGCCATTATGACACTATCTGAGGAGCGGATGGGAGAAGTAAGCGTTATTCCGACAGGAGCGCTTTCCACAGACCTTGCCACAGGCATTGGTGGCGTCCCAAGGGGACGCATTGTTGAAATTTTTGGTCCCGAAGGAAGTGGTAAAACAACCTTAACCTTAAGTATCGCGGCGCAAGTCCAAAAAACCGGGGGAGTTGCTGCTTTTATCGATGCTGAACACGCTTTAGACCCTACCTATGCACAAAAAATCGGCGTGCGGCTGGATGACCTGCTCATTTCTCAGCCAGATTCTGGCGAGCAAGCCCTACAAATCGTGGAACTGCTCGTACGTTCCAATGCGCTTGATCTTATTGTCGTCGATTCAGTAGCAGCACTCACACCGCGCGCAGAGATTGAAGGTGAAATGGGTGATGCCCAAATGGGCTTACAAGCCCGCCTCATGTCTCAAGCACTTAGGAAGCTGACTGCGATCACGAACCGCTCCAAAACTTGCATCGTATTTATCAACCAATTGCGACAGAAAATTGGTGTTATGTTCGGGAATCCGGAAACAACGCCGGGCGGCAAGGCGCTGAAATTCTATTCTTCGATGCGGATCGACATCCGTCGAATCGGTTCCATCAAAAAGGGTGATGAAGTCATCGGAAACCGCGTTCGGATGAAAGTCGTGAAAAACAAGTGCGCCGCACCTTTTAAACAAGCGGAATTTGACATCATGTTCGACGAGGGCATTTCGCGGTCCTCCAGTGTGATCGATCTCGCTCTTGAGCATCACATTATCGAGAAATCTGGTTCCTGGGTCACCTACAACAATGAAAAGATGGGGCAGGGTCGCGAAGGGGTTCGATACTTTCTTAAAGAAAACCCACAGTTGCTGGACGAAATAGAGGCCAAGGTAAAAGACCAAATCCTGCGAGGAGGTAAATCCGGAGACGCCGAACCCGCACGAGAATCCGAAGTTGCCTCCGGAACAGAAGTGTAAAGTCCACTCGATGTCCACTCCTGGTAGGAAAAGAGGCCAGGGTGTGGAGGGGGACGAAATCAAATTCGCACGGCGGGTGAGAATCCGCCGTATTTTTTTAATGGACCAAAATAGCAATGAAGAAGCTCAATTTAAGCAAGGATATTTGTATGCCGTGCGGCTTCTTACCGCAAGTAAGAAAAGCTCTGCAGAACTGCTCAACCGGCTTGAACGTAAAGGGTATGAATCCAACGTTGCACAACAAATTGTACAGAAATTAAAATCGCAGAAAGTGCTTCACGACCAGAAACTCGTCCAAGATACAATTCAGTGGGCGCAAGAGACAAAACACCTTGGGCGAAATCGTCTCATCCAAGAGTTTAAGAAACGGGGTATTGAGCGAGCCCTGATTGACGAAGCGCTGAAGGCTTTGCCGCAGGCCAAAGAGCGTGAGCTGGCTCAAAATCTTGCTTACGAACGATGGGGACAATTAGGCAAGCTCGATTTCAAAAAGAGAACAAAACGCGTTTACAACTATCTGGTGAGCCGCGGCTTTGATTTTGAACTGTCGCGAGAAATTGTGATTGCTCTCAAAGGTGCGCACGATGACAACGCCTGAACTGAGACAGCGGTTTTTAGATTTTTTTAAGCGGAAAGGCCATCAGGTTGTCAAAAGCGATTCATTAATTCCGGCCAACGACCCGACGCTCCTATTTACGGGGGCAGGAATGAATCAGTTTAAGGATTACTTTCTTGGGGTGAAGAATGACCTAAAACGTGCGGCCTCTTCACAGAAATGTCTCAGAACAGGAGACCTAGACTTGGTCGGCAAAACACCTTATCACCACACTTTTTTTGAGATGCTTGGTAACTTTTCTTTTGGGGATTACTTCAAACAGGAAGCAATCGAGTGGGCTTGGGAATTTCTTACGGAAGAGCTGAAGATAAGGAGAAATCGTCTTTATGTAAGTGTCCATGAAAAAGACGAAGAAGCGCTTCGCATTTGGTCCAAAAAGATCGGGATTCCAAAAGGGTTGATTGCCAGATTAGGAGATCACGCGAACTTCTGGCCGGCCGACGCCCCACAACTCGGTCCGAATGGTCCTTGCGGCCCTTGCTCTGAGATTTTCATCGATCAAGGTGAGGGTTACCCCGGAAGCCGCCGCCATCGATTTTGGGCGGATGACCCGTCTGGGCGCTTTGCAGAAGTCTGGAACCTGGTGTTCACTCAATACGAGCGGGAAGCAAGTGGGCGGCTCGTACCTCTTAAGACACAAAATATTGATACAGGTATGGGACTTGAACGCCTTGCTTGCACCCTGCAGCGCAAACGGACGAACTTTGAGATCGATCTGTTTGATCCTCTCGTGAAGCATTTAATGAAAAGAGCGCCAAGAAATACGAAGATAGACTCCAGTCATCTGTACGCCATTGTGGATCATGTGCGCGCCTCGGTGGTGGCGATTTGCGACGGTGCTCATCCCTCAAACGAAAGCCGTGGTTATGTCATTCGGAAGTTACTTCGCCGTGCGATATGGAAAGGCCGGGTTTCAAAACTCAAGTTCCCGTTGCTTCCGCCCATGATTCCGATCGTGATCGAGACATTGGCAGACGAATATCCAGAGCTGCGACAAGCGGAAAGAAGCGCGATCCAAACCGTACGCTCCGAAGAAGAACGCTTTCAAGACACACTCGACAGCGGCCTCTCCGTCGTCTCAGAACTAATTCGTAAGGCAAAAAAGCGAAAGGAAAAAGTGCTCTCAGGGGAAGAGGTGTTCCAATTGTATGATACGTTTGGTTTTCCCGACGAACTCACACGAACGATCGCCAGAGAAGAGGGGGTTACCATCGACGAAAAAGGTTTCTTATCTCTTCTCGAAGCACAACGGCAACGAGCGAAAGAGTCGAGCAAACTTCAAGCGACCATTTTTGCTACCTCGAAGATGAACGAAGACTTCCCGAAGTCGTGGCCATCAAAGTTCCTGGGTTATGAAACCCTGGAGGCCGAAAGTTGTGTTCAGTGGTCGAAGGTCTCCGATCAAGAGGGTATCGTGGTGCTCGATCAAACACCGTTTTATCCAGAAGGTGGAGGCCAAGTGGGTGATACGGGGTTTTTGGAAGGTGACCGCTTTAAGTTCCGAGTTAAAGACACCCAAAAAAAAGAAGGGGTCATTTTACACCACGGTGCAGCTCTGAAAGGGCAACCTAAGGTGAACGACAAATGCCGTGCGGTGGTCGATCGAAAAAGGCGTGAAGCAACGAAGCGAAACCACACGGCCACTCATTTGCTTCAGTCCGCGTTGAGGACTGCTTTGGGCGCACATATACGCCAGGTTGGCTCGCTCGTCAATCCCGACAAACTCAGATTTGACTTCACTCATGGCAAACCATTAACTGAAGATGAGATCCGGCGCACCGAGGAGTGGGTCAATCAAGCCATTCTCGATTGCGTGTCGGTTGAACCGAGGCAGGAACGATATGAGGACGCCGTCAAAGCAGGCGCTCTCGCATTCTTTGGGGATAAATATACAGAAAGGGTTCGCACGATTAACATCACAGGCCGAAGCAAAGAACTATGCGGCGGAACGCATTGCCACAACACAGGTGAAATCGGCGGCTTTGTTATCACAAGTGAAACATCGATCGGAAGCGGTACGCGCCGTATCGAAGCGATCACAGGACTCAATACGATTGAATACCTGCGATCACTCCAGCAACAGATTCGTCAAGCTTCCTTGGCATTAAAGGTCGTGCCCGAACGGCTCACGGAGCGGGTTGAAAAACTGTGCAAAAGAGTGCGCGAGTTTGAACGGTCTGGTGAATCAGGAACCCGTACGTTAGGACACACGATCGATCCAGATCAAGCGATCCGCTCAGCTCAAAAGATCGGCTCCCTCCAACTGATCTGCGACACCGTCTCACAAGTTACGTTGCCCAATTTACGAAACTTGGCGGATCAAATACGAACGAAGGCGAAGAGATCTGTCCTAGCGCTCTTTTCAAAGCAAGATTCTAAAGTTCATATCGTCATCGCTTTGACAGACGATCTCCTGACAACAAAACTCGATGCCAAAGTGCTCGCGCAAGCAGCAGCACTCAATTTAGAGGGAAGCGCTGGAGGCCGAAAAGACCTGGCACAGGGCGGGGGACGAAAGGCAGATGGAATTGAGCAAGCAGTTGAGACATTGGTCAAACTCATTCGCAAGACTGTGAACTAGGTCCGAGCACGGCAAAGCAGAAGGGCAAAAAAGGTGTATGAAAAATTTTGAGTCGAGGTACTAGAAATGCCGCTTGTCCATTGGGATAAACAATCGTCTAAACGCTTGAATCGATCTTGTGGTTACCAAGTAGACAAAAATCTGTCTAAAAAAGTGGCCAAGATCCTCCAGGACGTTCGACTCCATGGCGACAGAGCGCTCCTAAGATATACTCGTGCGTTTGACGGGATCGAACTTACGATGAAACGTATTGCGGTAAACGAAGGAGATATTAATCGTGCCTTTGAACGCATCAAATTCGAGTTTGTGCCATTGCTGAAACAAATTCGTGACAATGTGACTGCCTATTACCAAGCCGAATTACAAAAATCTTTTTCCATCGATGGCAAAGACGGGATCGTCCTGGGCAAGCAGTATCGTCCTTTGGATCGAGTGGGAATTTACATCCCGGGAGGAACAGCACCCCTCGTTTCCACGGTCTATATGACCGTCATCCCAGCAACGGTCGCTGGGGTGAAAGAAATTGTCATCACAACGCCGCCAAGTCGCGAAACCGGTGAAATCGATCCCCATATTCTTGCCGTGGCGAATCTGCTTGGTGTCAAGAAGATTTACCGAATTGGAGGCGCTCAGGCCGTCGCAGCGCTTGCGTTTGGAACCCGTACGATTCCGAAAGTTGATAAAATCGTAGGACCTGGGAATCAATATGTCACCGAAGCCAAGCGTCAGGTCTTTGGTTATGTGGACATTGACATGGTAGCAGGTCCAAGCGAAGTTGCAATTCTGGCTGATGGCGACGCCGACCCTAACTATGTCACCTGTGATCTGCTCGCACAGACCGAACATTTCAGCGGTATTTCATTCCTGATTACGAATTCGAAAAAATTAGCAGAGCTCATTCAAAAACGTGTGGACAACTGTACGATTATCCTCGTCAAAAACCTAAACGAGGGCTGTGAGGTAGTCGATGAAATTGCGCCGGAACATCTTGAGATCATGACGGCCAAACCCGAACATTGGATGAAACAGATTTCGCACGCAGGCGCTATTTTTCTGGGGCCTTACTCACCAGCAGTCATCGGAGACTATCTTGCGGGGCCAAGTCACGTGCTCCCGACAGGCGGAACAGCACGTTACTTTTCACCTTTAAGTGCGGCTTCCTTTATTAAAGGCACGCAGATCATCAGTTACACGAAGGAATCACTCAAGAGGACCCGTGAGCCGATCCGAAAATTAACTGATATGGAAGGTCTTATTCTTCACCGCATCTCTTTGGAATCACGATTTATTCAGTCCCCTACGGAAAACAAGTAGAAAAGACCATCATTACGGCCTCTTGTTCTTACGCGGGTCGAGCTCAAAGTTGTCACACGTTCGGAGGAGGAGTCATTCATGCCAAGTCGAAAACGTTCGGCCACGGTCCGCCGAAATACACAAGAGACGCAAATCCGGTTAACGCTGGTGGTAGATGGGAAGGGATCCGCGAATGTCAAAACAGGTATCCCATTTTTAGACCATATGCTCGTGAGCCTGGCAAAACATGGTCTTTTCGATCTCAACCTGTCTGCCCAGGGCGATCTCCACGTTGACATTCACCATACGAATGAAGACGCAGGAATCGTTCTCGGCCAAGCATTTACACAAGCACTCGGATCAAAACAGGGGATTCGGAGGTTTGGTTTTTTCAGCGTCCCCATGGACGAAGCGCTTGTCCGCGCCAGTCTCGATTTTTCTGGGCGCCCTTCTTTCCTCGTCCTAAAAAATAGAGGGGTGAAATTTTCCCGCTTAGAGACTTATTCTTTTCATGATGCGACAGAATTCCTGCGCGCGTTCACGATCCAAGCGAAAGCGAATTTAACGGTCGAAGTCGTTAACGGTGAAGATTCGCACCACATCATTGAAGCAACATTCAAGGCGGTAGCCAAAGCGCTCGATATGGCGACGCAAGTCGATGAGCGTGTAAAAGGAATTCCCTCAACGAAGGGAGTTCTGTAACTCAAAAAAACTCGATGTTTCAATTTTGACAGGATATGGAACACATCGGTGTGATTGATTACGGCATGGGAAACCTCCGGAGCGTCAGTAAGGCAATCGAACACCTCGGACGAACGGTGTATGTCGGCAGTAATGCCAGAAAATTATCGCGTGTTCGGAAATTGATCCTGCCTGGCGTAGGTGCTTTTGGCGATGCCATTCGTGAGTTAAAGAAACTGAAGTTAATTTCGCTCCTTCGCGAGGCTGTGGAGCGCGGAATACCTCTTCTCGGCATATGCCTTGGCTTGCAGTTGTTTTTTGAGCGAAGCGAAGAAAGCCCGCACGTCCAAGGCCTGGGCATCTGGAGAGGCTCTGTGGTCAGATTGAAGCCGTCATCTCAGGCGACCTACAAGGTCCCGCATATGGGATGGAACCAGGTCCATCTCAAGCAACGCTCGTGGATGGTTTCGAACGTCAAGGACAAGTCCCATTTTTATTTCGTCCATTCTTATTACGCGCGGCCGAAAGACAGAAATCTGATCGTAGGGGTTGCCGATTATGGGATACAGATTCCGGCAATTCTCGCTTCAGCCACTGTGTGTGCCGTTCAATTTCATCCAGAAAAAAGCCAGCACGCCGGTCTTCAAATCTTGAAAAATTTCATCCATAGGCCCTGATGCTCATCATTCCCGCAATCGATTTACAAGACGGGCGTGTGGTACGGCTCTGGCAGGGTCGCTTCCACCTAGAAACGACTTATTCCGAGTCTCCGGCTGACATCATGTCCCTTTGGCAACGCGAGGGGGCACAGCTCGTTCATGTCATCGATCTCGACGGAGCCCGGGTGGGTGTTCCCAGAAATATGGCGGCTTTGAAGGAGATTCTGGATGTCGCTCAAGTGCCTGTTCAGTTCGGTGGCGGATTGCGCGAACTGAAAACCGTTGAGGCCGTTTTGGAAGCAGGAGTCTCGCGCGCTGTCATCGGTACCCAAGCATTTGAGGAACCGCTCATGAACCGGTTGATCGAAAAATTCAGAGAACGCATTGCCGTTGCACTCGATGTCCGAGACGGCAGAATCCAAACCCACGGTTGGCAGTCCCAATCGGAAGACTGGACGCCAAAAACATTCTGCCGAATATTGGGGGAGAGCGGCGTAAAAACCGTGATTGTTACGGATACGTCTCGAGACGGAACACTCGACGGTCCAAACTTTGATCTTTTGAACCAAGTGCTTGAGGCAGAGACCATGGAGGTCATTATTTCAGGTGGAATCGCCAACTTGTCAGACTTGGAAAAGTTAGCACAGATTGCCAATGAATATTTTGTTGGAGCGATCGTCGGAAGAGCACTTTATGAACACAAATTTAAACTTTCGGAAGCGATTCAACAGTTCCAGGGCGGTGCCTTATGAACACAAGTTTGATTCGACGTCTGATGGAAGAACGTGAGTGGTCATGGCCTGCGATTGGAATTGTAACGATCCTGGTCGGCCTCGTACTCCGCAGTTTTTTTCTCTCTCGTATCTTACGGCAAATTAAGGCGAGCAATCGACAATGGTACAAACGGACACAAACCTACTACGAGGGCCGGGCGCTCCTCGGGTGGATTTTCTTCGGCTTGTTTGTTGGTGGTTCCATGCTTTTGTGGCGATTCGAAAGTTTCTTCCTCAAATACCTAGATGTGTGGCTTTGCTGGATCATCCTCGGAACCTGTCTTGTCATTTCGCTCTTGCTGCACATTTGCGCCTATGCGCAGTCTATGGTCGACGCGATTCGAGACCAGGGCGTCTTAGATAAGGAACATTAAAAGAATGCTCACACGTCGGGTCATTCCATGCCTCGATGTCAATAAAGGACGCGTCGTAAAAGGTGTAAACTTTGTAAATCATAGAGACGCGGGCGATCCCGTTCAATGCGCCAAAGCTTATGATCGATCGGGCGCGGACGAGCTCGTATTCCTCGATATCACTGCCTCTTATGATGCGCGTCCGATTACCTTGAGGATGGTCGAGCAAGTAGCGGAATCGATCTATATCCCGTTCACGGTAGGTGGTGGTATTCGATCGCTCGAAGACATCCGCGCTCTCTTGAAGGCGGGCTGCGACAAAGTTTCACTGAACACAAGTGCGGTAGAAAACCCAAACCTGGTCAAACGCGCGGGCAGCCGCTTTGGATGTCAATGTATTGTCGTCGCCATCGACGCAAAGCAGGCAACGGCTCATAGTTGGCGTGTTTACACACACGGCGGTCGCAAACCCACCCAGTGGGATGCCATCCGGTGGGCGAAGCACGTTGCCGAGTTAGGCGCAGGTGAAATCCTTTTGACCAGTATGGACCGAGATGGAACGAAACATGGTTATGATCTCGATTTGACGCGATCGGTTTCAGATGCTGTCTCCATTCCGGTGATCGCTTCTGGAGGCGCCGGGACACTCGAACATCTGTATGAAGCATGTGTGAAAGGCAAAGCGAGTGCGGTCTTAGCTGCTTCCATTTTTCATTTTGGCGAATATACGATTCGTGCGGCCAAAAGATATTTAGCCCGGAAAAGAATTCCCGTCCGGCTCTAAACCGCTGAGAGAAGCCCATGACACAATTTAAATTCGACGTAAATGGATTAATGCCCGCAATTGTGCAGGATGAAAAAAGCGGAGAGGTATTAATGCTCGCCTACGTGGATCGGACTGCAATTCGAAAAATGTTGAAATTGGGTAAAACCTGTTTTTATTCCCGCTCACGTCAAACTTATTGGATCAAGGGGGAAACTTCGGGCCACATTCAAGAAATTAAAAAGATCTCCACCGATTGCGATTATGACACCTTGTTGATCCAAGTAAAGCAAAGGGGGGGCGCTTGCCACCTCGGATACCGAAGTTGTTTTTTTCATACATTAAATCGACAAGGTAATTTAAAAAGAATTACCCAAAAGAGAATTTTCGATCCCAAAAAAATCTACAAAGTGAAAAATGCTGATGAAACCAAAACTAGGTGAGTTTCGCACGCGCTCACGAAAAGGAAATGTGATCCCCGTTTCCGTAGAACTGCCGGCCGATTTGGAAACGCCTGTCTCCATTTTTTTAAAGCTCGCTCGGAAACTCCCGCACTCGTTTTTGCTGGAGTCCGTCGAGCTCGAGGAAAAACTAGGCCGCTTCTCAATGATTGGTATGAACCCTGAGCTTGTGTTGGAATACGCCGATGGGATAGGAACCCTCACGCGGAAAGGAAAGAAAAAGGAAAAGATTAAATCAAATTTCTTGTCCCTTGTGCAGACGATGCTCAAAGAATATCGTTTCGTACCCGATCCAGATCTGCCTGCGCTCGTGGGCGGTCTCGTTGGTTACGTGGGCTATGAACTCGTAGCGCAGTTCGAAGCGATCCAACCAAGGTCAAAAAGTGGGTTGCCATTACCAGACGCGGCCCTGTTCTTCCCGACGAATCTGGTAGTCTTCGACCACATTAAGCACCGATTGAAATTGATCCACCTTGCACGTGTCACCCAATCCGTGGAGCGGGTATACCAGCAGGCTGTCCGCTCGCTCGAAACCATGGCAAAAAAGCTTGAACGACGGGTTCCAGGACACCACTTGGCGAATATTTCGCGAGAAAGCACGCATCGCACCAAAGTAGGATGCCTCCACTCCAACATGACGAGGGCTCATTTCGAAAGGATGGTTCAGAAAACGAAGTCGTACATCCGCGCCGGAGACTGTATCCAAGTCGTTCTCTCACAGCGATTTGATTTGGGGTTTGTTTCGGATGATTTCAAAGTCTACCGGTCTCTGCGATCGCTCAACCCTTCTCCTTACATGTTCTATTTCAGGAATCGGCTGATGTCTCTCGTAGGATCGTCACCCGAAATGCTGGCAAAAAAAACGGGCAGGAGGATTGAGGTTAGGCCCATTGCAGGGACAAGGCCGCGCGGAAAATCCGATGTGGAAGACGTAGCTTATGAATCGGCGCTTCGCACGTCACGGAAAGAAATGGCAGAACACTTGATGCTTGTCGATCTGGGAAGGAATGACCTCGGTCGTGTTGCTCGCGCTTCGAGTGTCCGCGTCGATCACTTTGCTCGGATCGAGCGCTACTCGCACGTGATGCACCTTGTCAGCGACGTCAGGGGAGCGTTAAAATCGGGCCGGACAGCTCTCGATTTATTCGAAGCTACGTTTCCGGCAGGCACCGTCACAGGGGCACCCAAAATCCGTGCGATGGAGATTATCGATGAACTCGAAGATGAAAAACGAGGACCTTATGCCGGCTCGCTCGGTTACTTCAGTTTGACAGGCGATATGGACATGTGCATTACAATCCGCACGGTTGTCATTTATCGAAAAAGGGCTTACGTCCAAGCCGGGGCCGGAATTGTGAACGACTCGATCCCGAGGAATGAATACCGAGAAACGATCAACAAGGCAAAAGCGCTATTTCAATCGGTCCAAATGAGCCGAGGATAACCGCCCGTGATTCTGATGATCGATAATTATGACTCCTTTACGTACAACCTCGTCCAATACTTGAGCGAGTTGGGCGAAAAAGTTGTCGTTTACCGGAATGACCAGATCAGCGTGAGCGACATTCGACGCCTCAAACCGAAACGAATTGTGATTTCGCCGGGCCCAGGGACGCCTTTAGACGCAGGCATTTCAAATGACGTGATACGCGAACTCAGTGGAACCCTTCCGATCCTCGGCGTCTGCCTAGGTCATCAGTGCATTGGACACGTGTTCGGTGGAAAAATTGTTCGCGCCAAAAACATCATGCATGGCAAGGTCTCGGAAATTTATCACGACGGAAAGAGCATTTTCAAAGGCATCCGGAGTCCGATCACCGCAACACGCTACCATTCGCTTGTGATTGAGAATAAGTCTGTTCCAAAGGTATTAAGAGTGACGGCTAGAACAAACCGTAAGGAAATCATGGCAATCTGCCATAAAGAGCATCTGACATTTGGAGTCCAGTTCCATCCGGAATCGATCATGACCCCGGAAGGGAAAAAGATACTCAAGAATTTTATTGCGCTTTCGTTATGGTAATGTGTATCGATCAATTGCTCATCGGAAGAGATTTGAAAATTGTGGAAGCTGAGTCCCTGTTTCGTACCCTCTTTAACTCTGCCGCTCGAGCGCCCGATTTTTGCAAGTTGATTTTAGTTTTGCTTCAAAAAAAGGGGGAGCACGCGAACGAATTGGCAGGTTTGGTACGGACGATCCGAAAGCTTGAAAAGCCCCCGGTCAAACACCGCCTCCCTAACCTTGTGGATGGCTGCGGGACCGGCGGTGACAAGAAAGGTACGTTTAATATCTCCACGATTTCATGCCTCATTGCAGCCGGTACCGGTGTCCCTATTGCGAAACATGGAAACCGCAGCATCAGTTCGCGATGTGGCAGTAGTGATCTGATGCAGGCCTTGGGTGTTAATATTAACGCGTCTCCAAGACAGATGGTGAAGGCGCTGACAAGCTGTGGGTTTGGGTATTTTCACGCGCCCATCTATCACCCCACCTTCCGCAGAATCCTGCCGATCCGGCTTGCGCTGGGCAGAAAAAAAATTATGACGATCTTTAACCTCACAGGACCACTCGTCAACCCCCTGAGGCCATCACGGCAGCTGGTTGGTGCTTTTCGTAAAGACTTTGCTTACGTGCTCGCCCAGGCCATCCGAAAGATCGGAATAAGGAAAGCACTGATTGTGTGGAATAGGGACGGCTACGACGAACTTACGACTACTTCGAATTCGTCGTTGCTCGAGGTCAATCAAGGCAAGATGAAACGTAGAACTTTCTCTCCGACGTCGGTCGGTTTGCAACATACGGCAAGAAAACATTTAAGGGGAGGAAATCGTAAGGTCAATGCCGCGATCGCGAGGAGAATCCTATCAGGCTTGGATCGTGGTCCCAGGCGTGATACGGTACTCCTCAATGCAGGAGCCATCGTATACGTGTCCGGAAAGGCTAAAAACATCCGACAGGGAATTGACCGCGCGCGAGCCTCGTTGGATTCAGGCGCTGCACGCCTGACCTTAGACCGGCTGATTACCTTAAGTCATGATTCTAGATAACATCCTCGAACACAAACGAAGGGAGGTCGAAGCTCTTAAAACGAAACTCCCGTTAAGACGAATGGAGGAGAAAGCCCGCAGCGTTCAAGGACCCAAGCGATCTCTGGCGCGAGCCCTAAGCGGGGCGGGGCGTGTGCACTTGATCTGCGAACTTAAGAAGCAATCGCCTTCGGCAGGACTTCTGCGAGAACATTTCATACCAACGAAACTCGCGAAGCAGTTTGAAAGCTCGGGAGCCAGTGCACTGTCGGTGCTCACGGAAACGAAATATTTCAAAGGCCATCCCGAAACGCTGAGGCAAATCCGACCGGCGACCACCATTCCAATTCTTCGAAAGGACTTCCTTGTGGAGCGGTACCAAGTGTATGAAACCGCCTGGCGGGAAGCGGACGCTTACTTACTCATCGCCATGATTTTAAGCGACAAGACGCTTAAGGTTCTGCTTCGGTTAGGCAATGACCTCGGCTTGGAGGCACTCGTAGAAGTGCACACGGAAAGAGAGTTGGATCGAGCTCTTCGAGCGGGCGCAAATTTAGTCGGGATCAACAGTCGAAACTTAAAGACGCTTGGAATTGACGACTCTGTTCCTGAACGTCTCTTCCCAAAAATCCCAAAAGAGATCACGACTGTGATCGAAAGTGGAATTCAATCTTCTCACGATATCCAACGGTATCAAGAGATGGGAGCAAATTGCTTTTTGATCGGTACGGCACTCATGAAATGTGATAATATTGAAAAGAAAATGGCTGAGTTGAAAGGCGAATCAATAGGGAGTCGTAACGCGCGGCCTCTACCCTCATGGAAAGGTGGAAGTAAAAGAGATGGCAAAAGTTAAGATCTGTGGGAATACCAATCCGAAAGACGCATGGCACGCGAGGGAACTCGGGGCTGACTTCCTCGGACTCATTTTCACCACAAGTAAGCGAAAAGTGACTTTAAATCAGGCGCGTGAGATCATGGAGGCAGTACCTGGATTTGAACAGTTCGTCGGCGTATTTGCCAATCAACCGAAAGAATATGTTGACGCTACAGTCAAAGCGCTTGGTCTGAAGTGGGTTCAGTTTCACGGAACAGAAACATCGCGCTATTGCGACTTTTTTACCGAGTGTGGACTTTATGTGATTAAGAGCTTTCGAATCCGAGATGAGATGAGTCTGAAACGGATCGGCGAATATAATGTGACCGCATTCCTATTTGATACCTACTCGCGAGAATCCACCGGGGGGACGGGTACTTCATTCGACTGGTCGATCCTTGAGGGCAAACCCTACGCACAGGAAAAACTCTTTCTAGCCGGTGGACTTTCAGTGGACAATCTGGAGGCTGCCATCAGACAGGTGAATCCCTACGCAGTTGACGTCGTCAGCGGTGTTGAAAAAAGTCCCGGCATTAAAGATGAGTCGCTTTTGGAACAGTTCATCGCGATCGCGAAGGGCCGTTCTCCCACCGAGCGGCAAATAAAAAAATGAGAGGTAGCTCGTCATCTGATGCCAACGGCTGAGTTCCTAGAGCGAATCGTGAGCCGACTCGATCGAATCGATCGAAAAAACATCGAACGTTATGTGACCGAACTGGTCGACGAGAAACAGCTCCTCTCAAAGCTGCTCGATCAAGTTCCATACGGTATTATGGTGCTCACGAACACGTATGAAATTTTGTACCTGAACCGGAAGATGGCTCATCTGTTTAATATTCCAGACACGATCCGTCCGAGAGCGGTTCTCTCGGGTGTTATTCCGGACGTTCCACTCGTTAAGTGGATCGAGCAGCAGGTCGACGTTCAAGAAGAGAAGTTTCATGAAGAAATCGAGGTGTTGCTGCCGCGGCCGATGGTGCTTCAAGCAACGCTCCAATTTGAAAAAGTGGATGACACGACCATGGCGTTTCTTTTTGTGGCCAACTTGACAGAACGCGATTTGAATGCCCGGGAGCGATTCCAACTTCAAAATTGGGAGTCCATGATCAGCCTCGCAGCAGGAATCGCGCATGAAATAGGAAACCCGCTCAATTCTTTGACGATCCACCTTGGTCTTCTCACGAAGGCGTTGGAAAAAGTATCGTTTGGAGAAAAGAAAAAAATTGACCGTTCCGTTCGTGCCATGCAAGACGAACTCACCCGACTCGATACGATTGTGCGGAATTTTCTCCGTGCTACGAGGCGAAAACCGATGCGATTCGAAGCAACTCGGGTGAATGAGTTGATTGGGAAAACAGCGACTCTACTCAAACCGGAGTTGAAAGCAAGAAGGATCAGCCTCAGAGAAATACTGGATAAAAATATTCCTCCGTTCCTGCTTGACGCTGAGCGAATGCAACAAGTTTTTCTCAACCTGATCAAAAATTCAATCCATGCAATGCCCCACAAGGGAACGCTCTGTATCCGAACAGAACTGAAGGATAAATTGTGTCTCATCCACTTCCAAGACACAGGAGTCGGGATTCCTGAAGAGAAGCTGCCCAGAATCTTCGACGCGTACTATACCACCAAAGAAGAGGGAACTGGACTGGGTCTAGTGATTGTCTATCAAATCGTTCGGGAACACGGCGGACGCATTGAAGTGTCAAGCAAACCCAATGTGGGGACAACGTTCACCCTCATTCTCCCACTACGAAAGGAAAAACTCGGATTGCCGGGCCCAAAACGGAGGGCTCGCGATGAGCGTTGACGCCACGATCCTCGTCGTCGACGACGAAAACAATGCACGCGAGGGTCTCAAGCGGTTCCTGCTTGGTTTAAATTACGACGTTCTCGATGCAGCGACCGGAAAAGTTGCACTCTTGCTTGTGAAAAAGGAAAAACCAGATGTGGTTCTCACAGATCTCAAAATGCCTGAGATGGATGGAATGGATATTCTCCACGCGGTCAAGCGTTCCAATCCTGAAACAATTGTCATCATGCTCACGGCTTATGGAACGGTAGAAAGCGCCGTTCAGGCGATGAAAGCAGGTGCGTACTATTATTTAGCGAAACCGATCAATCTTGACGAACTCGAATTAACCCTTAAAAAGGCGCTCCGGCAAAGACAACTTGAAGACGAAAATGTCCGATTGCGTGAAGAACTCATTCGCGAGCGGTACGAATCGGGCGAAATTATTGGCACGTCTCCAAGTATCAAAAAATTAATTTCTTTAGCGAAACAAGTGGCATCTTCCGATTCGACCGTCCTGATTCAGGGTGAAAGTGGAACCGGAAAAGAACTTTTTGCCCATCTCGTTCACTCCGAAAGCAGGCGCGCGAACCAGCCGTTCGTCACCGTCCATATGGCAGCGCTTACCGAAACGCTCCTTGCGAGCGAACTATTCGGCCACGAGCGTGGTGCCTTTACGGGAGCGACGGAACGTACGATTGGCCGCTTCGAACGCGCACACGGCGGAACGTTGTTTCTCGACGAAATCAGCGAAATTCCTCAAACCATGCAGTCAAAACTTCTGCGCGTACTCCAAACTGGCGAATTCGAACGGGTTGGAGGAACCAAAACGCTTCAGGCCGATGTGCGGCTCGTCTGCGCCACCAATAAAAAACTCAAGGAGCAAGTAGCGGCCGGAAAATTTCGCGACGACTTATTTTACAGGCTTAATGTCATCTTATTGGAAATCCCGCCTCTCCGCGAGCGACGTGACGACATCCCGCTCCTAGTAGCTCAGTTTCTCAAGCGCTTTAAGGAGAAGACCGGAAATTCCGTGAAAGGTCTGACGCCCAGAGCGCTCGAACTTCTTGAAACCTATGACTGGCCGGGCAATGTCAGAGAACTAAAAAATATCGTTGAACGAATGGTGGTTTTGTCCCGCTCCGACGTGATTGATGTGGACGAAATCCCGCAAGATATCTGGAAAACGAGACGCGCCGATTCTCCTCTACGGGTGAGCCAAGAGGCGAACAGTGGCACGCTTCAGTCAATGGAAGAAGAAATAATTCGGCGGACACTTTCTGAAATGAACCGAAATAAGAGCCTCGCCGCTAAAAAACTCGGCATTTCACGAAGAACACTTTATAGAAAGCTGGCGGAGTACAAGATCGGTGACTGAACCCATATGGCACAGGAACGTATCATTTCGACACAGAAAATCAAGCCTCAAGATGTTAGATTTGGCCGTCTTTGTAAGCTACTATTTTTAAATGAGCCGTCGGGGAGTTTTTTTTAGATAAAGACGGCTCATCGTGAGGCCCGCGAAGGGCCGAAAGGATCTCATTGATGAGATCCCTCGCTTCGCTCGGTATGAGGGGTCTGGAAAACACCCCGACCCCTCATTTTTAAATAGGTTACTGTACATCACGAAATAAAAGCTGGCACGACATTTGACTTACACTTCTATAAACAAAGATTCTACAGTTGCGGAGGATAGTCATGGGAAAAGTTTTGGGTATTGACCTGGGCACCACGAATTCCTGCATGGCTGTGATGGAGGGCGGGGAAGCAAAGGTGATCGCAAATCGTGAAGGAAATAGGACGACTCCATCGATTGTCGCGTTTTCAAAAACCGGAGAACGTTTGGTGGGACAAGCTGCCAAACGGCAAACCATTACGAATCCAGAACGAACAGTTTTCAGCGCTAAGCGGTTCATTGGTCGTCGTTTTCAGGAAGCGACCGAAGAGTCAAAGCTCGTGCCGTTTAAAACGAAAGAATCCAAAAATGGCGACGTTGCGATCACAATCGACGGCCGTGATTTCTCGCCGCCGGAAATCTCTGCGATGGTCCTGCAAAAGTTAAAAGCAGATGCGGAAGCATACCTCGGAGAGCCTGTTAAGCAAGCGGTGATCACCGTGCCGGCTTATTTCAATGACTCCCAGCGTCAAGCCACCAAGGACGCAGGACAAATTGCAGGCCTTGAAGTACTCCGCATCATTAACGAACCCACCGCTGCTTCACTCGCTTATGGATTGGATAAGAAAAAAGAAGAACGCATCGCCGTCTATGACTTAGGAGGCGGCACTTTTGATATCTCAATTCTGGAAATCGGTGAGGGTGTTTTCGAGGTCAAGGCAACGAATGGCGACACTCATTTGGGAGGGGACGACTTTGACCACCGGGTCATGGCATGGCTCGTTAGTGAGCTCAAAAAATCGGAAGGGATCGATCTCGGTAAGGATCGGATGGCGATGCAGCGCCTTAGAGAAGCAGCGGAAAAAGCGAAATGCGAGCTTTCTACCTCAGAAACGACAGAGATTAATCTGCCCTTTATCACGGCAGATGCTTCTGGACCTAAACATCTCGTGACGACTCTGACACGGGCTCGGCTCGAACAACTCGTACAAGATTTAATTCAGAGGACCGAGGCGCCGTGCCGGCAGTGCCTAAAAGATGCGGGCATTGGGGCAGATCAAATCGATGAGGTCATCCTCGTAGGCGGACAAACGCGAATGCCGGCAGTGCAGGAACTTGTCCGAAAACTCTTTGGCAAAGAACCGCATCAGGGTGTCAACCCTGATGAAGTGGTCGCGGTCGGTGCAGCGATCCAAGCTGGCGTCCTCGCCGGTGAGGTTCGAGATATCTTACTCTTAGATGTAACGCCGCTGTCGCTTGGCATCGAAACGCTCGGAGGTGTCATGACCAGGCTCATTGAGCGCAATACGACGATTCCAACCAAGAAGTCAGAAATTTTCTCCACTGCAGCTGACAGCCAAACAGCGGTCACCGTCAAAGTGCTCCAAGGAGAACGTCAAATGGCTGCCGATAACCGAGTTCTCGGGCTTTTCAATCTGGAAGGTATTCCTCTAGCCCCTCGAGGGGTGCCTCAAATCGAAGTTACTTTTGATATCGATGCCAACGGAATCGTGCACGTCTCGGCCAAAGATCTAGGCACAGGAAAAGAACAAAGAATTCGCATTGAGTCCTCCTCTGGGTTGTCCAAAGGGGAGGTCGAGAGAGCGGTCGGAGAAGCAGAAGCGCATGCCGAGGAAGATAAAAAGCGCCAGGAGCTCGTTCAGGCGAGGAACCAGCTCGACAACCTGATCTATTCAGTTGAAAAAAGTATTAAAGAATACGGCGACAAAGTTTCCTCCGATGAAAAGCAAAAAATCGAAGAAAGTGTCAAACACGCAAAAGAAGCCCTGAAAGCAGACAAGCTGGAAACAATCAAGCAAGCCACTGACAAACTGACGACAGCTTCTCACAGCGTGGCACAAAAAATGTATGAAGCTGCTGCCAAACAAAAAAGTCCAGAAGCGGGCGAAAAGAGGCGGGACACTGAAGAACGTGACAAAAAAGAGGCATCTGGCGAGCGATCCAACGTCGTCGACGCTGATTACGAAGTTGTAGAAAGTGACGAGGACGAAAAAAAGAAGAAAAAATGAGACAGCATGTTCCCGACTCTCCATTTCTCTCACCAAACGTTTTCCCTTGTCCTCTTTGAAAATCTCTAAGGCGGGACCGTGGTGGGAAGTCGCCGCGCTCACCTTGCTCGTCTCTTTTCATATCCCACCCGCAATTGGTGAGCTGTCGAATAATTCAACCCCAGAGTTGTTACCGCCTGCGCTCACGATTCTCGAGCGCCCGAAGACAAGTTACCGTATTGGCGACGTTATTACCTACCGCGTTCAAGTTCGCTGGACTCAGACTGATCCGGACCTTCGTATGCGCCCTCCAGCCGTAGACCTGTTTAATTTGAAGCTCATCGGCATCACCGAGGAAACAGCGTCAGGAGCCAACGGCAGTGGAGCCTCAGATCAAAACCAACACGTCTTAAGCTTCAATTTTCGTGCCTTGGAACCAGGTCCTGCTCGCATTGAACCGATCTCTTTGAAGTGGACTCGATCTCATGATGCAATCGGTTCTCAATTAACGGTCCCCGGTTTCGATTTAACGATTCGACGAACCATACCGCTCGTCTGGTTCCTCCTGGCCGTGATCGGAACTGCGATCGGGGGAACTTCCTTACTACTGATGAAGCACGTTCTTCATAAACCCAGCACACAGGTTCCCCCCAGTCCAGCGCGTTCTTTCGCGGAGCTTGAGTTGGATGAGCTTAGAGTACGTTACGCCGAGTGGAAGAAAGGCGGCAATCATCAAGAATTCTTGGATGCTGTGACGCGAATTGTGGAACGTTATCTTACCCAAGAATTAGGTTGGCATTTCGGTCGAGACAGCTATAATGAGTTTAAGATCAAAGCAGAAGCAAAGTGGGTCCGGAAAGACGCCGTCGTCATGTGGGATACTTTGAAAAAGCTTGAGTACCAGAGATACTCAGGCATTTCTTCCGACGAAAAGGAATTAGAGCAAATGTACCAAGACATTTTTTCGTTTATCACCAGAAAACGAGTCATTTCAAGCGAGTAAGGAAGCGGCATGGAGGCAAGCATTCAACAGATTGGCGCCCAGGTTAAGGAAGCTCAGGAAACTGTGCAGCAAATCTATCGAGAAATTGGAAAAGTGATCGTAGGCCAGCAATACGTAGTCGAGCGGTTGTTGATGGCACTTCTGGCAGATGGGCATGTGCTTTTGGAAGGCGTTCCAGGGCTCGCCAAAACATTGTCGGTGCGTACGCTGGCCGACACCATTGATGCAAAGTTCCAACGAATCCAGTTCACGCCTGATTTGCTCCCTGCTGATTTGGTGGGAACACTCGTTTACAATCCGAGGGAGGGAAGCTTTACGACCAAAAAAGGACCGATCTTTGCCAATATCATACTTGCAGATGAAATTAACCGTGCACCCTCTAAAGTTCAAAGTGCGCTCTTAGAAGCCATGCAAGAGCGTCAGGTCACGATTGGGGAAAATAGCTTCCCACTCCCTGAGCCGTTCCTCGTCCTCGCAACGCAAAACCCAATTGAGCAAGAGGGAACCTATCCCTTACCAGAAGCACAGCTCGATCGGTTCATGATGAAGCTATCCATCTCATATCCCAACAGAAAAGAAGAAAAAGAGATCTTAGAGCGAATGTCGACGGGAGAAAAAATTAGTGTCACGGCGGTTTTTGATCCTGAAACGATCGTACGGTTACGGAAAATTGTCAATCATATTTATATCGACGAAAAGGTAAAAGATTATATCCTAGATATTGTATTCGCTACCCGTTATCCGGAACAGTACAAACTCGAGCGACTCAAACCTTTAATCGCGTATGGCGCCTCACCTCGAGCGAGCATCATGTTGACCGTCATCGCTAAAGCCAACGCCTTTCTGCGAGGGAGAGGGTATGCAACCCCTGAAGATGTGAAACAAATCGGCCTCGACGTCTTGAGGCATCGCGTGATTGTGACTTACGAAGCGGAGGCAGAAGAGATGACGTCAGAGCGCATCATCTCAGAAATTTTTGATCACATCGAAGTTCCTTGATACCTCTGATGGCCATTCTTGAAGCAGGAATGCAAGGAAACGTGCAAGGCAGGCCGCTTAAAAGCATAGCGGCTTCACCTGCCGCCGTTTGTGTCGCGGCCAGTCCCGACTGATAGAAGTTTTTCCACCCAATGATCCCAAAGGAAATTCTCAATCAAGTGAAGCACATAGAGATCAAAGCGACCCGATTGGTCAACGATCTCTTCGGCGGAGAATATGAGTCGGTTTTCAAAGGACGTGGTATGGAGTTCTCAGAAGTCCGTGAGTATGTGCCCGGAGATGAGATACGAACCATTGATTGGAATGTCACCGCGCGGTCACAAAGCACCTTTGTCAAGAAATTTGTAGAAGAAAGAGAACTCACGGTTATCTTTGTTGTAGACGGATCAGGATCTTTGCAATTCGGCTCCTCCAGTAAATTAAAATCAGCTGTTGCTGCGGAAATCGCCGGTTTGCTTGCTTTTTCTGCGATCCGCAATAAGGACAAGGTAGGCCTTTTAATCCATACGGACCGGGTGGAAAAATTTGTCCCGCCCAAAAAAGGCAAAAGTCATGTCCTCCGGGTCGTGCGGGAAATCCTATATTACAAACCAGTCCATAAGCAGACGAATCTGCGCGTCGCTTTGGAACACGTCTACCGGATGTTGACCCGAAGGGCGGTCATTTTTGTGATCTCCGATTTTATGGATCAAGGTTACGAAAAAGTCTTGAAAATTCTTCATCAAAAACACGATCTGATCGCCATCCACACGATAGACCGCCGAGAGGAAGAATTTCCGGCCTGTGGCTGGATCGCGCTTCAAGATGCGGAGACAAAAAAAACAATGCTCGTCAACGCCAACGACCGAACCTTTCGCGATGAATACATGCGCGTCGCGCGCCATCGACAAGAAGAAATTGATTTACTCTTCAAGTTAACAGGGGTGGACGCGATCAAAATTGTGGCAGGGACATCCTACGTGGAGCCCCTCATCAAATTTTTCCGTCTCCGCGAACAACGACGATAGTCATGCGTCACAAACTTCGTGCGCTTTTCTCACTCTTCTTTCTCGTTACTCTTATGCCGGCTGCTATCGGTTCGGATCCACCCATCACCGCTAAAGCGGAGGTCGACCAAGCGCTCATCACGATCGGTGATCGCGTTCACTTCCGCGTTACAGTAGCCCACGATCCGAAGGTCAAGATCCTAAACATCGATGCGGATCAAGCGCTTCGCGACTTTGAGGTGAAGGACGTAACGGACTTCTCCTACCGAGAAGGGAAGCAAGTTCATGACGGTAAAACGTACGTGATTACGAACTATGAGCTCGGAGAATACGTCATTCGGCCCGTCACGATCTCATGGCAAACGGCAGACGGCCGCGGACGAGAATTCCAAACCAACAGCCTCTACGTGACGGTTGAAAGCATTGACCAAGATACAAATCCGAAAAGTGATATCCGCGGCGTAAAGGGTGTTTACCCCCTCGAAGGACGTTTCTGGCCTTGGCTCGTCGTGTTGGGTATCGCAGTTGGAACGGCAAGCTTGACGGCGTGGTATCTCGTCCGAAAACGAGCGATCATGGCGCCACGCGATCAGGCAGCAATCTTAAGTCCTCACGAAGAAGCGTATCAGGCTTTGTATCGGCTGAAACATTCAGACTACCTGCACAGGAACCAGTACAAGCTCTATTTCCTGGAGCTGTCTGAGCTTTTACGGCGTTATTTCCAGCGCCGCTATCAGATTTCCGCCTTGGAATCCACAACCACCGAACTGATGAGCGATCTCAAAGATAAACTTCCTCTGGAACAGAGAACCTTGATTCAAGACGTGGTCCAATTTTGCGATGCCGTCAAGTTCGCAAAGCATACGCCGTCTGTGCAAGAGGTTGTGAAACAAAATAAGCAGGCGTTCTTAATCATCGATCAAACGAAGGAAACAGGATCGGAAACATCGGAGCCCATCGTGTCCCCCTCGCCACTTGAGGCATCGAAGGCTGAGGTCGAGGGATCGCGATGATCGTCACGAATGCAGTTTCATTCACTTGAATATTTCTGGCTTTTACTGATTCTTCCTGTCCTCTACTTCCTATCCGTGAGGAGGAAGGGAAGTACCGTTCGCTTCTCTTCCTTTGCTGCCATTGAGAAAACGCAGGCCGTCAAGTCGTTTCCGATTACAAAGCTCTTGTATTTTCTACGGCTCTGCGCACTCGTTCTTTTGATCACGGCTTTTGCACGTCCACAAGAGGTCGATGTGGAACGCGAGTTCGAGACCAAGGGGATCGATATTGTCATGGCCCTCGATATTTCAGGTTCCATGCTGGCCGAAGATTTTAAACCTGTCAACCGGATCACCGTAGCAAAGCAGGAAGCCAAACGTTTTATCGAGGGGCGGGAAAATGATCGGACCGGTTTAGTGGTCTTTGCTCGAAAAAGTTATACGCAATGTCCCCTGACCTTGGATTATCACATCCTAGAGTCGCTCATTGATTCGGTAGATGTCGGGATGATTAAAGACGGAACAGCGATCGGTCTCGGCATCGCGACCGCCGTCAATCGACTGCGCACGAGTGACGCCAAGAGCAAGGTCATTATTCTCTTGACGGATGGAGAAAACAACGCGGGCAACATCGATCCCATTACCGCAGCGGAACTAGCCAAGAGTTTTGGGATCCGCATCTATGCGATTGGCATCGGACGTGGGGGGCTGGTTCCGTTTCCTATCGAAGATCCGATCTTCGGCAAGCGTTATGTGCAAGTGGAAGTCAAGGCAGATGAGGGAACGCTCAAACGGATCGCCGATATCACAGACGGAGTCTTTTTCTCCGCGGATGACGCGAATGCACTGGCTAAAATTTATGAGAAAATTGATTCGCTTGAGAAAACAAACGTGAAAGTAAAAGAATATTCCACCCATCGCGAATTATACCACTGGTTCTTGGTTCCGGGCGCATTCCTATTGCTGCTTGAGGTGTGGCTTGGGAACAGCATTTTCTTGAAGGTTCCTTAGGAATCGTGATGCAATTCTTCCGACCTGAATGGTTCCAAGCTTCTTGGTTCGTTCTGATCGTCTTCGTGCTTTTTCTCTGGGCAGGACGGAGAAAAAAGAAGTACCTCAACAATTTTGCCCAGCCTGAGACGCTTGCACACCTGACACCGCTCCATTCACCCACGAAAGAAAGACTTAAAAAGGGACTGATCCTTTGCACCCTAGCGACCCTGGTCCTGACACTGACACAGCCGCAATGGGGTGACATCAAGAAAGAAATCCGAAGAAAAGGGGTGGAGATCATTTTCTTAGTGGATACATCGCTCAGTATGCTCGCGGAAGACACGCGGCCAAACCGCATTGAAAAAGCAAGGCTCGTGATGAAATCCTTCATCCGGTTGTTAAAGGGCGATCGTGTGGGAATCGTCGCATTCGCGGGTTCTGGCTTTGTTCAATCACCGCTGACACTCGATTACGATGCTTTTCTTTTGTTCGCGAATTCGCTCCGCGTCGGTTACATCCCCGATGCGGGCACCTCGCTCAGTGAAGCGATTCGAACGGCGGTTAAGTCTTTTCCCGAAACAAAAAAGAAACACCAGGCCGTGATCCTCTTAAGTGACGGAGAACACCAAGCAGGGGATCTGGTATCAGCCATTGAATCGGCAAAAGAAAATCACGTCCGCATCTATGCGATTGGTGTCGGCACACGCGACGGAGCGCCGATCCCACTGCGCTCCGAAGACGGGAAGGTCGCTGGGTACAAGAAAGATCGTATGGGTCAAATCGTGATCACGAAGCTCAATGAATCGCTACTTCAAAAAATTGCGGAGGAAACGGGAGGGCTTTATCTGCCCGCGACTGGTGGAGGACAAGAAATTGGTTGGATCCGTGATCATATGGAAAACCTTGAAAAAAAGGAATTTAAGCAAAGGCTCGTAGTCGAACGGGAAGACCATTTCCAAACCTTTCTCGGCGGGGCCATTTTTCTGCTTTTTTTCGAAATGTTGTTAGGAGAAGTCAAACGCAAAAGGGGGAAACTCGTTGAAGCTTAAGCACTTATTTCATTCCTTCCTTTTAGCCATTCTTACGGAACTCCTTCTGACTGGGTTCTTCGAGACCACCTCGGGACTCACCAAGAAAGGGAATGAGCACTTCGTTAACAAACGCTACGAGTCTGCACTAGAGATCTACCGGAAAGCCCAAGTTCGAGATCCGGAACGCCCCGAAATCCGTTACAATTTAGGGACCTCACTGTACCAGCTCGATCAGTTCCAAGAAGCTCAGTCGCAACTTGAACAAACCCTCTCAAAAGCACAAACGAAAGAGCTCAAAGGACGTGCCTGGTATAACTACGGTAATACACAATATCGGCTTGGCCAGTATGACGCGGCAATCGATGCGTACCGCAAGACGGTTGATCTCAATCCAAAGGATGAAGATGCCAAATACAATCTCGAGTTCCTCCAAAAAAAGAAAGCCATCTTCGAGAAAAAGCAGGACCAACGCGATCAAGAAACAAAAGGACAGCAGCAGAAACAGCAACAGCGCCAGCAGCAGCCATCGCAAGGCCAAGGCGATCAAGGCCAACAATGGGGGGAAGCACAACAAGGTCCGCAAGAAAAAGACCAACCACAACCCTCTCGACCAGTTGAAGAAAAAGCAGGTGAACAAACTGGCGAGCAGCCTGATCAAGGCGAAGAGAAGCAAGAGCGTCAAGAGATCGAACCCGGCTCTGACCAACCCCAACCGGAACCAAAAGGCGAGGAACGGGAAGAACCGTTGAGGCCGGGACAAGCCGGCCGTGAGGAGGACCAGCCGGAACCCAACGAAAAAGGTGTCACCGGCCCAGCTCTGCAGCTTCGCCAAGGCCAAATGTCCCAACAGGACGCAATGCGGATTCTCAATGCTCTTCGAGAGTCAGAACAAGAGTTGCAATTCTTGAGGCAGCCAACTCGTCAATCCGAACGTGAGCCAGACAAAGACTGGTAAACCCAAAGATACCTGTGCCAAAAAAAGGAGGTCCTTATGTTGTCAGATCAGATCGATTCAGATTTGAAAGTTGCTATGAAAGAAAGAAATCTGGTTGGGGTCGACGCTCTGCGGATGCTTAAATCCGCGATTAAAAATAAATCAATTGAAAAGAGAACTGATTCCTTGCCCGATGAAGCAGTTTTAGAACTCGTCCAAAAGCTCATCAAGCAACGAAAAGATTCTATCGAGCAGTTCAAGAAAGGAAACCGCCAGGATTTGGTAGACAAGGAAACCAAAGAAATTGCGCTCTTAGAGCGTTATTTACCCTCGCAGCTTTCAGATGCAGAGCTCCAAAACCTGGTCCGAGAAACGCTCGATGTAACACATGCCAAGACAAAATCGGAAATAGGAAGGATCATGAAGGAAATCATGCCTAAAATCAAAGGACGGGCCGACTCAAAACGAGTCAACGAAATCGCCTTGAAGCTGCTTGGATGACTGATGCGTGGAGGTGATAGAAATTAGGTGTTATGAATTTACATAAGATATGTTATCGGACACGACAAATAAAAAAACTACAAATAGCGCCGCCGCCTAAAAACATCTGTCTTCAAGGAAGCCACACGATCAACAAACAAAATGCCGTTCAAATGGTCAATTTCATGTTGGATACAAATCGCTTCGATCCCGTTCGCTGATAATTCATGATTTTGTTTATCTAATCCTAACCATTTGACATGAACTTTCTCGTGCCGATGAACGTTCGCGGTGTAATCACTTAAGCTCATACACCCTTCTCGAAATAATCTATGACCTTCACCTTTTAAGATGACGGGATTAATCAACACGAGCCGCTGTGCGCTAGGCTCTTTCGACGAAAGATCAACGATCGCAATGCGTTTACAAACCCCGACTTGTGGCGCTGCGATACCAATTCCGCCCGGCTGCCGATAAAGCGTCTCAATCAGACGATCAATAAAGGCTTTCGTCGAGCGATCGATCCTTCTCACAGGGGTACACACTTTACGAAGAATGGGATCTGGGAATGTCCGAATCGATAGACTCGACATCGAGCTTACAGATAGGCTGTTCCTAACAGATGAAATGTGATCTTCACCCGAAGTTGCTTTTCGAGAGTCTGAAAACGCCTTTTCACACAATCAGTCAACGCAGGCTTCCTCGGAACATCCACTTCCAAGACGAGCGCGTAAGTGGCCTTTCTGCCGTGACCCATGATTTTCGAATTGAGGTCCGTGATATTCAACCCCGATGATGCAAGAACCTGGCACACTCGAAACACAATACCGGCACGGTCCTTACCCAGGACAGACGCCACCCAAGGCTCCGTACCGCGGAGGTGTTTCTCGCCCCGCTTGACGCGGCGCAGAATAGGCCGAACGGCAATCGACAAGTGATACTGCCTCCTGATCTGATCCAGGCGCTCGCGAAGCACAGCGGCGGCAGATTTCGTCTTCAAATCAGCCAGCAAAATCATCGCAAATTCCCCTTCTAAAATCGTCATGCTTGCGTCTTCTAAGTTCCCTTTTGACTTAAAAATTGCTCCCGTCAGCTCCGCAATAATGCCCGGTCGATCCTTCCCCGTAACGGTAACCGCAATCATCATCACTCACCCCTTCCCTGCTCTGCGTCCTTTGAAGCTTCTCGGACAAAGTTTGTCACGATCCATTTTAATGCTTCTTCCCGTGACGAGAGTTTTCCTTCTAACTGGAGCGAATAAGCTTCCTCCAAAATCGTCCTCCTGATCGGCCCCGCTGGAATACCCAATTGGATCAAGTCGTAGCCGTTGACGATCGATTTCGGTTTTAATTCTTCTCGTTTTAATTCGCGCACCTTGCGTTTCAGAAACCGATAGAGATCAAGTTCCCCATGGCTCGCCAGGCAATCAATGCGGTGTAACTCCAGCTCGATTGGAAACGTCTTTCGTGTCACGAACCGTATCAACTTCCCCAGCCTCATTTTTTTTACATCCGCAAACGTCATATGATGCTCCACACAGGAAACAACGTCTTCAGTTTCCTGATTCGAAAATCGAAGACGCTTCAAAATCTCACGAGCCATCTCAGCCCCAATCCTTGCATGATGATAAAAATGAATCCTCTTGCCTTCGTCCGAATACGTTTTGGGCTTACCCACATCATGCAGCAACGCCCCAAAAGCGAGCGCGGGAGGTGGCTCCTTCAACTGGCCCATGAGCAGCCGCGTATGGGTAAAGACATCCCCTTCCGGATGAAATTCCGGAGGCTGTCGGACCCCTTTCATCGCTTCTACCTCAGGAAGTACTTCCTTTAAGAGTCCGCTCTCTTCCAAAAGCGTGAGCGCGCGATCGGCGTGGGGACGAGTAAACATTTTCACAAGCTCATCCCGGATCCGCTCTTGACTCACAGAATGAATTTTCTTCGCGAGTCGCGTCATCGCAAGCCACGTCCGCGGCTCCACGCCAAAACCAAGGTTCGACGCGAATCGAATCGCTCGAAGCAAGCGCAGCCGGTCCTCTTCAAACCGATCCTCCGGTTCTCCGATGGTTCGTATCGTCTTCGCACGAATATCATTCACACCGTGCACATAATCAATAATGGATTGTTTGATCGGGTCGTAAAAGAGCCCGTTCACTGTAAAATCACGACGTTTGGCATCTTCGGCAGGCGTCGTAAACGAAATCCCATCGGGATGCCTTCCATCTCGGTAGGGGCCTTCCCGCCGAAAGGTGGCAACCTCAAAATGCTGCTTTCCCTTGACGACCAACATCACCCCAAACTCCTTTCCAACCTCAACACACTTAGGAAAAATCCGTGCGACCTCATCCGGCGTGGCAGAGGTTGCGATATCGTAGTCCTTTGGGTCCTGTTTCATAACGAGATCGCGAACGCAGCCGCCCGCAAAATAGGCGTTATAATTCTGCGCCCGCAATTCTCTTACGATTTGAATCGCTTCCTTAACGTCTATTGATCGATTCGTCATGATCTGCTCAATGACAGTGCACCCCAATAACCTCTTGGTTGCTGGTGTGCTCTTCTTCACAACAGCGGTGGCCTGTTTAACGGCACGTAAATGAATGAAATTGGTGCGTTGCCTCCCCCCACTCCACAGCCACCTCTTCCACGCGGGCTGATGGAGGCCCTTCGCGACACCATTCAATCATCTTGCGGACCGACGTCTCCTCTCCTTCTAAGACGACTTCCACACGTCCATCCACCAAGTTCCGCGCGAACCCAACCACTTCATGGTTCCGTGCCTCATAGGCGGCAGTCGCACGAAAGAAAACGCCCTGCACGAGTCCCGAGATAAGGACGCGGGCGTGCTTCTTCATCCCCCACCACTTTTTGGTAGATTCCCTTTAGATATGTTTCGGTGAAATAAAAAAAACAATCGCATCTTCCTATTAAGATCGTACGGAAAAGTGGTGGGGGATCATCCTTCACGATTCTTACGATTCATAAAACCTTGAGCCGCGGAACCACGAGAAAGCCCAAGAGCACGAAAGCGGCCGTCATGAGAATCAGCGCCTTCAAACCCACCTGTTCGTACAAAAAACCACCAGCAATGCTAGAACCCGCTTGTCCCATATTGAAAAGACTTGCGAGAATAGCAAATAAAGAGCTTTCAATACCCGTGGCATGCGACAATTTCGCTGCCGACGAAAGAAGGGGTAAGAGCGTCATGTAACCCAAGATGCCGGAAAACAGTGTCATCGAGAGCGCCGAGATCTGTGACCGAATGAGGAGTGCAAGCAAGGCATCCACGAAAGCGACACCAACTGCCCAATAAAGCGTCGTCTTAAGGGAAAGATGTCGTGAACCCGTCAGGAAAACGAGACACCCCAGGATCGCCCCCGCCCACGCAACACTGCCGAGGACCCCTAGAAAAACTTCGTCAAAACCGAGCTTCTCACGCAGGTAAAAAAAAAGAGGTGTTCCGATCGCAGCGGAACCAGAAGCGATCAGGAGAAGTAGAGATAACCATTTCAAATCACCCCGGAGGAGGTAGCGAAAGCTATCGCGGATCGGGGTCAAGATGTTCTGCTTCTTCTGCTCGCGGCGAACGGGATCTTCCTGAACGAAAAGCGCTGCGACAAGTGAAGTCAAGGGCAACATTGCCGTCAGCAAAAAAATGAAGTTTGCCGGATACCGAGCGGCCAGAATGCCCCCGGTCACGCCTGCGATCACGGAGCCAATGCTTCTCGCCCCCCAAGAAATGCCCTGGTAAATCTGAGCGGTACCCGCTACAGAGTGTTCTACCACGAGTCCATCCGTGATCACATCTGTAGCGGCCAGCCCCAGATTGGCGACGCTCATGGCTACAATCAAGCACATTTCGTTGGGAGGCAGCACACTTAGGAGACACCAGCCGATCGACGAGAAGGCTGAGCAAATCACCAAATATGGCTTTCTTCGCAGCCCCCAAAGCGGGATCGCATCGGAAACGGCCCCGTAAATAATCTTGCAATACCATGGGAACGCACCGACAGCCGTCAGCCAGGCAATTTTGGCAATGCTAAAGCCCTGAGCACGCAGGTACAGCGGAAACGCAACGTTGGCAATTCCGAGAGAGCCTTGTATGAAGTAGACGATGGCGGCGAGCTTGGCAATACGCCAGTGAAGCGACATGGATCAATCCGAAAAGAACTGCCTCGCCTTTTGACGGCCGCTTAACGTTTTGAAATCGTCGTAATCAATCCAAGCTAAATCACTGCGCGCTTCACTGAGACGTTTCACGATTCCAAATCGTTCACCCGGATGGGACGCAAAACGTCGGCTTGTCACGTATCGAAAGCCGGTGTGGCACCGAAGACATTCCTTCACGGTCTTGTAATCCAGACCTACCTCACGACAAGAAGCGCAATCCCCTTTCACATCCCCCACGACTAAAAGGTGTTGCTCGACCTCCGATAAATCCTTTTGCGTCCAAACCCGAAGCCAGGCCTGCATGGTAGGGTCAGCCGACGCTCGGACGGTTCACCGACTGCGATGCCAACCTTTCCTCGGCGGGAAGCAGAAGATCATGCTCACGGACCCGTTCATTTACCTCGAGGCCAATCTCGTCACCTTTCTTGGCCCTTTGAAGGGGCCGGTGATTGATCTGCATGCTTGTGACTTTCTGGCTGAAGTTGGTCGTATGGCCTTGAAACTTCACTTCCTCACCAACCACGAGGGGTTTCTTTAACATGACGACAGCTGCTTTCACATTCGGAAAATAATGGGTCACCACCCCAATCGCGGCTGATTTCCGTTTCTTTCCTTTGGCAGCTGACTTTTTCTTCACCCTCGTTTTGCGCCCGACCGGCTTCTTTGACTTCTTTACCTTCTTGAGCGGCTTTTTTTTCGCTTTGCGTGTTGCCATAATCACCTCCTTTATTCTATGTCGCTTTTGAGCGGAACGAAACGGACGCGCATGAGCTGCCTCGTGATGAAAACGCCTTTTTTCTTACGGCCAAGCACTAAATCTTGGTCTCCTTCCCCAATTGGAATCATCACAGTACCGTTTTCAACAAGCTGGTCTCGGAAAGCATCCGGAATCTCCTGAGCAGCAGCAGTCACGATGATATGGTCAAAAGGCGCATGTTCACGCCAGCCTTCTCGTCCGTTCCCCACTTTCAAAAAAACATTCCGATGGCCCAACTCCTCGAGACGGCTTTTCGCGCGTTCATGAAGTTCTGGAATCATCTCGACTGAATACACCTCTTTCACCATCTCAGCCAAGATGGCGGTTTGGTAACCTGAGCCCGTGCCGATTTCCAAAACTCGATTTTCACGCTTGAGCTCCAGTTGTTCAGTCATGAAGGCAACCACATAGGGTTGAGAAATAGTTTGCTCGAAACCAATGGGAAGCGGTTGGTCATCGTAAGCCTTCGCTTCGAGTGCCGGTGCAACAAATAATTCACGCCGCACCTTCTGGAAGGCGCGCAAAACCCGTTGGTCGCTAATCCCACGGCTTTTCAGATGCCGCCCGATCATGTGCTCGCGGGCTTTGACCAACCAATCCACCTGCTTCCGCTTATCCACAGTTCTCTTATTGCCAGCACGAGCGGAGGTCGCAATGATGAACCTTATTGATCCTTAGCTTTGCTCGCCTTTCTAAAGTCAAGCATTCGAAACAACCATGAAAACATCGAATCCCCAAATGACTGGACTGTTTGGACCGCTTGATCTGTCCCGCGTCCCACGAGCTCATTTGAAGTACCCATCATCTCAAGTGCGCCTTTTTCAACCGCCGTCATCGTCTTCGTCACCTTATTTTTTTCCTCCTTTGCGGTCTCGACTTGCGCACCTTCGACAGTCACGACGGCTTTTGTTCTGCCGTTGACTTTGCGAATCGCGACTTTTGTTGCCTCTTCTGCTCCAGCAAGATCACCACCATCCAACAAAGAAAGAACAAAAACACAGAGCGCTACGAACATGAACGGCAAACCGCTTTTCCTCAAAGTAGCCGATGCAAACGCAAACCGTAAGGGCCCCCTGCAACATGACACACGTCGCGGCATCATTTAGCGGGTTCCAATGACTCCGATTTTTCGGAACCAGCCGGCATCATTTGATCGACGAGCGCAAGCTTTCCACCGAATTGATCCATTCCACGTTGGACTCGCTCGTGCGAGCCCTTCGCATGATTCAAGTGCGTTCCTAACGTTTCAAAATCTTCGGCAATGCGCCGAAAGTCGGCTTGCATCTTCTTTAACGATTCTGTAATCTCTCTTGCTGCCTGATCCACCTTAAGACCGCGAAGTCCGATCAGAATCACTTGAAGATAGGCATAAAAACTATTGGGCGAAACGGGGACCACATAATGATCGAGGGCGTACGTACTCAAGGCAGGCTCTCCTGTGTCCGGCTCCGATGCAATGACTTCGTAATAAACGTTTTCTGCAGGAATATACATCAGGGCGAAATCAAACGTGCCCTCCTCAGGTAAGATGTACCGCTCTGATATCGCGTCCACATGCCTCTTCACGTCACGGCCAAATTCTTTTCCGGCTCTCCGCTTTTCCTCCGGCGTTTTATCGGCAACAAGACGTTGGAAGTTTTCAAGCGGGAATTTCGCATCCACGGGAACCAAGTGATCCCCCACAAAAATAACGGCGTCCACCCGCGTCCCGTTTCGAAATTGATACTGGAGCTGAAAGTGATCCCGCGGTATCATCTGGTTCAAAATATCTGCGAGCATCAACTCTCCGAAGCCCCCACGCGCCTTTGGCGCCCTCAACACATCCTGGAGCTTCCCAATCTCTTTTCCTACTTCAAAGATTTTGACACTCGATTCTTCCAATACCCCGAGCCGCGTGTAGACATCGCTTATCGCCTTCACGGTCCCTTCCCCAGCTTGCTGCGACAATCGGGCTGTCTGCTCCAGATGCAAGTTCACCCGTTCGGTCATGAGCGATAATTCTTTCCGGAGGGTACCACTGCCTTGAACGAGGATCACCCAACAAATCAAAAGGGTCGCAAGAAGAAGGATTAAAATGGTGCTCCCAAGTAAGGTCATAGTCACATTGACGTCCGTCTGTGGCGAAAAGTTATTCTATCAGAATAAAGGGTTACCTCACAAACGTAATATTTGCGTCTTCACGGTGAAGACTGGGGTCCGCTAAAACAATCACTCTGCCTCTTGATGACCGCGCAATTTCTGCCAGTGCTTTTTGTTCTTCATGGAGCAACCGCTCTGCCACGTGCGGATGCACGTACACATTTAACACTTTATCTTTCGAATGATTCAACGTCTTTTTGATCTCCTTAATCGTCTGGATCGCCATCGTGGTCACTGACTTGACGGTGCCCTTTCCTTCGCAGTAAGGACAGCTCCCGTAAACGGCACTCTCCAAGGATGGGCGAATCCTTTGCCGAGTCATCTCCACGAGACCGAGTTCGGACATAGGCAAGATATTCGTTTTCGCCCGATCCCGTTTCACGGCGTCACGAAACAGCCTGTACAGATGCCGTCGATGATCCGGATTTGACATATCGATGAAGTCAATAATAATGATACCGCCCATGTCGCGCAATCGCACCTGTCGCGCTACCTCCTGAGCTGCCTCAAGATTCGTCCGATAGACCGTCTCCTCTAAGCTGTTTTCACCCGTAAACTTTCCTGTATTGACATCAATCGCAACGAGACCCTCCGTTTGTTCAATCACGATATGGCCGCCCGAGTGAAGAAACACTTTTTTGTGAAACGTTTTCTCAATTTCCCGCTCAATTCGGTAGCGTTCAAACAGCGGCGGACCGTCCCGATGCCATTCGACTTTCACATCCTGGTCCGGTAAGTAAATCTTCAAGAAATGTTTGACCTGATCGTACAAAAGCCGGCCATCCACAACGATCCGGTTCATGTCATCGGTGAGATAATCCCGAATCATTCGTTCGACAAGATCCAGCTCCCGATGAATGAGGCTGGGAGCTTGCATGCGGCCTGACTCTGACTTGATGTGCTTCCAGGTCTTGGCCAGATATTTAATATCCCGGCTGAAATCGTGCTTGTCCCTTCCTTCGCCAGCGGTCCGGACAATAAAACCGACGTCCTCGGGATGATCGATTTCGGAAAGGATTTTTCGGATGCGGGAGCGTTCGCGGAGGTCATCAATCCGCCGAGAGATGCCGGTCTTTGTCTCGCCCGGAATGAGCACCAAATACCGTGCCGGAAGGGCAATGTGAGTGGTGAGCCGCGGCCCTTTATCACGAATCGGTTCTTTGACCACCTGAACCGTTATTTCCTGGCTCGGTTTCAGAACCTCATCGATACTCGGAATCTTTGCGCGATGTCTTCGCTGATGGAGATCGACTTCGTCAAATTCGGAATCGATGTCGAACGGTGATTCCACCGCATCCGCCACATAAAGGAAACCATCCTTTTTGGTTCCCAGATCGATAAAGGCCGCTTGAATCCCAGGAACGACGGATTTGACTCTCCCTTTGTAAATATTGCCGAACATCCGATAAGCATCGGCGCGTTCGATAAAAAACTCTTCCAATTTTCCATCTTCGAGGATCGCGACCCGTTTCTCGTTCACCTCGAGCGATATCAAGATCTCTTTTTTCATAGTCCCCAACTTTTTTTCGCTGATTCATGTTTCGTATCTGTCGAAAACTGATTTGCAAGGACTGGTAACGCAACAACGCGCTGCTCAAGCAAGAACCAAATGTGGAATCCATTCGTTCGGAGGACTCCGACGTAACTCGTTCCAACCAACAATCTTCCATTCTGATATTTGGCGTCATCTTGATCTCAAAGCAATGTGCAAATTATACCAAACTTTCACTCGATTTGGAACCTGCTAAGTTGAACGGGGTGCGTACCACTCCATGCAGTCGTCATTGCGAGGCAGCGTCCCAAAGCATCGCCGAAGCAATCTACGTTCTGAGATTGCTTCGTCTGCGCCTGGAATGCATCCTCGCAATGACGTCGGGGATTACTGCATCAAGTGGTAGACACCCGTTGAACGTTGCTTACGACTGCATCTCTTGCTCAATTACCACTCACGGCATAGGCACCAGTTTTGACCTCTGGGGCTGCTGCCGTCAAGACGGGTACGCTCACTCCAGGTTCCGAAGCACCCGTTGAAACAGGCTGGACGATCAGGACAGGCTGACCTTCGGTATCCACAACCGTCACCGTAATAAAAAATATGGTTTCCTCCTTTTGGTTCGTGGCTCCTTGCGCCTGACGCTTCGAGCGGAATAATTTTCCAATAAGCGGAACGTCGCCCAGGATCGGTACTTTAACTTGACTAACCACTTCACTATCAGACATCAATCCGCCGATCGCAATCGTTTCACCGCTTCTCATCAGTACCTGTGTCTCCGCCGCACGAACGTCAAAAATAGGAATGTCTGTAAAATCGCCGTTACCAAAGTCTTGGCTCGTTGTCGAAGAACTAACTTCCGGGTGCAACTCCAATAAGATCTCATTCCCATCATTGATGTGCGGAGTTACTTGCAACACGACACCGGTTTCCCGGTACTCAAATCCAGTAATTTCGAGTGCACCTGAGCTTTCATTGCGCTCAAGGGTTGGGATGGGAATTTCGTTGCCGACATTAATTTTCGCTTCCTGATGGTTGAGCACCGTAATTCTTGGATTGGATATGATCTTTGTATTAGACCGTTCCCTTAAAAAGCGGAGTACCGCACTCATCGACGTAAAATCGAGACGGCCAAAGGTGAAAAGATTCGTGCCGTCTGATTCATCGACCGCAGCTGCTGGTTCTGGGAATCCGCGTGTATTCAGCGTATTGCGTGCAAGCGTAGTAGGAACGTTCGGAAAAAAGCGGTTTAATGCACGGTCAAAGATGTCGGAGTCATCCGCATTGCTATGAGAAACAAACGGGAAGGTGATCGGCCTTTGAGCTCCATCCATTGTGACGTCAGTACCCCAAAGGATTCCCAAATTTTCTCCTACCTGAAGGGTCGTCCTTACGATCTTCGAGTCGATAAAGGCTTGTGGAGTTGAGCGGTCTAGCTTTTGAATGACCACCCGGATCTTGTACAGATTCGTTGGGATATCCGTTATCACCAACATGTTTGTGCGCTCGACCGATTTAATCCGGCCGCGTTCAGATAGAACATCCTCAATCGCTGCCATTGCTTCTTCGGCTGTTGTGTAATTTAAAATGAAGGTCTCGGTGACCAACTCCTCCGTCTCAAGATTTTCCTTCGTCGTCACGCGGATAATATTCCCCTCTCGCTCGTACACATAGCCATAGGTCCGCAGCACAACGTCAAGCGCCTTATCCCACGGCACATCCTCCAAACGGATCGTGACCGTTCCTTTGACCTCAGGCCCCGCTACAATATTGACTTTACTCTTCAAACTCAAGATTCGAAGGACATTACTGATATCCGCATCTTTAAAATCTAAGCTCACATTGCCAGAAGCCGCAGAAGTGACAGGCGCGGCTGCTTCCTGAACCATTTCTTGCGTTGCTTGCGCCGTCGCAACCACCGGCCCATTTTGAGCGGATACAACTGGTAGGAAAATAACAAAAGTACCTAACAAAGCCCACGTTATCCTGAGCGCACTGCGTGCCGGCATGCAGTGAATTTCCCTTCTCCCCCAAAGGGGGAGAAGGTTAGGATGAGGGGGATTTTCAAGAGTTCTCCCCCTCATCTTAGTCCTCTCCCCCTTCGGGGGAGAGGAGATAATGTTCAGCATCTCGAAAAAGGGGAAAATGGTAGAACTCAAGTTCTTCACCTATTCTTTCATTTTCGACATTTTCATGAATTCCTTCAGTTCTTCCGCCGTCTGTTCATCATCTACAGGGGGCACCTCAAATTCGTAAGCTTCCTCACCTTCGGCGGGACCCGATGGCCGAACCTCCTCTTTATCTTCCCGCCTCAGGAGCAGATCAAATGTCTTCTCATCCCTTTCCAGAACAACGCGGTTTGCATCAATGGTGCGAACTTTGAAACCAGCGATCGAATCCCCCACCTGAACGATTTCACTGTTGATCACAGCATGAGCTCCGCCCACATCCAAGATAATTCCCTCGAGCTTAAGGTCTGAATAGTTCACGTCATCTTCAAGAATTTCTGTAGCCGAAAAAAATGGATCGTGCTTTCCCTTGCTATCATAGGCAAATTGCTCAGCATCAACGTCTTGACATATGACGCTTCCGAGAATGAACAGCAAGATAATCTTATGCATTGCTCCAGTTTTATTCCTCCTGTAGGTCACATTTAAATGTGACCTACAGGAGGGAAGAAGAGTGACATATCTCATCAGAAACCGGAACAACGCAGTAAGCTTACTTGCGGAGATGCGTGACCATACCGTCGTCATCGGTGACTTCCGTTCACTTTTCACGCGGTGGAAAGCCACCCGGCACCATGCCTTCCATACCCGGAATTATGGGTGGGATCTGCGGCATGCTGGGTTCTTCGGGTGCACCCGGCAGTCGTTTGACGAAAGCTGTAAGCGTGAACGTAGACTCGAGCAATCTCGCTTCCTCGCGCTTTTCTTTCGCAATGTGAAGTTCGAAAATGACAAAATGTTTTGCGTAGCGTTCCAAACCGTTGATAAACATACCCAAGTCGTGGTAGGAACCCTCTACAATCAACTCATAACTTACCGTCTCGTACTGCCCGCCAAACGGCGGCGGTAACTCAACGTTCTTTTTGCTTGGCTCTGACGCACTAATACGCACCCCTGTCGTACGTGCAACCGAGGAGATGATTTTGATCAGCTCATCCTTTTGCTCGGTCTCAAAAAATTGACCGCGGATCCCGCTTATGCGTGCGCCGTACAATTCCTTTTGCTTCTTCATTTCTGAAATGCGAGCAATTTTTGCGCTCGCTTGTTGGATCATGAATTGGAGCATCTTCTTTTCATTCAGCAATTGACTGTTTTGACCCAGAATGGGAAGGAAGAAGAAAAAGATAAACGCAACCAACGCTCCTCCGATAATCGTCCATTGAATGACAGTTTTTCGGTCGAGAGAACGCAGCCACTTCACAAGATCAGCCGGTTTCACATCTCTAGGTGAGCCGCCGCGCAACGGTTTTGCCATAACGATTAAGTCCTCAGAAGCTTTCTTTCTTAAATCCCTCGGTGCTTAAGTCAATCGTGAACTCCGTCACCACCTCTTGCGTTTCTGCTTTTCGCCCGCTCGTGGTCGTCACTTGCGCGTTAAAGGGACCGCGTTGACCGGGTATTGTTTTCGAAACAGGTGTCAAAAACGTTTCCATCCGATTTTTGAGACCGTTTGCGAAATCTTGAATTTGGACCAACACCAAACCGTGTTCTGCCGATTCCGAAACACCTTGAACGATCAATCGAAGCTCTCTCGCTGCTCGTTGAAACGTGAGATCATTCAAGGTTAAGCTTTTTGGGATCAGATCGCCGATCAAATTCAGGATGTGCGCGGACTCAAGCGGAGGATCGACAAAGGTATCATAGAACTCAACTTCCGCGAGCACCGTCGTCCCTAATTCTGCCTCGAGGGTTTGCGCTTCCATGCTTGAAGGTTCCATTTGCTTCCACTGAGACTTCAAGGTTCGATGCGCTGCGCGGATGCGAAGGTTGAGATACAAATTGAAGAGCGAAATGAGTAAGAATACGCTAAAGAGGCCTACAGCGATCAGCTTGTAGGGCACTTTTACCTTCGGGCCCTTGCGAACTCGGAGCTCCTCAGGCAAAAGGTTGATCAGAATCATGATCAATCGTTCCTTGCCGTAGGGGCGGACCCTGTGCCCGCCCGTAGCGTTCGTCGGGCGCCCACAAGGGGCGCCCCTACGGTACCGTGGCCCAGAACGACAACGGAAATCATAGCGTCCGTAGTGCTAATCCAATCGATACGGGCAAAAATGGAATAAGAGGTTTGAGCGCTTCGCGATTGAGCGCTGGACCCAACGACATTTTTTCTGTCGGATCCCATTTCTTCACAGGCACCTCGATACGACTTCCCAGGAGTTCAGACAAGACGGAACATTGAGAAAAGCCTCCAGAAATATAAAAACAGCTCACCGCAGTCACATTTTGATGCTGATTGTAGAAATAATTGAGCGACAACTTGAGCTCTTGAAACAAGCGATCGAGTGCCACCTCGACCACGGCACGCTGCTCACCCTCCGGCAGGGACGCCGAATGCTGGATCCGATACGCTTCTTCCTGTGACACGTTTAATTTACGGCGTATGAGCGCCGTTAAATCATTTCCGCCAAACGCAATATCGCGAGAAAAAGCCACGGTCCCTTGCTCACAGATACACAGCGTTGTGTCTCCTGCGCCAAAATCGACGAAACCGATCACTTGCTCTTTCATTTCCGGAACACTAAACTCAAGAGCATTGATGCAGGCAAAAATATCTAAATCAACTGCTTTCACCCGGAGACCGGATGGCTCGACTGACTTAACGAGCTTCTCGACCTCCGCCCTTTTCGCTGCCACCAGAATGACTTCCATGGAATTCTCATCTGCCCTCGACGATTGCGCATTGATGTGGTAATCCAAAACAACCTCGGAAATACTAAACGGAAGATATTTTTCGGCTTCGAATTGAATGGATGATGCGAATTCCTCAGGCGTCATCTTAGGAAAGATGAGGAATCGAATCACAACCCCATATCCCTTGATGGATAAGTTCACTTCTTTAGACTGGAACCCCATCTCGCCGCAGAACTTTTTGAGCTGGTCCGCCACCGGCTCGGCAGCACGGACCTCGGCACGCCCGCAATGTTCTAAAGTAACCTGATCTCCCTGAGACGCAATCTCACAACCCACGATATTGGCTTTTCCGATATTAAGGCCGATCGAGCGGCCGGCTTTTGCGCGCGGAGGTTTTGCTGCCCGGAGCTTGGAGATAAGTTGCATCAACATAAAAAAACCGTACTCACATTTTCCAGCAAGCAAGG
>MHFT01000030.1 GCA_001804315.1 Omnitrophica bacterium RIFCSPLOWO2_12_FULL_50_11
GCTGGCTGAAATGTTGGATTGTTTGACCTGATCCACTGCCATTTCCTATTTAACGAATGGCCACAAAAATCCGCGCCGCGCAAGATATCTGCCGACGATCTGAGCCTCACTCAGTTATCATTTATGCACCGTCCGAACTAAACGATGCCAAGCGAATACCACGCCACGTTGTAAATCTCCTGTGGCTATGCGACCAAGCAAGGTCGCACCACCCCCCCAAACCACACCCAAGGGGTGCGGCAATCTCAGAATAGGGGTAAGTAGCAGGCGAAATAACCAGCGCTCCCCAAACCGTGCCTTAAAACATACATAGACACTCTCATCATCGCCGGTTTGTGCCAACCGTTGGCGCAATAGATAAAACGGGTAATACCCCAATAGCATTCGAGTTTCAAAAGCCCATATAGCCGAAGGCTTCAGTCCCATGGAACGATACTGATCCAGAATACGCCCAAGCTCCTCGACGAACACGCGAGAAAAATCATAGCCCCCCGAGTTGTTCCGCTTGCAAGCAATCAGATAGCGTTTGAGGAATAATGACGGCTTGGCAGCCAGTGCAGCACGAATCACCAGGTGCACCTGCACTAGATTACCCCCACAAAAATCACGAGCATCGACTTGACCCAAAAGCTTCTTATTAATAACGCAAGCAGAAATCAACGTAACCAAGGGTCCTATCTTTGACAGGAACTTACCTCCATCCTCAAACACCATTTCCCTGCCTGAACCGCCCGGATACTCCTTGCGAAAATCATCGTCGTATCCATAAGGTCGCATACACAGAACACCAAATTCCTGGCACTCAAGGCGTTTGACCAGCCACGGCAGTGCCCCATCCACCAGCAAATCGTCGTCCCCAAGAATCAATACATATCGCCCTGCAGCCTCATTGAAGCACTGAGCAACATTGCAATCCGAACCAATATTTTCAGCGTTTTTGATATAACGTATAGGCATCCCCCTTTGCATAAAACCAGCCACCACTTCAGGTGATTCATCGGTAGAACAATTATCGGAAATCAGAATTTCAACCTGATTTGTTGCCACCTCCATTAGTTGAGGCACAAGTTGCTCAAGGTTCTGCCGAAGGTATGCTGCCCTATTCCAGGTTGGAATAGCGATAGTCAGGAGCGGAAAGATGATACTGTCAGTCATACTGCCTCACAATGCCACTTCCTTCGCAAACGTATCCACAACCACAGCGCAATGGGGAAAAAGAAAATAGCATTGATGACGACCAGAACGGTGACGATGCCTGCTGATCCCCATTGCAGTGCGGCCCAAATGGCGGCAGCTGCGGTCAACAGCGCCCCGGTCAGTGACAGCCATAAAAAAGGCTCCCGCAAATGTGCCCGCAAATACGCAGCAAACAACCCTGAGACATGATAAAACCCCATCGCTAATAACAACCCCGCCGTTTCCGCCACTGGGAGAAATCTCCCGCCATATGGAGTCCACTCGAGAGCTAGTCTTATGATAAAAAACAGAATCGCGCCTGAAACAAAAGCCAGACACGACTTACGAAATGCTTGCCAGAATAGGTGATCGAGATGTACCCAATCCTTCATCGATATAGCTCGCGTCATAGCAGGAATACGTGCCGTCATCCAAGATAAAGCCAGCAAACTCAACATATTGGCTACGGTCATGGTCACCCCCATTTGGCCCGCCACTACTGGCCCTTGGGTGCGGAACAACAAGGGAACGTGCATTAGCACCAACGCATATCCAGCAAGCCAACTGGCCCCGATCCGCCATTGGAGCGGCCACACCTCAATGCCCCAATGAAAATTACCAATCTTTTCCTGAAACGCTTGCATAACCATGCGGCGACGGCGCGCAAATAACCAGACACACGCAACCAGCACACTTACCGCTGGTATCATCGCAACCGCATAAAGCCCGCCGCCCATAGTCAGCACTAACCAAGCTGCCAACGCACCCAGCACCCCTTGAGCGAGACGAACCGCATACGCCTCCGCCACGTTGCCACTTCCCTCGGTCAATGCCAAAGCGGGAAGAAATACCAAACCAGCGGCAGTTGCACCCACAAGCAACGCCCAAGATCCGCGCCAGTCATAACCAAGGTCACCATGGCCATTAGCGAGAAAAGCGACTCCGGCCGGATAAGCGAGCAGAAATACGACTGCCGCTACGCCATACCACCTGAGTGACAACTGAACAAGTGAAAGAAAGCGGGACGGCTCGGCTCCCTCGACTCTTCCACCCCCCCCCCAGGAAAGCCCGATGAATTCCCGTGCCGCAAACTGAACAAGCACCGCAGACAGCCCCATATCGAGCACCATATACAGCGCTGCGATACTCGCCAATGTATAGAAATATCCCTGTTCGGCCGGAGTCAGAAAATGGACCACGAAAGCCAAGGTAGCCACACCGGCTATGGCTTGCCATGCCCGCTGGGCGAGCACCATAACAGATCCACTATCTTTCAAGATCAAATCCAATTTCCCTCGGGTGGCAGAGAACAACTTATTAGCAAATAGCGCAATCCAAATTGAAATATTACGTTGACTCATCTAAGGATAAGGAAATCAAGGTAATGAACAAGATGTGTAACGGTATATAGCGATAAGTGATCGTAATCTTTATAAATAGGTTTACCATTTTCTGATAATGATGGGCAATCTTCCCGGTTACATAGATACTCATACGGATCTATAACGTTAGCACCACTTTTTTTTGCAATATTCAGGATTCGGGTGCGTATGGGCTCATCTCTTAGAATGGCTTTATGTTTTGGCAACGGAGTTAATTTGATTTGAACTCCATCGAAAATACTTCGACTTACCATGCCCTTGGGTGCCAATTCTTCACCAAATGGATTATCCAATATGAAATATACCTCCTTACCTGATTCTATTAGAGATGATGCGGCACTTTTTAATTTGTTATCAATCTCATTCATTTGCTCAGTCGTTAGTGGTGTATGTTTGGCATCGCCACCTACTGAGCCCCCAAGCGCATTGCCACAGCAACGGATTGAATAGTTAATTTTATCGCTGCCGTAAGTAAGCGCCCAGAAATTAGAAAAAACTACGGTTTTTATTGTGCTATCTGTGAGAACTTCATTAGACACTCGTAACAAGTCATCAGGGCCTAAATATTCCAAGCTATACATCACTTGGGGTAGAGAGCGGTTTTTTGAAACTTGACTGTTTATTAATTTGGCAAACGTATTTCTATATTGCTGCGAGTGGCTATCACCCAACAATAAAACCTTATTTTTTTCGTTATACCCCAGCGCACCAAATTTATATTTTTCGTCAATATACTCACCTTCTGGTTCAGGGTAGCCTCTGAAATCAAAATGCTGCAAAGCCACAAGACTTTGAGAGCTTGGAAAAAAATATTTCTTATCTGCCGCAACGCCAGCACCAAAAACAATACACATTGGTAAAATTAACATGATCATTCTTGCTTTGCTATACTTGCCGAAACGAATTGGCTTTTCTATTAATTTGTAGGTTAGCCATGCAAACACAATTGAAATCAGTACCGCCGCAATACGAATATTTTCTGTAGGCGTTTCACCTTCAACTATTCGTACAAACGATAGTAAGGGCCAGTGCCACAAGTACAATGGAAAACTGATTAATCCAAACCAAACCAGTATGCGATTTGATAAGATCGCTCTGTTTATCCACGCTTGTGAACCAGCCGCAATAATGAATGCCGCCCCTATTGTAGGCAGCAATGCCCATGTGCCAGGAAAAGGCTTGTCTTTAGTAATAAGAGCCAAAGCAACAGCAATTGCCAAAAACCCCGTTAACGAAACTGCATTACGTAATGTATTTTCATTAACCACTAATTTTTGTGCATAAACAATATTCCCTAACCAGCCAATCAATTTATTCCTAATCGTTGTTAATACATTCCGCCAATACAGGGTTACATAGGCTAGCAATGAGCCAATTAACAGCTCCCAAAAGCGCGTTTGAGGCAAGTAAAAAGTAGCAACAGCAGCTGTTCGCATGCCTTGTATATTTAATGCAAATGAAATGACTGCAATGATGGCAGCAATTGTTAGCCAATTAAATTTTTGTTTCCATGCAACCCACAATAACAACGGCCACACAATATAAAATTGCTCCTCTATTCCCAAACTCCACAAATGCAAGAGTGGTTTTGTATCGGCGGCATTATCAAAATAGCCGATTTCACGCCATAAAACAAAATTAGAAATAAAGCCCGCGCCACCAGCAGTATGTTTACCTAACTGCTTGAATTCGCCAGGTAGTAATACAAACCAACCGATTGCAAAGCATGCAATAAACACAACTATGAGTGCGGGAAATATGCGTTTAATTCGGCGACTGTAAAACTCTACAAAACTAAAGCTACCGCGCTGTAGATTTTCAAAAATAATAGTCGAAATGAGAAAGCCAGAAATAACAAAAAATATATCTACCCCAATAAAACCGCCCTGAGCCCACCCTGGAAATGCGTGGTAGCTAACTACAGAGAGAACTGCAATTGCACGTAAACCGTCTATGTCAGCACGATATTTGGGGTGTGTTAATTCAGCATGCGGGGAGCGGGGTTTTATCATCATGAATTTCGCAAACTTCAAACATATCTATTCGCATTGCGACGTAATAATCAGAAAATGACTGCATCTGATACCGTTATCCAAATACTAGCGGGGCGTCAGCTTTGAGTTTGGATTTGTTCATGCTCGTTCAGATTAAGGAGCGAGACAAGATGTCTGCCTGACTCTGCGCAATTTGTTTCACATCTTCTGCCATACCGGGATGCTCGGCTACTAGGCGCCAGTAATAAATCGCCAGCGGCAACATTTCTTTCCAAACGTCCAGCGGTGCCAATGACATGGGTAGCATGTCATACACCGGGGTGAGCGTATACTCGGACTGCGGTTTGGTCACATCGTCCACAAAGAACGATAGATTGCCAATCTGTTCAACACACTTACCCCTGACCTTCCAAGGCGTTCCGCCTCAACCTCGTTTCGGCTGAATGACAATCGATCAGTCAGCTGCTACCTGAGTAGTTACGGATTTGCATTGTAATGAAACAAAGCCAGTTAACGTGACCAGCTGTTTCTGTCTATCGTGACCGCTGCTTGAAGGATGTTGTGCGAGGGTTAATCCTACCTCAATCGGTCACGATTTTGGATGCGCCAAGGACTGCAACGAAGATGTGCGCCTGACTGATTTCACCTGAGTGGGTCGATTTTTGGGCATCTTATAACAAGGCCAATAGGCTTGCTGTTATCTTTTTTACTTCCCCTTCAACGCCCAGCCACAAAGGCAAGCGCAGCAACTGGTCGGAAAGTACTTCAGTATTCTTCATCAAACCATTCACCCGGCCAAATTTCTGGCCTGCCGGCGAAGCATGAAGGGGAACATAGTGAAATACCGAATTAATACCCTGTTGCTTCAACCCATCAATTACCCTCTTCCTTGTATCCAAAGAATCCAGCAGGACATAGTACATGTGGGCATTGTGTTGGCAGTTTAAAGGAACGATGGGGCGCCTTAATTTGCCAGCAACTTCCAACGATTCCAGTGCCTCATGGTACTGCTCCCAAATAGCCAATCGGCGAGCAGTAATAGATTCTGCCTTTTCCATTTGCGCCAAAAGGAATGCAGCCGTAAGCTCACCCGGCAAATAGGAAGAACCGATATCCACCCAAGTATATTTATCCACCTGCCCCCGGAAGAACCGGCTCCGGTTAGTTCCCTTTTCCAAAATGATCTCGGCGCGCTCCGCATACTCGGGGGCATTCACCAACAACGCCCCCCCCTCGCCGGAAATAATATTCTTTGTTTCGTGAAAACTCATCGCAGCTAGATGGCCGATACTTCCAAGTGGGCGCCCCTTGTAAGTCGACATGACGCCTTGGGCCGCATCCTCGATGACAAGTAAATTATGGCGACGAGCAATATCCATGATCGCATCCATCTCGCAAGCCACTCCAGCGTAATGCACAGGTACTATGGCTTTGGTTCGGGAAGTGATCGCCGCCTCGATCTTTGATTCGTCGATGTTCAATGTATCAGAACGGATATCAACAAATACAGGAACTCCGCCACGCAAGACAAACGCATTAGCCGTTGAAACAAACGTATACGACGGCATAATGATCTCGTCGCCGGGCTGCACATCGATCAGCATGGCGGCCATTTCCAGGGCGGCAGTACAGGAATGCGTTAACAACGCCTTGTGACAACCGATGCCCGCCTCCAGCCAATCGCAGCATCTCCGCGTGAAGGCGCCATTCCCCGCCAAATGCCGATTCGCGTGCGCTTGGGCTATATAGGGCAACTCGTTGCCCGTCATATATGGTTTGTTAAAGGGGATCTTCATTCCGTACTCCATAATCAGATGGGTATAGGGAATGCGAAGCAGATCATGATGCACGCCAACATTAACATGCTCAAACACTGCCCGCGCCAACGTTTCGTAATCTTCCCAACGACGGACATGATGCCCGCGGTCGCGCGATACAATGAACCGCGACATCAGCCATGCCGTTGTCGCGCCGCACTGATGTAGGCGGGGTCCATATCGAAGCCGACATAATCCACGTCCGGCAGAAAATCCAGAATATCGCCCGTGCCGCATCCAATATCGAGTACACGTTGCCCCGGCTGTGCACGAATATACTTCTCGGCATACTGGCGTCGCACCGAATCCCGTCCAACGAACTTTCGGAAAAAACTGTAAATGGCAGGCACGCCTAATAATTTGCAGGGGTCCATGTGTAACCTTATATCAAATTTTCTTGCTAACCAGTAATAAAGAGCCGCCTGCTGGTAACGAAACACCCCAGCGTATCAAGGCTGTTTCGACACGCATCAATAAATAAAAAATGTGATTGAGCAGTGGCGAAATATCGAGTTCGCGCTGCGGTTCAAATTGGGCTGGAGTACGTTCCCACAGTCGCGAAAAATACATCAGCGGAAGCAGTAATGAAACAAAAGAGGTGACTGTCGTTACCCGGAATCCGGCAGCGGACACTTTTTCCAGCAATTTCTTGCGGCAATAACGGCGTTTGTGATGCGCAAAGTCGTCCTTGTAACTCCAGAGCCACTGATGCTGGGGGACGGTAATCAATATTCCGCCACCGGAACGACAGGCCTGATACATCTGGGCAAGCACCTTATCATCCTCTTCAACATGCTCAATCACATCGAATGCGCACACCACGTCGAACTCGTCGGCGAACGGGATCGCGCGCGCATCCATTTGCATGAATTCGGCATCCGGCAAGCGTTGCCTGCAGAACGCCAGTCCTTTCACGTGTATCTCCGTGCCAACCAGTCGCTGAACGCGCATGGTCGCGTGGATGTTGTCCAGCACCTGTCCGGTGCCGCATCCCACCTCCAGCAATGAGCGTGCTGCCGGAAAATTCTTTTTCAGCGCCCACATGATCAGGTCGTTCCGGCTTCGAAACCAGAAGTGCTTCCGTTCAATGGCGGCAACCGACTGGTACCGTTCCGCATCGTAACTTTCGACAGTCTCGGATAGTTTGGGGGCAAAGCTTACAAATCCGCCCAGTTGCCGGGGTGCATGCCCGCAGTTAGGGCAGTCCCATCTCTCGCTTGTGAACAAATTGCCGCACTTCGCGCAACGCTTCATAACCGCCTCCCGTCTTCAAGCGAACCGGTAGCGCGGACTTTTCCATACCGGCTCCCCCAGCCGAGCAACATTCCCCCGATCAAGGAGGACACCAGGATCGGCAAAAGCGACAGGAGTGTAGCTGCCACAGCAATCTGCGGGTCGACGCCAAGGTGCTGGAGCACGTAACTGAAAGTGCCCTCACGCAGGCCCAGCCCGTTCAACGAAATTGGCAGGAGCGCCACGACAAGCGAGAATGTGGATGCCGTTAGAACGGGAACGAACGGCGCGTTTGCGGATAGTGCACAAAGCATGATCCATTGCGACACCGCCCAGCTCAATTGAAACACCAGACTGAAAGCTAGGGTGCGCCAACGCAAGGTACTGGCACGCAACAGTTTCTGCAATTCGCCCATGAATACCGAAATGCGCTTCACCAACATCTTGGGCAGTATGTGCAGGATACGCGCGTAGCTGATATCTGAAGCGATCAACCACATCGACAGTAGGAAAAGTAGACCGCCCATGATGGCGTAACGAGCAAAGCCCCATTCGCCACGCATCGCTCCAAGCAACAAGGTGCCAATGATCATCAGGATAAAGATGGCAGCCAGCCCGAAGATGCGGTCGTAGACAACCGAAGCGATCAGGAATGAGCGTTGCATGGGATAGTCACGGAATAACAGTGCCGATTTGGTCAGATCACCGGTCGCCATGCCAGGCAAAAAATTTCCAGCAAAGGTTCCGATCAGGTTCATGCGCAATGTGCGCTTTAACGGGATGTCGACCCCATCGTTTTGCAGTATTTTCCGCCAGCGTGCCGCCGCCACCACCTGACCCGACAGAAACACCAGCACGCCCAGACAGACCAATAATGTATTCGCCGCGCTTAATGCGGACAGTACCGGATCGATATGGACAAAATGGAACAGCAGCGCAAAAGCTGCCGTCGCCCCCGCCAGTTTTAACGTCAAGATAGCAATAGAACGCATAGGGAATCCGGCTCGGCAGGCTGGCTACAGGCCAAACAGCGCTACGTCAAACGCCGGTTGAGGTATTCGACGATCTGTTTGATCGTGTTCAGATGATCGGAATCTTCATCGGGGATATCGATGTCGTATTTTTCGCTGATGACCAATAGCACATTGAATATCTCCAATGAGTCGATCCCCTGATCGGACAACTTCACATCGTCCCGCAACTTGGTGACATCCTGCACGGCTTTCGCTATATGGATCGCCGCAAGCACATCTTCTCTGGTAACTGGCATTAATGTTCCTCCAAACGTTTCAAAACGGTGCTCGCCCAAGAAAACCCAAGACCAAATCCGCTCAACAAAATCGAACGGTTAGATTTATTTTCCATGGCTTCGGCAAGAATGATCGGTATCGAAGATGAAACGGTATTGCCATAATCCGCCGCGTAGAATTTCGCTTTGTCGTGCGGCACACCCAGACGATCCGCGATGGTATCAACGATGTAACGGCTACCCTGATGGAGAATGAAGCAATCCACCTCCGCCAGCGTCAGTCCGTTCTTCTGCACGGTCGTAGCCACGTCTGCGGGTACATATTTGGCCGCAAAATTGAATACTGCGCGACCGTTCATGAACAGCTTCCCGTCATTGCATGCCAGGTTGTCGGCCTCCGAGCCCATGGTGCCGAGGTTATATGCCCCGGCAACGTACACCGGGTCTTCGGTCAGTAGCGTCGCGGTCGCCCCATCGCCGAAGATCAGGCTGGTGTTCTTGTCTGCAGGATCCACGATGCCGGAATATGGATCGGACGTGACCAGAACGCCGCAGTGCATTCCATTGGCGGACATGAAGGCGGACAAGAGCGACAGTCCATAGACGTAGCCCGAGCAACCCAGAGAAATATCAAAACAGGCGCAGCCCGGCGAGAGTGCCAATTTGCCGTGCAGCTCAGCAGACAAATGCGGGATGTTCCGGTCCGGGTTCTGTGTGATGACCGCTACCGCATCGACCGAGGCAAGATCAAGCCCTATCATGTCCTGCAGATTCCGGAATGCCGATACAGCGAGAGACAAGGTAGTCTCATCGCCGCCTTTCACTGCCACCTGCCGAAATCCGATGCGATCGTTGAGGGAAGCCTCGGTGAGGCCGAACTCCTCAAGTCGCGCCAGATTGGAGACACGGCCTGCCGGCAGATAAGTGCCAATGGCCTTGATGCCTATCATGGTTCCACCCTGGCGCTGAAGTACACCCAGCCGATGCGCTCTCCGCCAACGGCAACGGCGGACTTGGTGAGACGGGAGCCCAGCGTCTTGCTCAGCATGACGGAAAGTCCGCTTGCCGGAATCGTGATGGGCCAATGTTCGCTTTCCCAGCGGCAGAACACCCATTTGCCGGGCGCATCGGGATAAAGTGCTTGATGCAACGCCTTGGTCATCGCCACCACCACCTCGATCGGCGTGAAGTCGGTCTCTCCTTCGAGGGAGATGCTGCGCCCGCTCTGGTCGATCCGGCACAGCGCGATGATCGATTCCTCATCATAGGGATAACGGCAGACAGGCTCACCCGATTCCTCCGCCAGCGTGCCATGCCATGACTGATCGTTGGCTTCAAACGACAGCGTTGCGACTGGCGGCTGGGCGGCAGCCGCACGCGTTTCGCCCTGCTCCAGATCCACGCTCAGATTATGGGGCGTCATGCGATTGATCATGAAATTGAGACGACTGATGCCGTCTGAGCCAGTCTGGCGCATCGCTGCCGCGCAGACGGCGTTCAGCATGTCGCCTCCTTGTATATATGTGCGCTTCCCTTTGAAGCATATCTCCAAGGGCAGTTTCATGACCGCATCAATCCAAGGTGATGTTTCATGTTCACATTATGCGGCAGAGCAAAATTGCCCGAGACTACCTGACCGGGCGCGACGTCGCTGACGACGATGCTGCCCATCTTGATCTGTGCGTCCGCGCCGATCTCCAGCCCCGGCGCAACCGAAGCGGATACGCCCATCCAGACACGATCGCCCAGCGTCGTCCGGCCTGTCACGACGCAGTTGCCGGAGATGACGCAGCGTTCACCGACACGCACGCCATGACCGATGTTGGCGAGAATGCCGATCTGGCAGTAATCTCCGATGCTGGTGAAACTGCGGTAAAGCGATTTGGCGATCACAGCGCCGGCGAGGATCACCACATCGCGACCGATAGTCACCCCACCGGCGTGCTTGACAACCAAGGGCGCTCCATCCTCTTCCCACACCGTCATCATGCCTTCCGCACCAATCACTGCGTTGGCGCCAATGTAGGTGTTGTCACCGATTTCCACAAAATCTTCGATGACCGCATTGGCCGCGATAGTGACGCGGTCGCCGATGCGCGTGCGGAGGGACACCACGGCGCTGGGGTGAATATCGCAACCTTCTCCCCTCCCGAATCTCATGGGCGGGTATGCCACCCCTGCAGCGACGAACTGCCGATAAAGGCGGAAGAAAGCCAGACGAGGATTGTCACTGACCGCCACGCCGGGTGCACTCACTTCGGCTGCCAGCTCGGGAGTGGTGATCACCGCCGTCACATTGAGGTTTGCGTTGGCCGTTTCCAGAAATGCCAGATTCTGGCAGAACACCAGCGAATCCGGCTGTGTCGTTCCCGCCTCGTCCAGATAGGCGAAAGAGCCGTCCCGAAGTACTTCGGTAGTTGAGAAATGGTCCGATAGTCGTTTCATGGATTCAGGCATCTGCTTTCCGCATCCAGCTCACACTTCTTCACGAAAGATGGTGAATTGCTCCACGGTAGAAGCTTCCTCCACCAGACGTCCCAGGTATTCGCCGACGATGCCGAGCGAGAGCAAAATGTTGCCTGAAAGGAACGCGATCAGTACAGCTAAAGAAGGCCAGCCCGCTATCGAGTGGCCAAAAAGAAAAACTCGCAATGCGACCCAAAGCGCAAAGAGAAAACTCACACAGCTCAGAATGACGCCCCAAACTATCATGAACCGCAACGGTAGATAGGAATGGTTGACCAGCAGATACGATATCGTTTTGACCAATTTGGCCATGGAGTAGGTGCTCGAGCCTCCATCGGCTCGCGGCTCGTGCTCCACATCCACGTTGGCGATATGGCGGTGCGGCACCGACTTGAGAAACAGGGCTGCGATATGCGGGTGAGCGCCTTTATAAGCAGTGACCTTGTCCACCGCATATCGAGAGAACCCGCGATAGCTGGATAGATACAGGTCACCGGGTTTACCAAGGATGCGCCCGGCAAGATATTGGTTCACGGCTGAACCAAGGTTGCGCCACCATTGATGCTTCTTCTCACCCTTGTTGATGCGACCGATCACGACATGCATGCCGGCTCGCAACTGGGTGAGGAATTTGGGCAGGTCTTCGGGCGCACATTGCAAATCGTCATCAAGCGTGATGATATAACGCCCCTGCGCATAATTCAGTCCGCATAATGTCGCATGTTGCTGACCATGGTTTCGTGCAAGCTGGATTATGCGAACACGCTGATCACCTTTTCGCAGCTTCTGCATAGCCGTGAAACTTTCATCCGGACTGGCATCATCTACTAGGATAATTTCCCAATGGGCCGATAAAGTTTCCAGAACCACACGAAGGCGGCCATATAGTTGCGGCAGCATGGACGCACTGCGGTAAACCGGTATCACGATACTAACGTTGACCTGAGATAAAGTATTTGACGGCATTTAATTTCTACCAGTTTCGAGTGACTGCGTTAGATTTCAATTTGGCTACCAGACTCCAAATTTGAGCTGGTAATGTTTGTTAATTGAAAATTGATTTTTAGAGATGCCCTTAAATGAATTTCCCCGCCACCTGAGATTAAAGGACAACTTCCTTCATTTCTTATTAAGATATTCAGCACTCAAAAAATTTACCGCGCAAAACTGATTGCGTGTCTTTTGTGGGGTTACGCCCCATGAGCGTAAATAGTCGCATCTGACAATGGCATAGTTCGGGCGAACCCGGTTAATTATTTCCGTGCTTGTTAATTTGGAGAGGCTTCCCGACAGATCTAAATAAGTCACTGGATACAAAAGCGGATAGCGCTTCAAGCTGTCATAGGTCATATCGTCCACTATAATTCTACCCTTTAACAAGTCCATGCCACTATCTTGAGCCAGACTCATCACGTCACGACTAATTCCGTCCCAGTCCTTGTTAATGGACATTGATGGCCCCTCAAATCCAGCTTGAAACTTGCCCGTGAACCACCACACATTAACAATTAGTGAAGCCAGCACCGCCGCACCACACAAAACGAAATAGGCGATAACTAACGTGCGCAGCCTACCCAAGTACAATCGTGACAGAAACATGGTCAACATGATGCCCGTCAATAGGTTTATGAAAAAAGATCGATAGAAATTTTGATTTGCGTCGTAGAAGAACAGGAAGATTATCGGAAACGCAAACAACATTACTGCTTGAGCTTCTTCTAATCCTTTTGTGACGGTTCCGCCTGTTCCGCGCAGTTTGTACTTCGCCACGTATTGTTTTATTGCAAAGATAAGTGCGGCGACAGCGGCACAAACAAAAAGAATCAAATTCACCATCAAGATGATATGAATGCTTTGATTGAGTCCAGCCAAAAGGTTTTTCAGCCAACCCTCACCCACATTGATTCCTGGTAGATAGTTGACTTGGTAATTATCTTTGAAATAAAAGGACTGAAGATAATTATGGATATGTGCTGCCAGCCAATCTGTGAACTTGACCGACTCAAATTCTCCAGGGTTGAAGACCATCTTGTTAATTGCTTGTGCAATTCCGGGATACTCTACACATGTGGTACCTTTAAAAGTGATAGTGGTTTTAACCGCCAGTAAAAACAATCCGATTATTACAGTGGCAACTGTTCCTTTCCACCTGCTTGAGCTGACCAGGCGATAAATTAGGTAGAACGTCAGGGGTAAGAAAAGTAGACCCTGCACGTGTGAATATATTGACAGCAAGCAGCTTAACAACAGCAGTGCTGATAGACCATAGCGCATGCCAGTGTGCGTATTTCGCTCAACGTGACCAGTGCGTAGAGAAGCTGACTCCAGATGGGAAAATATCCACACACAGCAGGCAACGTTCAGAACTTGCCAATATTCGGCGCGCGCGATAATCAGTCCAGAGCCAGACACACCAATTAGCGTGATTGTCGCTCCTATGGCTGCTGCAGGATTCCGCCCCTTTATGGCAAACCAAATGGTTAGAAAAATAGCCGCCAGTATCGTTACAAAAGGGAGAATGCGTATCTCAACTAACGAAAGATGCAAATCTAGCCAAGAAAGAATCCAAGCAGGAATTACAAAAAGCAGTGGGGTTTCTCTAGCGTTGGAAGGGCAAATGTAGAACAGCTTTTGCGCTAGACCATTATCTTGAATATACCGCCCTGACAGTAACCGGACTGCAATTTCGTCGGGAAAAATTGGTGAATAGTACCAAGCGAATAATGCCGCTATCGAGAGCAACATCAGCACTCCCGCCAATATTAATCTGCCCTTATCATACCGTTCGCCCCATAACTTTTTAACGAACATAAATTCTTTCTTAACCGGCCACTTCTTTTTGAAGCAGTTTCAGAATCTGCTTCAACGTAGAGTGACCATCAGACCAATAACCTTGTCATTTACGCGTAGGCGGGAGCGACAGAACTAAGGGATAATCCGCTTTTAATAAATGGTTCTTCATCAAATGTACTGTGAATTTTCTCTTAAAGTCAGAGAATTCCGTTTTTCAACCACACCGATACCATCATGAAAGACACCGCCCTTTACGAACACCTTCTTGGACTGAAAACGCCGTGGTCGGTGAAGTCTGTT
>MHFT01000031.1 GCA_001804315.1 Omnitrophica bacterium RIFCSPLOWO2_12_FULL_50_11
CGGTAATATTCGGCAGGCCAACGCTTCGGAGCCCAATTCGCCCCTGGATGGACAGCCACCAGGTTTTCTGAATCAAGCCCGTAGTCTTTTAAAAGCGATGTAGCACGCTCGTCATCGACTTGAGAAAAATAAAACTCGTATGGGTAATCTCCCTCAACCTTAAGCCCCGCGGCGCGCAGTAAATCGAGAAAATACTGGACATCGTGAATGGGACCCTCCGGCTCCGGCACGGCACAGGTCAAGAAGGAACCGCGCCTCTTCGTGTTGTAGCCGATCCGCTCTCGGACAGCCGCGAAGCAAGCCAGGCGGGCACGCGTTCCGGAACGATGGAACAAAAAGGCTTTGTCAATTCGACACTTCCTTAGCTTCAAGACAAAACGGGCCTTGGCGGCCAGAGTTCGATCTTGTCCTTTCTCATCAAATTCGATCACCTCATCCACGTAGGGATTTGCTTCCAGGACTTCCACGCATCGCGGCGTCGTCACGGCAAGCAAACGAGACTCAGGAAAGTTTTCCTTAATGACGCGGATCGCGGGCATCTCAAAAATGACATCGCCCACCCAGTTTTTCGTGAAAACCACGATGTTCATTGCGCATATTGTACCGTAATTTCTCGTTTATTGGGCAGTGATTTCAAACGGCGAGACATGAATGTGAGCAAGCTGGAGCCGCATTGGTAACGTCGTAGGTAAAATCACCTGTTTTTGGTGATCCTTTGAACTGTGCTGCGTTTGCTTCGGTAGGTTACTTTGGATGCTACGGATGGCTTGACGATTCAGGGATTCAGAGTCAAGGCAGACCAAATTAAGAAAAGTGATTGTTTCCTCATTTTACGCACATCACCGTGAGTCCCACAATGAGACCCGTCGGAGTTTCAGAAAATCACAACTGATTCTTCTTCCTCATCCTTTTCATCCTCTTCCTCATAGGGTGACTGAAGAGCATTCCAAAGGAGCGGGGTGCTCAAAGTTGGAGCTTGATCAGTGAAGCGGCGGGTTTGAGAAGGGCGCACCAGCTCAGTCGCGAATGCTGCTAAAGCTTGGGTTTGAAGTGGCGCGTTCAGATGAAGCAAGAGAACAGTGTCTTGATCTGGCTGGTGCTCTGAACTTGGAGGAGCGAAACCAGAAGTCCATCGAGCAACTCCTTTAGATACCCTAAATTCATCTAACCAGCCTTTAAGAAATTGTGAGGTTCCAGAATGTGAAGCGATAAAGATTGCTGTCGTAGTATCAAGATCAGTAGGCCCGGAATCTGTAGCTGTAGTTCCAATTTGAGCTCCATCAATAAATACGAAAACACTCGTACTGGATCTTACAACTGCAACGTGATACCAAACGTTAGTAGAAGATGACCATGCAAATGTATAAGGAACTGCATAAGCACCCAAACCAACAACAAAACCTTGTCCAGCATTCCATTGAAGAAGAACACCGCCAGCAGAACCAGCATTTCTGGAATAAAATGCAACCGTATCAAGGTTATTAAATCGTACCCAAAAATCAATCGTGAAATCTCCAGTGCCGAAATCCCAATCGGGGCTGTCCGGACTGGCTGCATAATCCCCAGCGCCGTCGAAGACTACGGAAGCGCCACCGAATTTGAATTGGCTTGTGTCAATCCTTGCATCTCCGGCAAAAGTGACTGGTGGATTGGTAAATGTCGTTAAAGTGATTGTATCCGAGAAGTCCTCTGTGTTCCCTGCTTCATCTTTGAACCGGACAATCACTTGCTTTTCACCATCTTCGCCTTCTAGAGGGATCTGTTTCGTGGGGCTAAAAGGTTCAAAGGAGGTAAATGTCGTGCCGCCATCCAGAGAAAAGGCCATTTGGAAGTCATCCACGGCTGAAAGATTATCCGTTGCCCGTAAATTGAGTGTGACTACAAGCGAATCAGTCTCCTGGGCACCTCGATTAATCGAAACCTCTCCCCTTGGCGCCTCGCGATCCAAAACGATCGTATCCGAAACATCGGCTGCTTTCCCCGATTCGTCCCGGAAGCGGACAATGATCTCCTTTTCTCCATCATCACCTTGAAGGTTAATCTCCTTGGTAGGATTAAAAGCTTCGAAGGCGCTAAAACTGTTCCCTCCGTCAAAGGAAAACGCCATCTCAATCTTATCCCTTGGCGTGGACAAATCCTGAGCTTCTAGACTCAAGATGACCTGAGGATTGTTGACATGACTTGTGCCGCCGTTAATGGTAATGGATCCGTGAGGAGTTTCGAGTGTTTCAGAAATGGTCTCAATAGCTTGAGACAGATCATTCAGCTGAACGTCTAAAGCCCCGTGCTCGCTTTCAAAGGCGCTGCTGAAAACTCTCAAGTCGTTAATGGCTGCCGCATATCGGTTCCTTATTTCTTCAAATTTCTCTGTGAGATCACTAAATTCCCGCGGCAGAATGCCGTCACCCTCGGCCTGAGAAAGCCCTTGAGAAACTTCATCTCTGCTTTGCGTTACTAAAGATCCTATGAAATCCGCTTGCGTTAGGGCATCCGCTGATGACTGCTGAAATTGATCCATCTTCTGCCGAATAGCTGACACCTCCTGCGGGATCGAGCCCAACGACTCTTGTATGGCTGGGTTGATGTCGGCCAATTGAGTCAGAGGAGCCAAGCGGTTTTCGACATCAGAAAGCAGCCTCTCCAAAGAATCTAAAGAAGCGGAATGCGATTGGGCACGATTCTTTTCCTCTAACAGTTCCTCTCCGTTGGCCGGTCCTGTGACGGTTCCTTCCTCATTTCTACCGGTTTCGATCTCGCTTATTTCTTGATCAAACTTTTCAAGGAATAACTGGCGGAAAATTTCAAATCCTCCCGCAACAGGCCCTAAGGTCATCGATGAAAGACCGCGCGTGGCCCTCGACCACCACCCCCTAAAAGAAGTAGCAATCTCATCCACTTTGGAACGAATGAAATCGATATCTGACTTGGTTTCATTGCCGGTTTTTATCGTAACCAAGGCAACAGAAAAATCCTTTTGAGATTCTGACGCAGTTGGCTTTCGCTCCCCTTCGATCGCTGTAATATCCGAAATGCTGACATCGCGCCTTGTGCCTTGAATCACAACGGCTTCGCGCAAATTAACAAAATTGTAAAAATTTTCTTCGGTCAAGGCCCATCCGAGAATATTTGTTCTAGGATTATCAATCACAAAGGATGATGAGACCTCCGCATCTGAAATCACTCCCATCGCGTAAAGATCGAAATCATTAAATTCATTTGTGAAGGCCGAATTCGGAACAAAAGGAATGTCTAAGCCGAACCATTTTTTCATTTGAAAGCGGCCATTTCCAAGATCTTCCCATAAAATCCCATCCATGGGAGAAGTCGCAGCGTTAAAAAAAGGGCTCCAATGCGTATTGCCTCTGCCTAAAATCCCTAAGGGATCGTTTTCTTCCTTTCCATTCGACGTAAGATAAGTCCCCCAACGGTGCGCGATTTCTTGCAAGAGGGTCAGTCTAATATAGCTTGAAAGATCTAGAATACTTCCCGCATCCTCTCGAATTTCAATCATGTTAATAAAAGCTGTTCCTTGATGGGGTGATGCGGAATTTACTTCCGTCAGGAAGGGATCAACCAGATTTTTAAATAAAGGCCCAAAGTCTTCATTGTCGTCAAGCCACTTCTGGACTAAAGTGCGTTGGGGAAGCCCAATACCCTCGATGTTTATTTTTTCGGGATAGCCCATCCCTAGCAAAAGTCCAGCAATCTGGCTATAATAATTTAAAGTGCTACTGGTCTTTCCGGTAGGAACAAAGACAACGAAATCATAAACTCCCGCCAATTGTTCCAAGGTTCTACGCTTGATGGCTTCTAGTTCTGCAATTGCAAGCCGCTCAATATCGTATTCTTGTCTTAGAGCCCACGTGGTGACTTGATTGATGAGCCCTCTTAAATAATCATCTATTGTTATTTCATAGACTCCTAATGCGCGCTGCGTCAGAAACTTTAACTCGATGGTAGCTGTAAGTTCAATAATCTTGCCTTCGTTATCTTTGAGACGGACAATAACTTTTTTCAGCCCCTCACCTGCAGGGAGGGTTAATTCTTTGCTCGAGACGAATCGCTCATAAGCCGTAAAAGATTGGCCATTGTCAACAGAAAACGCAATTTGAAAACCGCTTTCATTCCAAACATTATTAATCTGAGCTTCGACGAAGCGAGAACCCGTATACGCTTCTCCGTCATTAATGGTGATCGTGGGGCGCTGCAGAATAATGCTGTTTTGAGCTTCGACAATATTCCCCGCTTGATCACGAAAGCGTGCAACCACAACCTTGGTGCCGTCTTCACCTGTGAGGGTAAGATCCTCTGTAGGCTGAAATGGTTCGAATGATGTAAAAGTCTCCCCTCCATCCACAGAAAAAGCCATCTCAAGGTGATCTTGAGAGGAAATGGCGTCTTCAACCTTAAACGTTAACGTAACATCGGCAAAAGAGGTACGGGAGCTGTCGCCATTGATCAACCCTAATTGCAAACGCTCGTAAAAATAGACTGCGCCAGATTCCCGACCCGCCTTGTTGTCTCCGGGTACGCCAACAAGGAGACCTCCAGGAAATACGGCAAACGATACTCCAAAACGATCGAAATTTTCAGGATCAGGATTTCGAATGGTTTCAACAAGACTTCCGAATCCGGGATCTTCAAGCTTACCGTTGAAAACGTAGACAGTACCGGCCGCCGACCCATCCCCGATGAAAATCGTGTCTTCCGAAACTGAGGCAAAAAGCACAAAACCGCCAGAATCAGGACTTGGATCAGAAATAGTCTCCAAAAGCTGACCGAAAGTTGAACTGTCCGTCCTAGCGTCAAACACATAGGCAACCTGTGTGATCCCATTGACATTGGCGACCTTGGCTCTCATCACGACGTAACCCTCTGCACTGCCTGCCAAAACATCACCATAAAAGTTACGGACCGGTTCCTGTCCTGGATTCGAAAAGGTACGCAAAAGAGCGCCGAACGAAGGACTCAGAGGATCCGCATCAAACATAAAGGCAGAGCTAGAACCAGAACCGCCCACAACAATATGATTCCCAACAGAGGTGATGGAGCGCCCGAACTGTCTTGTGGATTCCAATGGATTCTGAAACTGATGCAGTAACTTTCCAAAGGTAGCACTCTGCGGATCTGCATCATACATGGAAACCGTTCCCGCGCCTAGGTCGAATTCTGGACTACCAATAAAAATATATTTTCCGATTATAGTCATGGCCGATCCAAAATCTGCATCTTTAATGCCACCAGAAGGCCGGAAGGTATGGAGTAAATTCCCGAATTCGGGGCTCGCCGGATCGCCATTGAATAAATAAACGAAACCCCGCGTATCAGTAACAACACCGAACGGTCCAGGAGCTGCAATCAATACATGGTCGCCTACGAATGCAACTTGCTGCCCGAAGTCATCGTATTTGTCAGGGTCAGGGTTTTGAAAGGTCCGCAATAACTGGCGAAAAGTCGTACTCTCGGGATCGCCGTCCAAAAGATGTGCAGCTCTGCCGCCAGGAGCACCTATTAAGAAACGTTTTTTATTGTCGACCGCCACAGATTCGCCGAAACGCTCAAAAGATTTGTTACGGGGATTAACAATACCTGTCCTGAGCTTGTGATCCCATGGACTGGGTAAAATAACCGGCGGCGTGGTATCAAGGACGATGGAAGCCGAAAAGGAAGATTCATTCAGTGCCTCATCACGGAAGCTGACATGAACGATTTTCTCGCCATCCCCGCCTTCTAGGGTGAGCGTTTTAGTGGTGTTGAAGGGTTCAAAGGGAGTGAAATTGATGCCATCTTGGGAGAAAGCCATTTGGAGATTCTTCTGAGCAGTCACGTTATCCATTGCAACAAGGGCCAAGGTCACATCGGCAGAGTTCGTGTGCGTCGCATCGCCATTGATCACGATCGAACCTGTTGGTTGTGCGAGATCTCGGACAGAAAGCTCAATCGACTGCCAGGAAGAGGCGTTTCCTCGTGTGTCGAGAGCAGAATAATAGACGAGGATGGGGTGATCGGCTGTGAGCTGGTTTGGCGCAACAGGAAAAGACCAGCTTCCGACTTCAGGATCGAAATCAGCAAGCTGGTGGCTTCGACCGAGGACAGGGCGGTCGAGATTCGGTTGAAAGGTGCGGCTTAGGGGATCATAGAACCTGACATAGATACGGCTCACCTCTGTATTGTCACTTACGGTGCCAGTCAGGAGGAAACTTTGGTCAGAAACTGTTTCACCTTGGGTGTGAGAGGTAATGGAGATCTGGGGAGGAGTTGTGTCAGGTGTGCCTCCTGTCTTAAGTGGGAGGTAAGTTCCTTGCTTATTGCCGGCTTCGTCATAGCCATAGATGGAAAGGCCAAAGGCTTGGCCTTCAATCAAGGCTTTTTCAGGGATGTCATATTGCCAGGTCTGGGTTTGGGGATCGTAGGAGGCAGCCTGTTTGTAGAGGGTGTAACCGATTCTTGGGTAATAGAGGCTGATGAGCACTTCAGTGAAGTGTTCATCGCCTGCAGTGCCTTCAAGGTGAATGCCTGTCTGGGGAATGGTATCTCCTTCTCGAAGAAGGGTTGAGAGAGAAAAGGTGGGCCTTGTTTGTTCCAGCGTGAGATCAAGCTCAACCGGCAGGCTTTCGTCTCCTGATTCATCTTTTGCTGTAATGGAAAGGCTTTGGGTGTCGCCGTCATCTTTTAAATCAGGAAGCTCGATGAAATAGCTCCACGCTGTCTCGTCTGGGTTTACAAAATCAGGCGATGAGCCGAGTAAGGGTCTTAGATCGGGCGCCCATTCTTCTGCCCTTCTTCCATTGATCCAGATCATGGTGCCGGAAGGTTTCGTGCCACTGATGGTAAGAAAAGATCTCTTCACATAGGCTGGTAACGGATCGACGGTGGGTGCGTCAAGAATAGTTTCTAAAAGAATCGTATCTGAGAAGTCGCGAAAATTACCGGCTTCATCCCGGAATCGAACCGTGACTGTTTTCTCGCCATCGTCACCTTCAAGCGTTAACAACTTGGTCTCGTTAAACGTTTCGAAGGGAGTGAAGTTAATCCCATCTTGCGAGAAAGCCATTTCAATCTTGTTCTGCATTGTAAAGTTATCCGTGACATCGAGCGTCAAGGTAACTCGGGAGACGTTCGTCTTCTGCGCATCTCTATTAATAGAAACGCCGCCAGTAGGCGCTGCACGATCCAAAGTAATGGTGTCTCGTAAATCTCGTGTGTTTCCTGCTTTGTCTCGCACGCGAATCCCTATGGTATGTTCGCCGTCCAGCTCCGGAAGCGTGATATTTTTCGTGGCGCTCAATGGTTCGAAATTCCGAAACGTTTGTCCGCCGTCCAAAGATAAAGCCATCTCGATCTCGTGGCGGGGAGAAATGTTATCGATCACGTCGATCTCAAGCGTTATGTCTCGAGCATTCGTCGCAGGCGCATCAAGATTGATGACGAGGCGACCCGCTGGTGCACCGTTATCGAGAAGCTCTGTCACGTTACCGGCCTGATCAAATTCAATGCGTCCCGTGGGCAGATCTTGTGCATTGAACGTACGCTTGACCATCGGGACATCCGTACCCGGCCGG
>MHFT01000032.1 GCA_001804315.1 Omnitrophica bacterium RIFCSPLOWO2_12_FULL_50_11
CAATTCAACGTGAGCTCGGGATTCAAAAGCAGGAGCAAATGGCGGCATGAAACTCGGGAGCTTTTTTTCAATTCCAACTAAAAAAGAGATTGACTCTAACGGGTGAGAACCCCTGAAACGTTCTTTTCAATCCTTCGGCCAAGGCCGTCATAACTGTATGTGACAAAGCTTAAGTCCGGGAAATCAATACGAATCAATTGATTCTCACTGTCATAGGTGTAACGGGTGGTTTGACTCGTTGATTTCTCAGTCTTGGTGGTTAGGTTTCCATTTGGGTCATAGGTGTAGGTGACCGAAACAGCTGGTTGATTGGGGGAGCCAGAGGTGGATGAGGAAATGAGTCTGCTCTGGTAGTCATAGGTGAACGTAAGGATGCTGTCTGGATCTATGACTTTGGTCAGGTTACCTGCTGTGGGATCATATTCGTAGCTCGTGACTTGGCTGCCTGGCAGGGTCTTCTTAATGAGCTGGTTGAGTGCGTCATATTTAAAGGTAATGGTCTGGCCGTTTCGGTCTGTTGTGCTTGTAAGATTCCCATTCCGGTCATAGGCGAAGTTCCCACTGATTGATGAACCATATTCGGATATTGGGGAAGAAGCCTGAGCATGAGTTTGAACCCGGCGCTTTTGGAAATGTTCCGGTTATGCGGTTGTGGGTTATTTGGAAATGTTCCGGTTATGCGGTTGTGGGTTATGGTTTTCCGCTTATGGCCGCTCTTCTCTATCCCTCCGGTTAGTCGGCATCTCGATCTGCCGATTTGCACTCAAAGTCGCTGCAATAAAAGTCCAATTTAGACATAGAACTCAAAACGATAATAACGTGGCAGGGATCGGTAGTCCGCTTTTCATCCACAACGTCACAGGAAAGTATTATCTCGTCATTTACAGGGTCACTCTCCATCTTGACCACGAGTTCGTCCACGCCCCTGAATGATATAACCATGGAGCGATAGACAGTTTGGTACCGCTCCGGGGCACCTCCTTTATCGTCAGGGATAACTACATCGCCAGTCGGTGACAAAACTTTATCATAAGCATGATCAATTTCGAGGCTTAATGACTGCAGGGAAGTCTGAATGGTTATGCGCCTAACCTTGCTGTCATGAAAACCATCGTATTCGTCAAGCTTATTCACAAATTCTTGTCTCGTCATGTCCTGCGTCCCCAAGAATAGCTATCGATTTTGAAAAATATGCCGACCTGGCCATCTATGATCGTGCCAGTGAGTTCTCCCCCTGTTGACCGGGGCACCAGGAGTGCCCCTGTCCCACCTTCTGACAACGCGTCCGCTGCCGTCCTTCCACTGTCGATGTTTACCGCCTGTTTGCTGCTTAGTCTTTAATTCTTCATGTACACCTGGCGGTGGGACCCAATCATCTGGGTTCGTTGGATAATCATCTTCAAAGCTCTGTTTTGCTCCTTCTGCTAACAAACGACAAAATCCACCAGCAGCGCCCAGTCCTTTGCCAATCAGCACGCCTACGGCAATACCAATCACAACTCCTACGACGAAGCCAATAGGGCCAAAAGGCGCGCCAATAGCTCCTCCAATGGCAATGGTTGTGTCACCGAATGGATCAATAAAGTTCACCGGACTTCCAGACACATAAGAATACTTTTGAGTAGGATGAACATCATCTCCAAAGATCCTTTCCTCCTGAATAAATCTCCCGATACTTGAATCATAGTACCTTGCGCGGAAGTAGTAGAGACCCGACTCTGTGTCGAATTCACGGGAAGTGAAGAGATAAGGGCTGAGGAATGAGGAAGGGGGAACGGGAGAGCCGGAAGAGTCAAAACCTGTGACGTTCCCAAAGGAGTCATAAAGGTAGGACTGGACCACTTGACCTTGGGAATCCGTGAGTTCGGTGATGCTTCCAAGGCCGTCTGTGAGGTAGAAGTGGCTGACGACTGAAGGCTGATAGCTGACAGCTACTAAAGGTTCATCAATCCCTGGGCCATGGGTGTAACGGGCAAGAAGGGTGTTCGTACCATCGAATTCAAAGAGAATGTCTTCGCCATCGTAGATAAAGGAACGAGTCATGGGGAATGAGGAATGGGTGGAATGTTTAAAGGTTCTTCTTCCAAGGCCGTCATAGCGGTATTCACTGAGGGTACCGTCATGGAAATCAATGCGGATGAGTTGATTCTCGGCATCGTATGAATACGTGGTGGTCTTGCTGGTTGACTTATTCTTCTTTTGAGTGAGATTGCCATTTCTATCATAGGTGTAGGTGAGGGCTGAATCCTCAATCAATCGATTGGCTGGGTCAAAGGTTGATTCCTCACTATCCCCGTCTCTTTGAAGCTGATTGCCTGCTTCATCGTAAGAGAAGGTTTCATTCTCTTGAGCTTGAAGAGGTCTTGTGGCTTGGATGAGGCGATTTGTGCTCTGTTCGGCATGCATTAGATCCATATTAAAAGAACGGCAAGGATGGAATAGGGTTTAAGTGCAGGGAGAAAGAAAAGATATCAACGAGCAACGGTTGTCACTTCTTTTGTCTTCCCTGAGGACTGGTGTAGGTGGCAAGGTCAATGTAGGGCTTGTCAATAGGCCAGGGTTCGTATTCTTTTTGAATCTTGTCCCAGCGACAGAGCACATATAAGGCAAGGATACCAAGCTCGGTGACGCCGGTAGATAACATGATGGAAAAAACAACTACACCCGCGACCGTCCAGACCGATGGATCCGGCGGATACCTGGACGGAAAGTAAGTCAGGACAACATACCAGCCAATGAGTAAGAGAATCGCAAGATAGCCAGCCGTACGATAGATAATCCGTTTTGCTTTTCTGCTTTTAAAAAAGGTGAGGATGCGGCGGGCCGGTTCCTCAATTTCCTCCATCGGCTTCTGCCTGCCGCCAAGCATTCCTCCTTTAAAGACATTGGGCGGACCGATAAGTACCATGGAAGTCCCTAGGACAATACCGATCATGAGGGAACTCAAGCCTGCTATGCCCTTTGCCGCGCCAGCCGCGAATACAGCGGTAAAAAAGAAGATAACTGGGAGAACGATCAGAATTTGCGCGACATTGATTAAGATGTTTCTGGGAGCATAGAATCGGTCCGCAAATGACTTCTTAGCCATTTAGAGATGTTCGTCAACGCCTGCGGTTAAAGATGTCGGGGTTTCTTAAGATAAAGTCAAAGATGGCGCCAAGGCCGGTTCTGCCAAATAGCTTTACAGTGTTAATCCGTCTCAGGTCCTGTAACCTTCGTGGTGCAAAGAGACGAGGTAAAGCGCCACGCATTGGAATGGCTCCAGCACCAAGTACACCTACGAGGAGACCAAAGACGCCTTGTTCGACAATGGCCAGTGGATTCATAGGTGTTCCATAACGAAGATTGCTGTACACTTGGACAGCTCCCTCGCTACCAGCACCTACGGCAAGACCAATGACTGCTGGATTGACTGTGAATAGTGCTGCTGCAACACCGGCAAGTGATCCCCCTAAACCACGGATTCCACCCAGGATCGCTCCTTCAGCAATGCATTCAACACCACCCGCCAAATAGCCTTCAAGAGCTCCAAAGAGAGCGCCCAAGATGGTCCCAATGGCAATGATTCCAATCGCAATCAGGGCAGGAACCGCCCATTGGCCGTCTGGATCAATGAAATTGGTAGGGTTGTTTCGTACAATCGCATAGGGATGAATGGATTGGGAATTGGAGGTGATCACAAGAATGGGATCTTGCTGTAAGAATCTACCTATCGTGGGATTATAGTACCTTGCTTCGTAGTGATAAAGACCTGATTCAGGGTCCAATGTTTGACCAGTGTAGGTGTAGGGATTCATGATCCCGGATGAGGGATCGATTTCGGCGCCAGCGGCATCAAAGATTTTCACATTGCCAAAGGAGTCATAGAGGTAAGATTGGACAAGCTCTCCATTGGAATCCGTGAGTTCAGTGATGCTTCCAAGGCCGTCTGTGAGGTAGAAGTAGCTGACGACTGAAGGCTGATAGCTGACAGCTATTAAAGGTTCATCAATGCCTGGGCCGTGGGTGTAACGGGTAAGGAGGGTGTTGGCGCGATCAAACTCAAACAGGATGTCTTCACCATCGTAGACATATCTTGTGACTTGATCCTTCACATTCTTCTCAATCCTTCTTCCGAGGCCGTCGTAGCGGTATTGACTGAAGGTGCCGTCTGGGAAGTCAATCTTGATCAGTTGATTCTCGGCATCGTATGAATAAGTGGTGGTTGTGTTGGTTGATTTATTCTTCTTTTGAGTGAGGTTGCCATTTCTGTCATAGGTGTAGGTGAAGGTGGTGTCCTCAATGAGTCTATGGGCAGGGTCAAAGACACTGTCCTGGCTATCCCCGTCCCTTTGAAGCCGATTGCCTGCTTCATCGTAAGAGAAGGTTTCGTTGGATTGGGCCGCTAATGGACGTGTAGCTTGAGTGAGGCGGTTGAGTGAGTCATATTGATAGGTAAGGTTCTCTTCAATCCCTTGAATAGAGCGGATCGTGGATAAAGAAGTCCTATTGCCTAGCCTGTCATAGCCATAGGTGAAGCTTGAGAGGATGTCTTCGCCCTTCTTGTGGGTGAGGCTCTTAAGCTGGCTTGCTGGGTCAAAAGTGTATTGGGTAACAATGCCATTGGCATGATGAAGGCTTGTTCTCCTGCTTAAGGAGTCATAAGTGAAGCTCGTCATGTTACCTAATGGATCGGCAAGGGTACTTAGACGGTTGAGTTCATCAAACGTGTAAGTGGTAGTGCCTGAGAGGGAATCTGTCATGGTGAGCCTGTTCCCATTTGGGTCATAGGTGTAGGTGATGGTCACGTCTGGCTGATTGGGAGAGCCAGAGGTAGATGAGGAAATGAGTCTGCTCTGGTAGTCATAGGTGAAGGTAAGAGTGCTGTCTGGGTCTATGACTTTGGTCAGGTTTCCTGCGGGATCATATTCATAGGTGGTGAGCTCGTTACCTGGAAGGGTCTTCTTGGTCAGTTGATTGAGTGAGTCATATTCAAAGGTAATGGTCTCGCCCTTTCGGTCTGTCGTGCTGGTTAGGTTTCCATTCCTGTCATAGGTAAAGGTTTCTGTGTTGCCTAAGGGGTCTATCGTCTTAATCAACCGGTCCTGGGAATCATATTCAAAGGGGGTAGTACTCCCACGGGCATCGGTGAGACGGGTGAGATTGCTGCTTTGATCATACTCATAACTTGTGACACTACCGATGGGATCGGTCACTTGAGTGAGGCGATTGAGTGCGTCATAGGCATATTGGGTGGTGCGGTTCTCAGCATCGGTGACGCTCGCTACATTGCCTGCTGGGTCATAGGTGAAGGCGGTGACAGAGCCATTGGGGTCAGTGGTGGAGGTGAGATTACAGCTGGCTTGGTCATAGGTGAAGCTTGTCGTGGATGCTTCTGGCTTACCCGATGCGCTGACAATACGGGTGACGAGGCCGCGGCAGTTTAGGTCACTGTAGAAAATACGGGTTCGTGTGTCTTTGGCATCAATGATCTCGATCACGTTTCCGTCCCGGTCATAGTGGAAGGTTGTCGTATTGCCGTTGGGGTCTGTGATCGTCTCCACCTGCCACCAAGGAACAAGGGTTAATTTTCTGATGCCGACATATGTAAAGCTGGTCGTCACCCCTGTCACGTCATCTTTGGAGCTCAGGAGGTTACCGAAATCGTCATAGGTCATGGTAGTGACGGCGCCATTTGAGTTCGTGATTTGAATCGGGCTTGAATCTTCGTCGCGGAGGATGCGCATCTCGCTGCGGCGAGGAGGAAGAGCCGACGTGACGGCCCCAAAGCGGTCGGTCTGAAACTGGGTTTCATTGCCATTACCGTCTTGAAAGTTGGCGTTCACTTCCTCTGGGCGAGTGATAGGAGCGGGACGATCTTTGGTACCCAGGCCGCTTGAGCGGTCAATGAGACTCATGGTTTGAGCTGGGTTCACTTCACGTGTACTTCCGTCTGGCAGATGCGCTCGAATGTTTCTTCCGGCAAAGTTGTAGTCATAGGTCGTCAGCTCACCCGTTTTTGAGGTTTCGCCTGTCAAGCGGTGGCGTCCGTCATAGGTAAACTCGCGGATGCTGCCATCAGGATCTGTGATCCGTGTCAGGCGGCCTGCTTCATCATGGTCAAAAGCGGTGACTCTACCGGCTGGATCAGTGATCCTGTCAAGAAAACCATCTTGCCCATATTCAAAGGTGGTGAGAAGGCCAAGTGGGTCTGTGATCAGGGTCAAGCGGCCTGATTCATCGTAGGCATAGGTTGTGGTATGACCATTCCGATCGACCACGGAGGTTTGAAGCCCACGTGCGTTAAAGTGAACTCGTGTACCATCTGCTAAGGTACGGGTGAAGGTGCCGTCGGGATTTTCAATCAAGCTCGAAAAATCTCCAGCTGGGCTTTCGAAACCAATGTTCTGGCTGGGCATGCCAAACAAAAATGTGGTTCGACCTGCGTCTCCGAAGGTTTTCGTCATCACAAGATCGGAAATATGGTCTCCATTAAAGTCAGCTGAAGTAAACTCGTCGAACTGATCCCCGCCTCCAGGAAATTTAAACGTCGCTCGGCGAGAAAAGCCTCCCGTCCCATCCCCATGGAAAAGCGTCATCTTGCCTGTGAGAAACTCTTCGACGGCGAGATCTACGATGTCGTCTCCATTAAAATCGCCGGAATGGATGGAGTCTGGAAAAAAAGCCAGCCCAAACGTACCGACCTCAGTAAAATCTCCCTCACCGTTTCCAATAAATATGGTGAAGTTTTCTGCGCCAAGGAATATCTCGCGACCCATAACTGCCATATCGCTCAATCCGTCGCCATTAAAGTCTCCGATCGTGTGCCTCACCGGGGCAGATGGAAATGGTCCATCTAACGTTCTCGATTCTGGAAAACTGCCGCTCCCATCGCCTAAAAGTGTGATGATCTGCCTCGGCCCCCACAGGCGCACAGAAAGATCGACATTTCCGTCTCCATTCACATCACCGGCTCTGAGTACATCTGACTCCTCCTGAAAACGGGGTGAACGGACAGGGAAACTTAACCTCGGCAACGGAGAAAATGATGCGTTTGGCGAACCTTGATATATCACAAGGTTTTCATCCGGCCGGTCAAACAGTACGGCCACGTCAAGAATACCGTCATTCGTGAAGTCCCCCGTCGTGAAGCCAACGAGCGGGCCTTCGAGCGGGATATCCGCATAGGGGGAAAGATCGCCCCTTGGACCAACGAGTAAGATCGCAATTTTCTGGGTGAAGTCAAAACCTGGGATAGCAGGGTTTCTCTGCATGACTACTGCAGCGAAATCTGGAATCGAATCACCATTAAAGTCATCGGAGGTGACGATCCCAAGACCTACAATCACTTGATTTTCATCTGCAAGGACGCGTGCGCTTCTTATATCCGGTGTTAAAAAATTGCCAGTGCCATCACCGAAAAGGATAAATCCGGCATCGCGAGAGTCAGTGACAACTAAATCGTAACCGTTCAGCCACCCACGTATCGTCATTCTGAGGCCGAAGGCCGAAGAATCTCGAAAAACGAGATCCTTCGCGGAGTTTACTCTGAGTGCTACTCCGCTCAGGATGACGGGGCTGAACGGTTACACTAAATCTTCTGCGCCATCCCCGTCAAAATCTCCTGCTGCTACGGTTAGGGCATCCGGAATGGTGAAACGAGTGGGGTGATTAAAAGCTCCGGTTCCGTCACCTTGATAGACGATGACGTTGTCACGATCGCGGTCTATCGTGACGACAAGATCGAGAATGCTGTCACGATCAAAATCTGCTGAGGCGATGGAGGTAGGAGGAGCATCCAATGCAAGGTTCATCGGATCGGAAAAGCGTGTGTTGCCTCCACCCAACCGGACTGAAATATTATTGTCCCGGCTGTTGGCCATGGCAAGGTCAGTAATCCGGTCACGATTGAAGTCTCCCTGAATGGTCGATAGAGGACCCTGGCCCGTTTCAAACCTCGGAACCGTAAAGCCGCCGCTACCGTTGCCAAAGATCTTCAAAAGGTAAGGACCGCCGGCGACCGTCAAGAGAAGGTCGGGAATGCCGTCGGCATTGCTATCGCTTGCCGTTATGCCTGTGATGGAAAAGGATGGGTCGGTTGGAATCTCCACGGGTACAGGGCGTGAAAACCCTCCCTTTCCGTCGGCAAGCAAGATGATCAGATTCGTTTTTGGAGGCTGGGAGCCAATGAGCACAAGATCAAGTAATCCGTCCTTGTTTAAGTCAGCTGATGTTTCACCCGTAAGGACGTCGCCGAACTGAAACTGATTGGCACGAGAAAACATTCCACTACCGTCATTCGCAAAAATGGAAACCGTATTTCTTGTGAACTGGCTATAGCTTAAAGTGACCAGATCTGGAATGCCGTCTCCGGTGAAATCACCTGCTCCGAGGATTTCGTGGCCGTCTCCAATGTTAGTGATACTTGGGGATGAAAAACCACCTTGGCCGTCACCGAACAAAAGTTCCACCGGACGAGAGCCATCGGTTGCGGCAAGATCGAGAAACGTGTCGCCATTGAAATCGGCGCTGTTCATCCACTCGGGCCGGAAAGAAAGTGGAATGTCCTGCTGCGTCAAGAAATTGCCTGCCCCGTCGCCAAGCAGGAGACGAACCGTTCCGTCCGCCTTTCCTACGGCAAGGTCAAGGATTTGGTCGCCATTAAAATCACCTGCGGTAATCGCGTTTTGGGAAAACCCAACATCAATTTCAATCGGAGCGCCAAAGTTACCATTTTCGTCTGCGATAAAGACGGCAATCTTCGAAAACGGCCGTGCTGCTGCGAAGTCGAGAATCCCGTCCCCATTGAAATCACCGGAAGCGGTTGATTGAATTTGTAGATCGCCAGCGCTAAATTCGGTTGGGAAAAAGTTGCCCGCCCCGTCCCCGTAGAGAATCGTTGCTGCGTCGTTTGAATCTGTTGCCACAAGGTCAAGAAAACCGTCCTGGTTGAAATCCCCTGACGCAACGGACGTTTGCCATAATCGCATACCGATACGTCCTATTTCGGAAAAGTTGCCAGCTCCATCTCCCAAGTAAATGAAGAGCTCAGTGGCAACGGTCACCGCAAGGTCCAGGGTATCGTCTCCATTGAAATCTCCGGAAGCAAGAAACGAAGGTTGGTTTGCATAGGAGAGACCGGCCGGATGAACTTGAGTAAAATCACCTCCTCCTTTCCCGAGCGAAATGATGACGTTGTTACCACTCAACGTGATCGCCGCAAAGTCAAGAAGGCCGTCGCGGTTAAAGTCCCCTGCAATCGGCGCACGAGGGCTTGAACCCTCAAGACCAACGATCGGAACTGTAAAAGACTCAACGCCGCGCGCGGCTTTGGTAAATACAAGGGTTGAACCATCGCCTTGGGCAATCACCGCGTGCCTCGCGTCTTCGATTGTGAGTTGATCCAAGCCCTCTAAGGCCCAACCTACGCCAAAAGGGTTTGCTTGGTCATTGCGAACCAAGACAGTGCCGGCAAGCGAGCTTGATAAGCGTGACACGGCATAATTGCTTGTCTGACTTATGAGATAAGGATAGAGGCCTGTCTCGAGTCCGCTCGCGTCGAATTGCACCCCTTGGCGAATGACCGTGTCGGAACGAATCGAAGACGTATCGGTAAACACTTCAAGCCCCTGATCGACGCCGCCTACACTCAATTGGGAGGAAACCGTTTGTGGAATTGATGCTCTTGTCCGGACGGTTGTATCGACGGTGATAATCGGCTGCGGATCCGCACGAAAGCTGCTGTAGACAAATCTCGGTGCTCTCGACTCCCCTAAGGAACGATAGCTTACCAAGGTATGGTCGACCGTCAGGCTTCCCGTGGCGAGCGAGGTCTGGGAACCGGTGGAACACTTTTGGCATTTGGACTCGTCTTGGTTCTCGGAATTGCTCGCATTCGGATCAACGAACGGAATAGGGGGAAGCGGAGGAACTGCAAAATGCCAGTCTGCGGCACGGATGCCCCCTGAGATGGTTTCGATCTGAGAGCCGTCTTCTGTGACACGGCCTTTGCCCACGACGACAAAGATTCCTTGTTCCGGATCGAGGGACCAGATATTGACTTCGGCCCCGGAAGCAAGATTGTCAATATTTGGAAAGGTGATTGGGACTGGAGTTGCGAATGAAACTCCCACAGGCTGGATCGTGATTAATAGTCCTGGATCAAGCCAGTCTGGAAGGGCGGCTGGAGCCAGGCCCTCTGGAACTAATGAAATGGAAAGTTCCGCTGTGAAGTCACTGCCGTCTGGGTTTTTTGCCGTATGAGGGGGAACTTCCATGGTCACTTCGAGCGTGGGATTGACCACCATCGTCATCGTCTCTGGATCCACTGGGGTCATGGTTTCCATGGCATTCCTTGGGAGAAAGAAGGGGCGGTCGACCGTGTTTTGAGCACCTTGGATGAGGGCGAGCTCTTCTCTAAAGCCGGCGTACGTCGAGCCATCTGGAGCTTCACTTGCTGTAGAGGTATCAATGTCAAAGATTTGGCTTCCTGACGGAAGATCTAAGAGCGTGAATCTACCGTCTAAATCTGTGGTCACTGACTTCCCTGTCCCAAGTAAAGAAATGGTGGCGCCTACCACCGGGGTGACAATCCCCTGGATATAGTCATTCGTATCAAGGACCCTGCCTGTAAGTGATGTGTCGCCGTCGGGCAACGGGGCTTTAACTGTGATGTCAACGGTTTCAGAATCTGTAAGGACACCATCTGTTGCAGTAAATGTAATGGAATAGGTCCCCACTTGATCCGCTTGAGGAGAGAAGCGAAAGGCGCCTGTTTGCACATTGAAGGCGGCATTCGCGGGAAGTGGGAGAGGAAACGCCCTGAAAGTAACTTGATCCTCATCTGGGTCGGTGGCTGTGAGGTTTAAAGTGAGAGTGCTTCCTAAGCTTATTTCTTGCTTGCCAATGGGTGAAAGACTCGGAGGTTGGGGTTTGACCACAAGCTCAATCGTCTGCCAGGAAGAGGCGTTTTCCCGTGTGTCGAGGGCAGAATAATAGACGGGGATGGGGTGATGAGGTGTGAGCTGGTTTGGCGCAACCGGGAAAGACCAGTTTCCGGTGTTGGGATCCAAATCAGCAAGCTGCTGAGTCCGACCCAGGACTCTGCGGTCGAGATTGGGTTGAAAGGTGCGGCTTACGGGATCAAAGAATTTGACATAGACACGGCTCACTTCGGTGCCATCGCTTACTGTGCCACTTAAGAGGAAACCGTTCGGCGAAACGATTTCTCCCCGAGAGTGGGATGAAACGAGAATGTCAGGAGGTGTGGTATCCGGTGTGCCGCTTGTCTTGAGTGGGAGGTAGGTTCCTTGCTTATTTCCTGCTGCGTCATAAGCATAGATGGAAAGGCCAAAGGCTTGGCCTTCGATGAAGGCTTCTTTTGGAATGTCATATTGCCAGGTCTGGGTTTGGGGATCGTAGGAGGCAGCCCCTTTGTAGAGGGTGTAACCGATCTTGGGATAATAAAGGCTCACGAGCACTCGACTGAAGTGTTCATCGGCTGCAGTGCCTTCAAGGTGAACGCCTGTCTGGGAGATGGTGTCTTCTGCTGTGAGCGGTGTTGAGAGAGAAAAGGTGGGCTTGGTTTGTTCCAGAGTGAGATTAAGTTCAACCGGCAGGCTTTCCTTTCCTGAGTCGTCTTTTGCTGTAATGGAAAGGGTTTCTGTGTCACCGTGATCGATTAAATCAGGAAGCTCGATGAAATAGCTCCACGCTGTCTCGTCTGGGGTTACAGGATCTGGGGATGAGCCGAGTATGGGTCCTAGAGCTGGCGCCCACTCTTCTGCCCTTCTTCCATTGATTAAGATCATGGTGCCAGAGGGCTTTGTCCCTCTGAGTGTCAGAAGGTTTCTATGGATAAAGGGTGATATGGGATCTACCGTTGGCGCTTCAACCGCTTCTTCGGCAGCGATGGGTGTAGGAGGTTCTTCTTCACCCCTGTCTGGTTCTGAAAGGGGTGAATGTTGCTTAAGGAAATCAACGTCAGATGGAGGTGGAGGAGCATCGGTTGATTGACTGGGGCGAGAATCAATTTCCACGGTGGGTTGATACGTAGAACCGAAATCAATCGGGGCGATACCATCCGCCCAGGCGATCTGGAAGAAGGAGAAGATAAATGCCGTGAATAAAGCGGTGATTCTTTCAAGTTGACGTTTCATAACTCACGCGAACCACATTGACGCGTGGAGCCGAATGGTATCACCATGCAAACCCTGAAAGCAACCGGAAAATCACAAAAAATCAAGAAAACGATGAAAATCCATCCACAACAGACAAATCCAGCCAGGATAGAAAAAGGAGGGGGTTTTTTGCTAAACTGAGTCAGGCGGACGCTGCGGGGAACCCAGTCCTTACCTGTTCGGGTTAGGTGCTGGTGGGCGAGGACATGATCCCGAGTTCCATGCTATCGAGGAAGGCGATCTCATCGACTAATTCGTCGTCACCGATGTATCGAGTGATCTCATCTGCCACATCGACGTCAAAAGCTTCCAGAACTTCCATGTGCTCTTCAATCGAAAGTGCCTCAGCTCCTGTGGGACGTGGTACCGGTACCCGTTCGGGCCGGCCAAGAAAGAGGTACACCAATCCAACACAGATCAAGCCGAGTACGAAAACGGTCACCGTTTGAGGGAACCCGATGCTGGGCACACCCTGCTTGATCTTCCTGTGAACCCCGGAAAGAAAATTTGACATGTCGGCTTCGCGGGGCCGCTTGAGCTTCGCGCTTCGCAAAATCAATTCCAAGTTCGAATCCTGTTTTTCTTCACCCATGAGGGACACCTGCCTTTGTCACGATCGATTTCATTTTGCCAAGTCCATGAGCGAGATGCGCTTTCACCGTTCCAAGCGCAACGTTTAAGGTTTCGGCCACCTCACTAAAGGTAAGACACTCAAAATAATGTAAGATGAGTACGTCGCGCTCACGCGGCGGCAACGTGCCGATCGCGCGCCCGATGGATTCTTTCAATTCTTCCGAGGAAAGAACCTCCTGCGCCAGGGGTTCGGAAGAAGGAACGAATTCCAAGACGGATTCAATCGTGCCGCTGCCTTCACGTCGCGCTTTCGAAACGAAGAAAAATCTCCTCACCCGTTCTTTCCGGCGGACACTTCTTGCCTCATTTAAAACAATGCGGATCAGCCACGTTTTAAACTTTGCCTCACTCCGAAAACCCTTGAGCCCGAAGTAAGCTTTCGCGAACGCATTCTGCGCCGCATCTTTCGCGAGGTGAAACTCGCCCACGACGCTTTGTGCAATTGCAACCGCTTGCCCTTGGTAACGCAAAACGAGCGCGTCAAAGGCGGCTTGATTTCCTTCGCGCGCTCGCTCGACGAGCAGCTCATCTGGTATGGTTTGTTCCCCCATCCTCGTGGCCACTCTACGTACGACCCCTCCCGGCGCCGCCGCGGTTTCCACGAGGACGACCGCCGGCCGCGTGCCTATTTTGCCTAGGGCGCACGTCGCCCGATCGATTCCCGTGATCCCGCCTCGCCCAGTCCTTGACGTGCGGACTCCTCGAGTGATCTGGCCGTTTCACGTCACGGTGATTGATGTGCGGACGGCTGTCACCGCCGCCGCGGACATCGTGCCTTCGCTCGATCTTTTCGCCGCGGCCGATGTCTCCCTCACGGCGTTCGTGGAGTCGTTCTCGCCCCTTTAAGGACGCCTCTTTCAACCGCTCGCGCACTTTCGGATGATTCTGCATCATCCTCTCAAAACGCTCAGGATTTTCTTCCTTGAGGGCTCTGAGCCCCCGAATCCGCTCTTCCCGTGATCCACCGCTCGTCGGTCCTTCTTTATCCGAGTAAGCCTGTTTTAACCGTTCACGAAGGTGCGGATGGTTTTCAAGAAAACTCCTGAAACGTTCCGGATGCTTCTCCTCCAACTCATTCAATTTTCGGACGTGTTTCCTTACGAATTCCTCGTACCGTTCAGGATTGTGTTCCTTGAGACCTTGGGCACGCTTTTCAATCTGCGCCCGGCGCCTTTCCATCAGTTCTCCAAACGCTTGAGGATCCTTCTCACGAAGCGCTTCGAGCCGTCCGCGAAGCTCGCGCCGATGCTTCTCGGCAATCTCGCTAAATTTTTCAGGATCCTCTTCTCGAAGCCGTTTGAGCCTTTCTTTGATCTGACCTTTGTGCTGCTCAATCGCGTCCCGAAAGGCCTGCGGATTCTCTTCGCGCAGCGCTCTTAACTGTGCGATCCGGCCTCTGGCCCCCTCCCCAAGCGGAGCCTGCTCCACCGCCCACGCCCGTGAGGTAGACACGAGTACTAAACCGACCAAAACCACAAACATCTTCAGATTTGTCTTCATGGTTTCCTCCTTTAGCCCGACTCAAATCTACCTCCTTAGACGCATCGGCACGGCAAGCTGTTTAGTCCGGTTTTCTCATCAATTTGGCGGATTGATAAGAAAACCGCTTTGGACGCACGAAGTTGCGTCCACAT
>MHFT01000033.1 GCA_001804315.1 Omnitrophica bacterium RIFCSPLOWO2_12_FULL_50_11
CGCAGCAACCTGGAAACTATTCAACCAACCTCTTAATGAGGTTACTTATGGGTAATGGTCAGCCTTTTTCAGGGGGAGAGGATATCCGCCATAGGACGTGGCGGATCCGCCGAGATTTTTGGCGGAAAGGTGAGGGGGTAGAATGACCGATTCTTTCCACCCTCACCCCAACCCTCTCCCTCCTTAAAAAAGGAGGGAGAGGGAGAGGGAGAGGGAGAGGGAGAGAAAATTTGCAGAACTCAAGGCTTGACCTGCATCATGTTTACGGAGCGTCCTTATGCGACGGCGGGGCGCGATGCTTTTTGGAATCGGGAAGATGCAAGGGATGGTGTCAATGATCCGGCTCCCAACAACGCTATTCGCTGTTCTGATTCTTATCGTGGCGATCCTGGTCTACGCTCCTGCCATGCAAGGCACCTTTGTCTGGGACGACGATGCGCACATCACAAATAATCCGAATATGAGGGACCTCGCGGGTCTCAAACGCGTCTGGACAAGTCCAGCAGCATATTATTATCCCCTCACGTCTACTACTTTTTGGATTGGCCGACGTCTTTGGGGCCTCAATCCGTTCCCTTACCATCTGCTGAACCTTTACCTCCATTTGATCAATGCCGTCCTTTTTGGGTTGATCCTGAAGCAACTTAGAATTCCAGGCGGGTTATTTGCGGCTGCGGTATTTGCGCTGCACCCTGTCCACGTTGAATCGGTTGGCTGGATTACGGAACTTAAGAACGTGCAATGCTGTTTTTTTTATTTGCTTGCCGTCTCAAGCTGGATTCGGTTCGATTCAAATCCTGCGCGGCCGAACTTTTGCTGGTATGCGGCCTCCATTCTATTTTTCCTCCTGTCCCTCCTGAGCAAGCCAGCGTCGATCATGCTGCCGATGATTCTTCTATTGATCAGCTTCTACGTCCGCGGCGGATGGACGAAAGCAACGGTTGCACTGACGCTGCCTTTTTTTATGCTGTCCGCGGCGGCGTCCGGATGGACGATTTGGGAACAGGCCGCGCATTCAGGTGCTCAAGGTGATGAATGGTCATTTGCCTTTCTTGAACGGGTCGGAATTGCTGGCCGCGCCGTTTGGTTTTATTTGGGAAAACTATTATGGCCGCATCCGCTCATCTTTATTTACCCGCGTTGGCAGCTTGATCCTAAGAGTCCGTTATTTTACGCACCGATCATCGCCATTTTTGTTTCATCGTGCCTTGTCTACTTGTACCGACATAAGAAAGTTGCTAGAGCGTTCGCGATAGCCGTCGCATATTTTGTGCTTTCGCTTTTTCCTATCTTGGGATTTTTTAATATCTTCTTCATGCGCTATTCCTTCGTTGCGGATCATTTTCAGTATCTCGCAAGCCTTGGCCCTATTGCATTCTTCTCAGCGTCGCTGTGGAATCAGCGACGGAAAGTCCTGTGGCGCTTCGGTATCTCAATCATCATCCTGTTTCTTTTGAGCGGGCTGACTTGGCAACACGCACACGTTTTTCAGAATGCCGAGACACTTTGGTATGATACGATCGAGAAAAATCCAAGTGCATGGCTGGCACACAACAACCTGGGCACTGTATTACTGGAGAGAGGATCGTATGAGGATGCGGCGAAACATTACGAAGAAGCAATCCGGCTCAAGAGCGATCTTGGCGAAGCGCACTCGAATCTCGGCCTTGTTTTAACTGAATTGAAATCGTACGAAGAAGCGATTGAGCATTTCCGCACCGCCTTGAAAATTGATTCACGCTCTGCGGTTGCCTACAACGGACTGGGCAATGCGCTTGTAGGACTTGGGCGCGACGAGGAGGCCATTCATCACTACAAGAAAGCGATTGAACTAAAACCGAACTTCGCACCGCCGCATCACAATCTTGCGCAAGAATTCCTGAAACGCGGCGACAATCGGCAGGCCAGGGCCTCTCTCCGCAAAGCCCAAGCAATCGATCTTAAAAGAGGTGAGGGGTCGGATCTGAGCTTTTAACATTTCCTCTAGCAAGGCAAATGTTAAAAGCTCAGATCCGACCCCTCACGACCCCTCACCCTATCGAGAAGCCACGTGGAACAAGGTACGACGTTGATTTCGCCTTCATTCGCTTTGATGCGCTGTTCGGTATCAAGCGTCACGATGGTAAGTTTTTTGAGCCTAAGTTCCGCCGCCGCCTGAAACAGCGCTCTCGTTTCGCGCTCTTTGGTCTTAAGGGCGGCAAGGTTTTGTGCTACTTGAATCAGCTCAAGGTTTTTCGAACCTCGACGGAGTAAAAAATCCACTTCAAAACCTGAGTGAGTTTTGTAATAAAAGAGGTCAAAATTGGGTTTGAAGCTCCGTCTGACTAAATCGATGAATACCAGATTTTCAAGCAACCGTGAAGTATTGGACGTGGCTGGCTGGGATTTCGCGGTGATGAAACCGTTGTCGAACGCATAGATCTTTCGATCGGCTTTGATTCGCACTCGAGCTTTAAAAGAGTACGGCTGTAGATCCTGTACCAAGTAAGCCTCACGGCAATAGTCCAGGTACCTCTGAATCGTTGCGGTCGTCAAATTCCCAAGCGACCGTTCTAGGCCTCGCGCAGAAAAACAGTTGGCTGCGCTGTTCACGAGCAGCGTTAAAAGACCATGGATCGCCGTGGGCTGGCGGACTCGGTGGCGGGTCACGATGTCTCTGAGCACGACAGAATCAAATAGGTGACTCAAGTAGCCGGCCGGCTCCGCATGCTCGAGCACGACCTCAGGAAATCCTCCCCAAACCAGGTACTGTCCAAAAGCATCCGAAGTATGCAGGAAGTGCTTTTTGCCGCCCCCCGCCTTCCCAAGCTTCTGAGCGATCATAAATTCCGAAAAGCTGAATGGAAAGAGCTCAAACGCGAGATGCCTGCCGGTGAGCGCCGACCCCAATTCGCGGCTCAACATTTTAGAATTAGATCCCGTAAGCACGAGATTGCATCCACGTCTCTGCAACTTATTAATGAAACTTTCCCACCGAGGGTAGTTCTGGATTTCGTCAAAAAAGAGAAAATCTGTCTTGCCATAAACCGCTGACACAGCTTCCATAAGATCATCGCTTGAGAAACCACCGCAGAGCGCATCATCTTCAAAATTGACGTAAGCAAACTTTCGTGAGGCAAGCACCTGAAAGGCAAGCGTCGACTTCCCTGCCCGGCGCGGACCCGTGATTACCTTGGCCAAATTTGATGACAGAAGTTCGGTGAGTCGCGCTGATCGTTGGCGCATGATAGAAGGCCGTTTCAGCGCGGCGTCTCTTTCACGCCGGTGGTTTTGAAGAATGGTGTTTAATGTGTTTAATGTTTTATCCATATTAAACAATAACTTAATATATTGGTTAATATAATAACCTCATTCAACAACCTGTCAACTCATTTCCACCCTTTCGACTTTGCGTCTTTCCGCGGACCAGCGTCTGAACCACGCGCTCATTTTATCGCTGACGTCGTCGAAGATGCTGTACACACATGGGATGACGAGCAGGGTCAAAGTGGTCGAAAAAACAAGGCCCCAGCTGATCGCAAGCGCCATGGGCTTAATGAACGGGTCATTTCCTCCAATCCCGTACGCGACCGGACCTAAACCAAAGACCGTGGTGACTGTCGTGAGAATGACAGGCCGCAGCCGGAGGACAGCGCCACCAACGATGGCTTCCAATTTTAACTTTCCGCCCGCGCGCTCGGCATTGATGAAATCGACCAGAATGATCGCATCGTTCACAACAATCCCAGAGAGCCCAATCATCCCCAGGACCGCCATAAAACTCAAGGGCATATTGAAGTGAAGGAAAAAAGCAAAGACAACGCCGACGAGTCCGAACGGAATCGTGAGCATGACAATGAGAGGCTGCCAAATCGAACGAAATTCCGCCGCTAAGATCACAAAAACGAGCAGAAGCGCTAAAGGAAAAACGCGCTTAAAGTCTCCAAACGACTCGCGCGTTTCTTCTGCCTCGCCGCCGTAGCGGACCGTGACGGCCGGGTATTTTTCCTGAATCCCATTGATCAACTTTCCCACTGCCCGGTTTTCTTTAAGCGATGAGGTTTTCTTTTCATCCACTTCAGCCGCGACGGTGACCACCCGTCTCCGATCCAGATGCTTAACGGCGGAAACGCTCGGCGTCACTTGAAACCGCGCCACTCTTGAAAGCGGGATCAGGTGCCCTGAAAAATTTGGGACTTCGATCTTTTCAAACGCCTCCCGCGTTTCCCGGAAATCGCGCGGGAAACGAACCCGGACATCGATTTCCTCGTCGCTGCGCGTAATCGTCGTTGCCACACCCCCCTCAAAACCATGCCGGACGGTGGCCGCAATCCGCTCAATCGTGAGCCCGCTCCGGGCCGCTTTTTCCTCATCCACAATAATCCGATACTCTTTTTTTCCAAACTCATAATCGTCGCGGACATCGAACACCCCTCCGCGTTTTTCAAAAAAGGACTTAATTTCCTCCGCCATGGATTCAAGGCGAGCGTAATCCGTACCGCGAAGTTCGACGGACACAGGAGCCCCGACTGGAGGGCCTCCTCTGCGTTCATCAAAGTAAATCTTTTCGAACACTCCCCCGTCATTCTGAGGCAACGTACCCAGCAAGGCCGACCTGTCCGCCGTATTGGTGGCGGAAGAATCCCGATTGAGATCCTTCGGCCCCAACGGGGCCTCAGGATGACGGACGAGATGCTGTGTTTTCTCCCTCAGCTCTGCAATGATGTCGCCGGCACGCCGCTTGCGCGTTTGCTCCGGCGTCAAAAACACGTGGACTTGCCCCAAATGGCTGCCGCGGTTCGTGAAAGGATCCATCGGATTCTCTTGCACGATTCCTACTTCCGTCAGATAGGCATCTAATTCCTTGGCCGGCAGCTCACCGACCATTTTTTCAAGCGCTTCCATCCGCTTTGATGTCTCTTCCAAGGGCGTGCCCATCGGAGCCTCGGCGCGAATAAAAAATTCCTCGATTAATCCGCGGGGAAACTGGTGGTAACTCATAAAGGTGAGATAAAGCACGACCGCGGAGGCGACGACACCGGCAGAAATGAGAACGAACTTGTACCGATGCTCGAGCACCCACGTGAGGAGCCGTCTGTAAGCCCCTTCGACCCAGCGGAACCAATGCGATTCCCTGGCGCGCTTGGGATCTCGACGGCCAAACTTCTCGGTGAACTTGGCAAAATCGGCCAAGTGGGAAGGTAAGATAAAAAGCGCTTCAAGAAGCGACGCGGCCAAGGTAATGTTCACGACAGCTGGGATAAAAAAAATATATTTGCCCATTAAACCGCTCATGAAAAAAAGCGGAACGAAAGCAGCGATCGTGGTGAGCACGGTCGCCGTTACGGGCTTCCAGACCTCGTTCGTGCCGTCGATCGCCGCCTGATGGGGACTCTTCCCCATTTCCATGTGGCGGTGAACATTTTCAGAAATCACAATCGCATCATCCACGACAAGTCCCAGGACCATAATGAGGCCAAACATCGTCAAAAGGTTAATCGTAAATCCCGCTAACGTCATCAACACAAGGGTCACACAAATCACCACTGGAATGCCGAGTGCCGTCATCAAAGCTGCTGATTTTCTCATCATGAGAACGAGGCAAACGACGACAAGAATGAAGCCGATCGCACCGTTACTCAGCAGCACGTTCAAGCGCCTTTTGACGAAGTAGGACAAATCGTTCATCGTTCGAACCTTAATGCGCGGGTCCTGTGTTTTGAGGAACGACTTCACCTCCTCTTTAACGCGATCCACGATGTTAATGATGTCGCCAGACTCACGTTTCAACACACTCAAGTGAATTGCTTGGGTACCAAACGACTTATGAATGAGGTCATCTTCTTCAAAAGCCCATCGCGCGTGGCCGATATCGTTAACGCGGATCCAATTTCCAGCGTCGTTGGCCCGGATAATGACCTCATTCACCTCGTCCGGAGTCTCAAATTCACCTAAGGTACGGATCAAGTAATCCTGGCCCGGCTCTTTCAAAAGGCCGGCTGGGAGATTCAAATTTTTCGACTTGAGCGCCTCGATGACCTCCCAAGTAGAAACGTGGAATTCATTTAGTTTACGGGGATCTACCTCAACCCAGATTTCCAGGTCATGCCAACCCGATCGTTTCACCTGGGCGACGCCTTCGATATCCCGGATCCGGTCTTCTAAACTCTTCACCGCCGCTTGAAGTTCAAGCTCGGTGACATCGCCGCTGACAGCCAGTTCAATCACCGGCACATTTTTAGTTTGAATCTCTTTGACGATTGGGTCTTCCGCATCGGACGGCAGATCCGTCACACGATCGACCGCCCGCTGGATGTCGGTCACAACCCTGTCCTTATCATCAACATCCGGATCAATTTCGATCACGAGAAGGGAGAGGTTTTCCGTTGAAACGGATCGAAGCTCATCGATATCGTCAACTTCAAAAACTTCTTCTTCGATCGGAATCGTGATCAAATTTTCAACTTCGCGGGCGGGGGAGCCGGGATAACTCGTTTGAACCGTCACGACATCACGTGAAATGTTGGGAAAGGCCTCGCGGTTCAATTTCGCAACCGCCGTCAAACCCGCAAGGAGGACAAACACGGTCAGCAAATTGACAAAAAGAGAATTTTTTACTGAAAATTCACCGATGTTCATGCACTGATCCCCAACGTCTCCAACAGCGTATTCTCCGTTCTCAAGAGATCAATTTTCGCGCGCTCGTACGCCACTAAGTCTTCGCTCGCGCGGAGCTTCGCCTCGATGGAATCGTCTTGAAAGTCAATGACGGCCTTGGTACTGGATCTGCCCTGTCTAAAATTCTTCTCTTCTTCTTCGAGCTTTTTCGCCTGGAGGTCCCTGACTTTCTCAGACTGTTCTGCCCGCTTGTACGACATCAAAACACCGCGCCAATGGTCGTCAATCTCGCGGTAAATTTCCTGCTCCAATTTCTTAAACGCAAGGATTTTTTTCTCCTTTTCATATTTCGCTTGACGAAACTCCGCACGCGCCTCGCGATTTTCAAGAGGCCACGTAAGCGCTGCCTTCGCGAAATACGTCGGATGGTTAAATCCAAACACCTCGCCCTCGGCGTTCTGGACATTTAAATCAAGGGCGTTCGAGGCGTAAGAGCCTTCCAGATCGAGCTCGGGCCACAAACTGTTTTTCTTCATTCGGAGGCGGATGTTGCTCATCTCGATATCGAGCTTGGCTTGCTCGTAATCGCGGCGATTCGTAAAGGCTTGGACAAGAGCGTCATCCAGCGAGCGCGAAAACTCCTTAAACTGGGGACGCTCGGTCGGAATCATCCACTCATCCTCCGCGAGATCCAAAAGGACTTGAACTTGATTGACTTGGTTTTCAACTTCGTGCCGCGCGACAAGGGCATCGCTAAAACGATTGCGGACGTTTGCTTCAGCGGCGTAAAGATCCGGTTTTTCAGCCATCCCGAATGTGAATTTTTCTGCTGTCACTTCCCAAAACTCTTTCGCGCGCTCGAGCGCTTCCACCCGCGCCTCAAGCACTTCGTAAACCCAAACGAGCTGCCAATAGGCGTCGATCACCGTTCTCATGGCTTCCTCAATTCGATTTCGCGTCTCGTAGTCAAAATGCTCGACGTCGATCTTGATCAGTTTCACTTCGGATCGGTCGAGAAAGCCAAAAGCATTTTTTAAGATCGGCTGTGTCACGCTCAACTTACCCACAGCCCGATAACTGGGGTTCAGTGTGGCAAACGACGAATTCGTGGAAGAGCGTTCATGTTCTAAAGAAACTGTGATGTCCGTCCCAGTGAGGAGTTTCTTCTCAAAACTGAGGTCAAAATTCCCCGTGATTGCTTTTGTGCCGGCAATCCTAGAGGCATTTTGTTTGCTATCATGCTCATACTCGAATGAAGTGTCAAAAGTCGTGTCGTAAATAGATTTCGACTTGAGGATTTCGGCGTTTTTTGACTTCCGGTCCAGGTCTCGAATCTTAATATCCAAACTTCTCAAAATAGCGAGCCGCACCGCTTCCTTGAGTGAAAGGTGGCGACCTTCTTCGGTTAACTGTAAGCTTTCTTCGAGCGGACGAAGATCCTCGATCTCCGCCAGGAGCGCTGCCGGAAGCGAGATGAGAAAAAACGCGATGAAAATGACTGCTGCTCGAAACATTTATTCTTTCCCCCGACTCGTCATCCTGAGCGGAGGCCCGCATTTGAGGCCGAAGCGAAGGATCTCATTCATCTCGATGCCAATTCCGCGCGCAGCTCGTACTCAAGCTGCGCAGCGAATCGAACGTAGAATTTCTGGATCGCCGCACGATCCCTCAGGGGAAATTCCCGGAGGAGCCCTAAAAAAAGCTTTTGAATGCGGCCTTGGGTTTCCGCAACCGCTTTTTTACCTTTCTCTGTGATTCGAATTAACGTCACCCGCCGGTCGCGGCCGTGATGAATCCTGCGGATGAATCCGTCACGCTCGAGCCGGTCCACCAGATGTGTGACCGCCGGAAGTGAAATCATGAGCCGCTTGGCAAATGCGTTCATCGGCGCTTCCCCTTCGTGATACGCCAAGCTAATCAACGCAAATTGTGGAAAGGTGAGATCGTGCTGCGATAAAAACCGTGCGTAAAACCTGGTAAATTTAAGCTGCAGCTGGCGGACCGTGTCCTGAAATTCCTGCTCGGCCGGCTTCATGGAAGGGACCCTCGACAATTGTTAACACAAGAAATAGTTAAGTAGATTAACTATCTGCGTGTAACGATAGCACCTCCGCAAGTCCTTGTCAAGGGAACGACCTCACGGGTGCATGACGCTGGGGCTTGTCGGAATCAAATAAATAGCTGAGCCATCGGGCTCTCTTAAAAAAACTCCTCGATGGCGCAGCTTAAATAAAATCTAAGAGAAAGAGGCAAACAAAATGTACCGATTTTTAGTCGTGATTGAAAAAAGCGAGAACAACTTTTCCGCGTATTGCCCGGACCTTCCTGGATGTATCGGCACCGGCTCCAGCCGAGACGAGGTAGAAAAGAACATTATGGAAGCGATTGAGTTGCATATCCGAGGCATGAGGGAAGAGAAGCTCCCTATCCCTCAGGGGACCGCTTCTGCCGAAATCCTCGCCATTCCCGCTTGAACCCTTTGGCTCCCTCACTCGATTGTTACGACCGAATGTCCTCCAGAATCCCCACAGCATCTTGATCGTTTTGAGAGGTCGAGCTCCTCTCGATGTGAAAAAGCGCAGGCAGGTTAATTCTTAAACTGGAAGGTCTTCAGCATGCGCTGGAACACAGGCAGGTATTTGTCAAATTGATCCGCAGTCGAAGTGAAAGTAATTCGATAAGATTTGCCCGGTTTCGTCACGAAAACAGTTTCTTGCCTCATTAGAAGTGAATCTTTGCAAAATGGCCACACGAACACTCCTTCCCCCCTTTGTGGGGGAAGGTTAGGATGGGGGGATTAAGTGATTTTTCCACTATACCCCCACCTTTATCCCCTACCATTTTTTCACTGTGGGTCGGGATGGTGGGAGATTTATCCTCCGCCACAAGGGGGAGGAATGAATAATGGAAGCATTTTGCAAAGATTCACTTCTGATTTAGTTTTTCTCAAGTTTAGAGTCACTGACCCTGTTTCCTTTTTTGCTCTTTTTTATTTTTGACGGGGGTTTCCCCCGCCAGTTCTTTCTCAAGTTCTTCAAGAGGAGGAAGAAAAGCCGCGATGGCTTTCTTCAAGGCCGGAAGCTCTCGTTCGATCACTTGCCAGACTCGATTGAGATCAACTCCCTCGTAATTGTGGATCAGCACATCCCGAAAGGCTCCCATGCTTCGCCAAGGAATTTCTGGGTAAGCCTTCCGATATTCATCCGTGACTCGCTTAGCAGCTTCTCCTATCACCTCAAAATTTCGAATCACGGCATCTTGAATCATCGGATCCTGAAGAAAGGCGTCCTTTCCGGCCTTGGTAAACTTCTGAACACGGTCGATGCATTCCAGAATATGGGCTAAGTAGACGCGTGCATCCTTCATAACGGCTTCGCCTCCTTGAGAATGCGACGGCGCAGGAGCCAATAAATCGAATCTTCCGTCACGACATCCACCTTTCGGTCAAGCAGTTCCTGAAGGTCTAGGATAAGACCAGCCAAATCCATCAAACTGCGGTCCGGATCCATATCCACAAGAAAATCCACATCACTCGTGGCGCGCGCTTCTCCCCTCACCACAGAGCCGAAAAGCCTCACGTTCCTGGCACCGTACCGGGCAGCCACTCTAAGGATCTCTTGTCTCTTCGTCTTTAGCGGTTCTTGGGAATCAGATGTCATTGAGGAGCTTATACTGCTCTCACCTGACTTATAGAGTTAGTTTTCAGGAATGTATCCATTTCGAAACATCATACCTAAATTAGGAAAAATTGGAAGCGATTTCGGCAGCGTGGGGTGCATACCACTTCATGCAGCCGTCATTGCGAGGCAGTGAACAAAAGCGCAGGCAGGTTAATTTGTGAAGCGGAAGGTTTTAAGCATTCGATGGAAGACAGGTAGGTATTCGTCGAATTGATCCGCAGTTGAAGTGAAAGTAAGTCGATAGGATTTGCCCGGTTTCGTCACAAAAACAGTTTCTTCCCTCATTAAAACATCCCTCGCATTTATATGACGGTAAGGGAGTCGCAAGACGTATTCGTACCGTCCACGCGCGGCACTTTTTCGGGCAATGGTAGAATCTTCGATTTTAACAACTTTGAAGCCACTAAATTTCCCGATCATTTTCAAATACTCCGAAAGAAGGCGAGAAGCATCTTCCTCTCCCATTGGACGAACAGTCACCGATACGGAAGTGCCAAAATCTGCTTCGTCGTTCCGGGGTCCCATCACCTGAACATCATCATATCGCTCGGTACGGCCCTGTGATTCCACCGGTTTCCAATGCGGGGGATATTGAAACGTTATGTCGAGAGCAGGATTTGAGCCCGTATACGTGAGATAGCTTTCCATGATTTTACCTTCCCTTTGGTTTTCGCGGTACGAACGAACAACAAAAACAGTGACCAATGCTACGATCACCGTTAAGCACAGCGGAAAAAGAATTTTTAGATGCGGTTTCTTCTTAACCATTTTGCACCAGTTCAGTATCCGAGAAAACTTGCCCCAATCTCAATAATCATTGAGAGTTGCGTAGGAACCAAAACCCCTTAAACGCTGCTTTCCATCCGCTTCTGTCATATCAAGCGCAAGCTTTGCCCACTCGTCCAACGATTGGTAATTACTCTGCCCAACCGCGCCGAGGGAATTATAATCGACATTGCTCCTAATCTCGCGCCACACAGTTGATCCCGCAATTCCCGAACGATACTCCTGATCTATCGAATTGTCACTGCGAATCCCTCCTCCGGGAGGAACGCCCAGTGCCGGATCTGGAGTGGCATTAATATAATACGGACGATAGTCTTTCCACCAGACATAATGTACCGCTTCATGAGCGAGGACAGCCGTAACTATCTCTGCGGCCATACTCCCCGGCGACCCCATAAGACCGATATTAATCGTGATCACGCCAATATTTATCGGATCATTTACTCTGCCTTGCTCCCACGCAAGAGCTGTATCAGATCCGGTTCCGAACAAAATAGGAACATGGTCGTCGCTCAAGATTTGCGCAAGTTGGCTCCCGCTTGTAACCCCATCTACATTTCGAATTGGTTCTGTCGATCCACCTAAAAGATTTTTCACCGCGTTTAATGTCTCGGTAAAAACGGAATTTGGAGCTGCCGCAGCACATACGATCCTGGAATCGCCTGATTGTTTACTCTCAGTAAATGCTTGTACTCTGTAACAGCGTCGTTGTCCATTTGGCACTTGAAATGCCCAAGAGCTGCCGCGCGTCCCTTGTACTGGTGTAAAAGGCCCGTCCTCACTCTCCGCTTCAGAAATCCCATAGAAGGTTCCCGGAGGTTGCAAAACATCATCCCACCCGATCGCAATCCATCCGTCATTGGATGTCAACTCAACACCAGTTGGTGTGACAGGATCAACAGGTATTTCAGATCCAAAACCGGGAATTTGACCGGGAACAGTAGGCGGAAGTTCCCCCCCGTCACCACCCTCGCCGAAACCGCCGCCACCGCCGCTCCCGTTACCGGAACCGCCGCTGTCTGTTCCAGAACCATCGCCGGAATCCCCATCCCCTGAACCTTCTCGTGGGGCTCGCTGCGCACCGCCGAACGGAACACCGCTGACAAAGCCGTCTTTTCTCATCGATACGGTTTTAAGCCATTCGCTGTAAGGCCACACGGGGATGGCCAGGGCGAGGAAGTCTTCTGCTGTGGCGTTGACGACCATATACCTATAAACCCGAGCTCCGACTACAAGATCGAGTATGGATTCAATCGCAGGGTGGTCAGGGGCATCCACAAAGCTGCCCGATAGCTGATGCATTAAAAGTTCTGCCCGGCGGATCGCACCCAAGTTGTTGAACGCTTCTGCTTCTTGCGCCCGATGGATCCAGCCTGGAATTCTTGGAATCACCAAAGCCGCAAGAAGCGCAATAATCACAAGGACTCCGATGATCTCGACCAAGGAAAAACCGCGCCTCGAATGCTTGCGGTGCGCATCCCACTTCATACAGTCGTCATTGCGAGGCAGAGAACCAAAGCAGTGCCTAAGCAATCCAATAGCACCGTCATTACGAGGAAGCATACCAGGCTTGGACGAAGTAATCTCGGATGCGAGATTGCTTCGGCCATTGCATGGGCTGTTGGCCTCGCAATGACGGGCGAGGGATCTGCCCGGATCGCATCCTCGCAATGACGGTGCTTTTGCGATTCCTTCGGCAACACCTGCTGGTACACTGCCCTGCAATGACGTTCGGATCACTGCATCAACTGTGATGCACCCACGCTTAAGACGGCACTTCATTCGGGTCCCCCTTCAAGATATCCTCGAGTAAGCGCTTATTCGTCACAGCAGATTCGAGAGTTGGATCAAGCTCAAGCGCGCGATCCCACTCTTTGGCGGCATTTTCCGCATCGCCCAAAAAAATGTGCGCAAGACCGGCATTCACATGCGCTTTCGGATAGCTGTCATCTCGGGCGAAGAGTTTCTCATATTCGGCAAGTGCTTTTTCGGGCTGATTCATTTTAAGATAAAGAAGACCGATGTTGTTGTAACTTGCAAGGTGGTCCGGGTAATGCTCCAAAATTTTCTCATGCTGCTCGATCGCCTCACGAAATGCCTGCCGCTGTGTGTAAATCTCCGCTAAATAGTATCGGGCGTCGAGATAGCCGGGATCGTCGTCAAGTACAGCTTGAAACTCCTCCTGTGCCTTCAAGACAAGACTCCTTTCCATATAAAACCGGCCCAATGCCATCCGCGCCGCGTGATCCTTGGGATCAAATGACAAAACGATCCGGTACCGATGAATCGCTTTTTCGTCTTCACCTTTCCGCTTGTACAGCTCAGCGAGATTGAGATGCGCCTTTAAAAATGTAGGATGAGCAGAAGCAAGTTCGTTTAATATGGATCCTGCTTCTTCTAGTTTCCCCAGTTGAATTAAGGTTGCTGCCTTGTTGTTCAGATTGACGATGTCATTTTTACGCTCGAGTTCTTCGTAAAGTGCTAACGCTCGATCGTAATTACCAACCGCATAATAAGCGTAGGCAAGATCTCGATAAAAAGACTTATCCTCGGGACCAAGCTCGACCACTTTCTCATAATTTTCAACCGCTTTTGCGTAGTTGGCGGAAGACATGTAAAGGTTGGCTAAATTAAGATGCGTTTCGCGGCTTGTGGGATCTTTTTCGAGGGCCGTCAGAAATGCCTGCTCTGCTTTCGCGCGCTCGCCCACCGACGCATAAGCGCTTCCCAGGTTCGCATAAACAACGTGGCTCGTTGCGCCCAGCTCCGATGCCTGCTTGAAAGCGTCGAGCGATTCTTTAAATTTTCCCTCCTGATAAAGTTCGTATCCTTTTACCAATTCAAGCGCTGGACCGCGCCGCTCGACGAGTTCTGCTTTTGTTCCCCGCCAAATCGTTTTGACGTTGCTTCTTGGCACCTTTACTTTTCCATCCGGCACTTCAACGGTATAAAATTGGTCATCCTCTTCGATAATCGTTCCTTCGAGGAACGAACCATTGGCGAGCGCAATAATCTCAGCCTGGGCGTTCCCTGAGAAAAGCAGAAGGAAAGACACAATGATCGTTAGATAAGGCAACGGAAAATCATACCGCCTTTTCTCCACTGTGGCCCCCCCATAAAGGCGTAGAAGTAGACAACATAAGCACTTTTAAAAAAGATAACACATAATCTCCCCTCCTGCAAGATAACGGTTCCGGCGGCTTTTAATCTCGAATTAGGACACTTAAAGCTGTATATTTTGGGCTCATGGCTTTAGTCTTTGAATGAGATCTCCACAAGGACAAGGCCCGAAAAATCTGAAGCCAGCATCATCCGACGAGGATCCCGTCATCTTCAAAATCATTGGGGATTTGAGGCCGAAAAGGTGAGCGCTAAGCCTGCGAAATTTAACATAGATCGGCAAAGATCAGCTAATCGGCTATCCTTGCCGATCTAGATAAAAATGGCTCAGATCGGCAAAGATCGTTTGACGTGCGATTCTTGCCGATCTATACTACACGCCATGTTCTACGGAAGAGAAAACGAGCTAAAAATTATCCAACAGGCGATTCATTCGCCCCGCGCTGAGCTTGGTATTGTCTACGGCCGCCGCCGCGTGGGCAAGAGCGCCCTTCTTGCCAAACTCAAAACGCATAAAGGCGATTTGCATTTTGAGGCGTTGCAGAAGGTTTCTGCAAAAAAGCAAATCGAGCACTTCACAGATCAACTGGCCAAACAAACAGGGACTCCCGAGACTCTTGCACACAGCTGGAAAGATGCATTTGAGGCGTTGACCCTTCATATTAAAAGAGGAAGGCATTACGTTATTTTCGATGAATTCCCCTGGATGGCAGCCGGAAGGACGGAGTTGGTTTCCCTTCTTAAGTTCTATTGGGATAACGTGTGGAAAGAAAATCCCAGGCTGACGCTTGTTTTGTGCGGCTCGGTAACAAACTTCATGCTTAAACACTTGATCCATTCTAAGGCGTTACATAATCGAAAGACTTTTGAGATTAAGCTGGACCCGTTGCCGGCTCATGAGGCTGTTTTATTTTTTAAGAAATATCGTTCAAGCTTTGAAACCGCTAAATTTTTGATGATTTTTGGCGGCATTCCTAAATATCTGGAACAGATGGACCCCACACAATCCTTGGCCGCAAATATGGACAGGTTGTGCTTCACAAAAAATTCCTTTTTTCTGACGGAGTTTGAGACCCTATTCAAGGAGCAGTTTAAAGTCATCAAAACCTATGAGTCCATCGTCGAAATCCTGGCAGATCGCAGTTGTTCAAAAGAGACCTTAGCCAAGCGTTTGGGCATAAAAGCAGGAGGCGGTTTATCCGGCTATATCCAAGCGCTTGAGCAAGCGGATTTTGTGAGGGTATTTTCTCCATCCTCCGTGATGGGAGCAGGAGAAAAAACAAAAAAAATCGTTCTGTGGGATGAATGGCTTCAATTTTATTTTTCCTATATTAAGCCGAATCGAAGAATCATTGAGCTTAATACCAAGCCGGGTCTGTTCGCGCAATTAGCCGAGAAAAGCATCGACACTTACTTTGGCTTGGCTTTTGAGCAGTTTTGCATCAAGAATTTGCCGAACTTGCTTCGCCATGCAGGAATTGAGCTGGATGAGATTATTGGTTATGGGCCTTTTTTCCGTCAGCCCGGCAGGAAGGGGAGAAATGCGGGGGGGTTCCAAATTGATATTTTACTTCACCGGCACGGCCATATTTTGACGGTGATCGAATGCAAGTTTCAAACTTCCCCCGTAGGCTACTCGGTCATTCGTGAAGTGGAGAAGAAGATTTCCCTTCTCAAGCCCAAAAAACTTTACACTATAGAAAAAATGCTCGTTTGTGCAGGACAGATCACCAAAGACGTCCAGCAGAGCGGTTATTTCCATAAAATATTGGATCTTAATGCCTTGTTCACTCCTTAAAAGAATATCTTGCAATTGGGGGTAACGCCTCCAAAAAGGGGTAAAAGTAAGGGTAATAACTTTAGTTTCTCTTAAAGCGAGGGGGTGATTTATGGGAAGAAGACCGGAGAGTCGTGGCAAGTGCACCTTCTGTGGAGACTCAGTTGTCTTTTCATCAATGACGAAGCACCTGCAATCTTGCGTGAAACGGCAAGAAGCCGTTGGCAAAGAAAGCTCTGCAAAACGTTCGAAGATCTATGGTCTTAAGGTTTGGGCCGCTTACAATCCCGCCTATTGGCTTTTCCTCGAGGCGGCCGAAAGCACTAAACTTGAAGATCTGGATGATTTCCTTCGGAAAACCTGGCTCGAATGCTGCGGTCACTTGAGTGCCTTTACGATTCAGGATGTCCGGTATGAGGTGGAAACGGGTGAGCCAGATTTTATGGCCAAAACGTTTGATGAGGAAGAGAGTAAAACAATGGACATAAGTCTAGGCAGCGTGCTATCGAGCGGGATGGTCTTTCACTACGAATATGATTTCGGGAGTACGACCGATCTTGATCTCAAAGTTCTCTGGGAAAGAGAGGGCCGGTTGAATAAGAAGGGCGTCACGGTTCTTTCCCGAAATGAGCCCATCGGTTTTAAGTGCGCTGCTTGCGGCCAGCCTGCCGAATCGGTTTGTACAGAATGCGGCGACGAGAAAGCCGCCTCTTACTGTCGTGCGTGTGCCGCAAAACATGAATGCAGCGAAGAAATGCTTCTTCCCGTCGTCAATTCTCCCCGCATGGGAGTATGTGGGTACGTTGGAGTTGACGTGTAGATCTTTCTGCCTCTACACCTGCGCATTGTTACACTTGGCAGCACCATTGGCCGGTGATTTCAAGGAGCAACTTGACGTTGGATGAGGACGGTCGGGGTCGCTTATTTTCCAAGCGCCGTTGGTGGTTCTATAGGGGTTCGTGGAAAATACGCCAAGCGCTATGCCGGCAGGACAAACGTCGTTGTTTTGTCCCCGGACGTAGCCGCCCTTTTTCCGGATTCTCAATCGGTCAATGAGGCCTTGCGAACGCTGGCTAAGGTTGCCAGCAAAAAATTTAAACACGCCGCCTAAGCATTCATAGCCTGTCCGCCGGAACTGTTATCTTTTTGCTAAGATGCCTGCCAAATAATAAACCGAGCGGCGGGGATTGTTCCGCTCATAACGGGAGACTTGATCGAATGCCGCCTCAAGGTCCCCAGCCGGATAAACTCCCATCCATTTCAGGATCGTCGCAATGACCACAAAATCATTGGGTTCATCGATCACGTCGGCGAAATGCTGGGCACGGTCGAAATCTTCTTTGCCGAATTTTTGGATTAATCTCTCTTTTTGCTTGGCTCTCACACGAGGGTCCATCAAACGATTGGTGCGGTAGCGATTGACCAAACGCTCGGAATGCGGCGCGCCTTCCGGCGCGTCGTCATGGACGATCTCAATCATATTTTCGCGCTTTAGCTCGAGCATCCCGTTTGTGAGCGTCGTATGATTAAGGTGGTACTCTTCGGTCAAATCCTCCTGTGAGCGCCACCACCAGGGCAGGCTTGCGCTTTGCGTCATTTCAAGACGGCTCACGAGGTATGCAAATTCGGCCGTAAACGACAGCTTCGCCGGCAGGCCGTAATCAAAATAAACGAGCGGCAACGTGAGCTTGGGATGGGAATCGGAAGCCATTTCCCGAAACGTCACTCGAGCGTCGGCACCGACACTTGGAATGTTCAAACCGATCAGGCCTCGTCGAGTGAGTTTCTTTAGGAGCCGGACCGCTTCCCGGCGTTTCGCCTTTTGAGTTTTTCCTGGATCCAACCTAAAAACGCCAAAGAGCGTTTCATCGGTCAGAACAAAAGTTTCAATTTTCTTCACGTGAGATTCCTTTGAAAGCCAAAGATAAAATTCGAAAATCCTCTCATCCTTGCGTCTTAAAAGGTCGGGAAAATATTGTTTCTGGCGCATCAGCATTCCTGAGAGTTCGAGAAGTTCGCCCTCATCACCCAACGTGTCAAGTGTCTTCTCTCGACTTAACGGAATGGCTCGAATCCGAGCAAGTTTTTTCTTGGCATAGTCCGTTGAGTCGATTAGGGTTGCCGACTCCCAATTGCCCAAAAGCGCCGTCTGGGTCCAATTCATGCTTCCTTCGACGACCCAGCGCTCATCGATCACGATCACCTTGTCGTGGAGACGCCGCGCGGAGTGGGCAAAAACCACTTCGATTCCACTCGATTCGAGGAACTCGGTGGCAGCCAAGCTTCGCGCAAGAGGCGCCGTTTCCCCGGACACATAATCGAGATAGCGGTTGAGTAAGACCCGGACTCGAACGCCGCGATTTTGGGCACGTGCCAAAGCTTTTAAGATCTTTGAAACTGGATGCTCCTCATCTTCGCCTGGAAGAAGAACCTGATACATGGAGACATCGATCGAATGCCGAGCCCCATCGATCAGCGCGAGAACTTTGGGGAGATAATTCCGGTCACTCACCTCTTCGATCAAAATCCCGGAAGATTCTGAGGCAGGGGCCGGCAGAAAAAGAATAGAAAAGCTCAAGCAAAAAGTCAAAAGCCAGCGAGACGGTCTACGACGGGGCATCGTCCCTCAAAACGCATGTTGCGACATAACACCGGGTGCGTCCCATTCCAGGCGGTCGCACTGCCACGCTTAGAGTACAGAGGACCGAGCACAGAGAACAGAAAAAACATTGAAGAAAGTCTGTACTCTGTGCTCGGTTATCTGTTATCTGGGCGCGGCGAATTCAACGGTCTGAAGTAAGATGCGCCCTAACACCAACCGACTACAGAGCGAGAGCAAACTTAAGCGCAGATTCAATGGCGGCAAGCTTTTCCTCTGACAAAACTGAGATTCGGTCGACGAGCAGTTTCTTTGGAATGGTATTGATGACGTCAACGTTCACGACACATTTCGCAGGCAAGCCATCTGGCGGCCCAAGAAGAACTTCGACAGGGATATCACGAATCGTGCGCGTCACTTCAGCCACCGTCACGTATTCCCTTACGTGAATGGCCCGATTCCGGGACAAAATGACAACCGGTCTTCGCCCGACAGGCTTCGGAAGCTCGGCCCACCAAACGTCCCCACGCTCCATCACCAAGACTCCGGTGAAAAACTAGAAAGACCCGCCTGGAAAAAGGGTTCTACCTCCCGAGGATGTTCCGGTTTCTGCTTGTACCCGGCTGCGTAGCGCTCTTCCATGTCACGCTCTTGCTTTTGGTGGAGCCAAAGACGCAGAGCTTGCAGAACGGCAGCACTCCGTGCTAATTTCATTTGCCGGCGTAAGCGCTCCACTTGCTTATAAGTTTCGGTGGGTAAACTGACTGCCACTTTGGTTGTATTTTCGCCCATAGGGGTGATTGACCTCCTCAAATTATAGTAATATGAGCCGTCGCGGAGTTTTTTTCAGACAAAGACGGCTCATCCCACCACCTATTCTTGGCCCAGAGGGCCAATGCGCCTTCGGCGCATGAATAGGTGGTGGGATCATCCTGAGGCCCGCCAGAAAACGCAGCGGGTCCGCGCTCTGTTTGTCGCCACAAGGCGTTGGCGACCCGCCGGCGATTTGTGGCGGGGCGGAAAGGGCCGAAAGGATCTCATTGATGAGATCCCTCGCTTCGCTCGGGATGATGGGTCGGGGAAACACCTCGACCCATCAGTAATATTTCCTTCATACTTAAGTATGCCATTAGTAATACTAAAAATCAACCCTAATTTCAAGCACCACTAACAAAACCGTCATTCTGAGTCCCGCACCTTCTTGGACGCTGCCGAGCCAGAAGGTGCGGGACGAAGAATCCCGACCGAGATCCTTCGTCCCGCCAAGGGCGGGACTCAGGATGACGTCGGTTTTGTTAGGCGCTTTAAAGCCACTTCTTCATCTTCATCCAGGAAAGGAGCGAAACGGAAATGAGTACCATGAGCCCGATCACAAAAAAATACCCGTAGCGCCACTCGAGCTCCGGCATGTGCGCAAAGTTCATCCCGTAGATGCCGGAGACAACGATCATTGGAAGTGCTAAGGTCGCGATCACCGTCATGGTCTTTATGACCTGGTTCAGCCGGTGGGAAACATGAGAAAAATGAATTTGGAGAATTCCGTTGACCATCCCATGCAGTTCTTCTGCCATCTGGTGGTAACGGAAAAGGTGGTCGTAGATGTCGCGAAAGTAAATTAAATTTTTGGGACGCACAAAAGAACGCGCGCTCCGCGACAGGTGACTGATCGTCTCCCGCTGAGGACTCATCATGCGCTTGAGAAAGAGTACGTCCTTTTGAATTTTCAAGATTCTTCTCAGGAAATCATCCGCCCTTGCAGCAAATAAGCGCTCCTCAATTTCATCGATCCGCCGTTCATGTTCCGTCAAAATCGGTAGATAATGGTCAACCAGGCGGTCTAGAATCGCGTGAACGAGAGTGTCCGTGCCTTCTAAAACCGTAGATCCATTTTCCCTTCGAATCTGATCGCGAAGCTGCGTGATGCTTGGCAAGGGCGCTTTGTGAAACGTAACGACATAAGATTTGCTCACAAAGAGGTCGAGTTCAATCGTTTTGAGCTCTTCGTCCGCGGTTTCCGCCATCTCGTGCGTCACTAAAAAGAGGTGTTCGTCGTAGTCATCCAGTTTCGGTTCGCTGTGATCCATCAAGCAGTCTTCAATGGCAAGCGGATGGAAATTGAAGAGCTCGATCATGATTTCACTTTCAAATTCGGTCGGATCTTCCAGATCCACCCAAATAAGTCCATCCTTGTCCCAAAACGCTTTGGCTAATTCCTGGCGCGAGGGATCGGTCACAACCACTTTCTTTCGTGCGATAAAGGAGGAGAGCATGTGTTCTACCTGCGTCATCCTGAGTCCCGCCTTTGGCGGGACGAAGGATCCCCACCTGGATCCTTCGGCATCGCCTTTGAACACGGCCTCAGGATGACTGCTCGGAAAAAACCCTCCGAGCAGTCACTTTCTCAATTTAAATCCTGTCTTAAATAGAAATACAGTAAACGAAAAGAGTATCATAAACAAGCAAAAGACTACCGACATGCTTTGCACAATAGGTACATCTGAGGTACCCAACATCCCGTACCGCATGCCATTGACCATGTAATAAATTGGGTTAAATGCGGTCGCGGTCTGAAGCACTGCTGGAAGCATCTGGACCGAATGAAAAACGCCGCCGAAAAAAACAAGTGGGGTAATGACAAAGGTGGTACAAATCGTTAAGTGTTCAAACTCTTCCGCCAGAAGTGCCACAATGACCCCGATCGAGGAAAATAGTAGAGACACCAGGAGCACCATAAACAGCACAACGAGGGGATGCTCGATCGGCGACGGAGTAAAAAGGAGCGAGACAAAGTAAACACCGGTGACAATGACAAAACTCCTCACGAGGCCTCCGATCAGAAAGGCAAGCACCATCTCAAAATAAGAAAGCGGCGAAACCAGAATTTCCTGAATGTGCCCCGCCCACCTGGAAATAAAAAGTGAGCTCGAGGTATTTTGATACGCGCTTTCAATGACATACATCATCAGGAGTCCAGGAATGATAAATTCAAGGTACGAAGTTCCTTGAACTTCCTTGATTCTCGCCCCAATCGTGTAACCAAACACGGCAATGTAGAGAAAACTCGTAATCAGCGGTGGAAAGATGGTTTGCAAAAAAACCGATGCAAAGCGAACGATCTCGCGCTCGACAAGAGACTTAAAACCGATGAGATTGCCCACGATCATTTTTCGTCAGCCGGAAGAAAACGTCTTCAAGCGTTGTTTTCTTGACGTTCACGCCCAAGACTTCGATTCCATGCGCATGAATCGTTTTCAGCAACTTTGAAAGCACTTGTTCACGCTCCCGCATCCGAATGGTGCTTCCGCCATCGACGAGTTCAACACCGTAATCCGTGAGTTCCTGCGGCACCTCAGCCAACTGCCGGTTGAGCTGGATGTCCACCACATTTTCGCTCATGCGTTCAATCAAGCGATCTTTCTCGTCCACCGCTCTCATCCGGCCCTCGTGAATGACACCGATGCAGTTACACAACTTTTCCGCTTCTTCAATGTAATGGGTGGTTAAGAGAAGGGTGACTCCGTTACGATTCATCTCTTTGAAAAAATCCCAAAGTTTGTAACGCAGCTCTAAATCAAGTCCGGCGGTGGGTTCGTCGAGGATCAAAATCTTAGGTCGATGCATCAGCGCTCTTGCGATCAGCAGCCTGCGCTTGAAACCTCCTGACAATTTTCGAAAGTCAAGCCGCCGATAAGAACTCAAGCCGAACTCATTGAGCCATTCATCCGCTCGTCGCCGCGCTTCTCGCTTGCGAACCCCAAAGTATCCCGCCTCATAAATTAAAATTTGCTCGGCCGTCAGAAAGGGGTCAAAATTAAATTCCTGTGGAACCAAACCAATCAACGCGCGCGCCTTACGATAATCACCCGTCACGTCATGACCGAAAACACGCACAGAACCAGACTGGTAATTGGCAAGCCCCGTGAGCACGTTGATCGTGGTGGTCTTTCCCGCACCATTGGGACCAAGAAATCCAAAAAAATCCCCCTCGTATACCTTAAATGTGATGTCCTCCAGCGCACGAAAGCCGCCGTAAAACTTCGTTAGGCTTTTAATATCAATTGCAATTTCACGATCCATAACGTGTTTCCCTTTACCGCCAGAGGTATTTCAAGAGAACGAAACCGCCGACGAGCAGGACAAAAAAAAGGATCGTCACCCACGCGAAGTACCGATCCAGAAACGATCGAATACGCGGCCCAAAGATCCAACACAAAAGGCTGACCAGGAAAAACCGGGCGCCGCGGCTTGTCACAGAAGCGACCACAAATATCACAAAGTTGATTTGGGCGACACCGCCGGCGATCGTAAACACCTTGTAGGGAATGGGTGTAAATCCAGCCGCAAAGACAGCCCAAAAATCATACCGCTGATAAAGAGAGGTTACGTTTGAAAAAGTAGTCTCCGAAAAAACATACCGAAAAAACCATTCCGATACCGCTTGCCAAACACCCCAACCAATCGCATAACCCGCCATTCCGCCCAGTACGGACCCGGCGAGACAAATGACAAAATAGCGAAGCCAGCGCTCGCGGACCGCAAGCACCATCGCAATCAGCAGAACATCAGGCGGGATCGGAAAAAAGGAAGATTCTGCGAAGGCAAGAACAAAGAGGACTGCCTCGGCGTGACGTGTGTTCGCCCAGTGAAGAACCCAACCGTATAACCGTTTGAACATGAGGCAGGGTTATCCAAACTCAAACTCACGCAGACACTCGAGGGCGCGCTCCGGTTCACCGGTTTTCAGCACGATGCAGCCCGAGGTTTGGTTTTTGCCAGCGGTGCAGTACGCATATTCAATGTTAATGTCCGCTCGACCCAAATGCTGCGCGATCCGGGCAAGAATGCCAGGCCTGTTGTCCACCCCCAGGACAACTACCTCTTGTTCCGTCACGTGGAAATCTTCGCGCTCGAGCAGGAGAAGTCCTTTCATCGGATCATCGAGAACGAGACGAACGACAGCTGTATCAACGGTATCGTGCACCGAAAGCGCGAGGACGTTCACATTGGATTCGGAAAGAACACTGCAAACCCGGGCCAAAAGTCCCGGCCGGTTGGCGAGAAATACCGACAACTGCTTGTGAATGGGCATTGTCGTATTACCCAAACAACGTGTCGCCCTTTGCCCAATTTTCCCCTGCTACTTCATCAAACACAATGTAGGTATGTTCTTTAGCTTTACCGGCATGTTGAAGGAGGGACTCTGAGATATCCTTTGAAATTTTCTCTTTCTGCTCTCTCGTCAACTTGCCAATTAATTTGACATTGACATACGGCATTGAAACTCCTTCGCACATCTTCGTCGGCTGTCGTTATGATAACAACCCGTCCAAAAAAATTCCATTCAATTTGTTAATTATTCGATGACATCCCGCTCCGGATCGTAAACGCAAACTTGATTTCGGCCGCCTGTTTTTGCACGGTACAACGCGCGATCGGCAGCTTTGAGCAACTTGTCATATTCCATCGCCTTGGCTCCCCGAACGGACGCAACTCCAATGCTCCCAGTCACACGAATCGTATCGGTTCCGCCTGCCGTCCGATAGGCAAGATCTGGATCACCGGCGATGATGCTTCGAACTTTTTCAGCAAACTTCGTAGCATCTTCAATAGAAGCACCCGGCAAAATGACGCAGAATTCATCCCCCCCATAACGACAAATCAACTCATCCTTTCGAACCGAAGACCGGATCGCTGCTCCCATGGTTCGAAGGACGCGATCCCCCTCCGCGTGACCAAAGCTGTCGTTCACCAATTTGAAATTATCGAGATCAATCATAACGACTGAAATCTCGTCACGTGTCCGAAATAAACCTTGCCGCGCAATTCTTCGATTAAACTCAGATTTTAGTTTCAGCGTGAGGAACCGGCGGTTGTAAAATCCAGTCAGAGGATCGCGGGCAGATTCCTCCTGAAGCCGCAAATTTTCAAGCAGAAGCTGAGTCTGCCGAAAAACAATGGCGCCTAGATAACAACCCACCGTTCCTGCGATTAACAGCCACGGATCGAAAACGATCTGCTTGGAAAACAGATAATAAGCGCCGCCAAAATAAATAAGGCCAAACACGATAACGAGCGCCCCGCCAAGCACGGCGGTGCTTGATGCAGCAACCAACAAAGCCATCCAAAACGATAAAAAAGTGAGTGCGAACGTCACCCAACGGGGAACAAATAAAAAGAAATCTCGGCGCATCATCGTGAGAATCACATTGGCATTCACAGCAACTCCAGGCATTGAACCAAGCGGCGTCACGTGAATATCGTGAAAGGCCTCTGCCACAAGTCCGATCAGCACGATCTTATCGTCCACTTCCTCTTTCAGCGCCAACCCCTCCAACAACTTCCAAAAAGAAATACTCGGAAATTCGCTGAACCTCGCTCGGTAATTAATAGGGACCGCTTTCCGCATCGGAAAGGTTGAGGCATCGACGTCTGGAAAAGCTTTCGTAAACACTTCCAGCTCCCAAGAGCGGTAGTCTTGATCCTCCGCAGGAAGGGAAAGAAAAGCCCGCCGCAGGACGTAATCGGCGTCCCGCGCCTTGTCCACGACACCAACGCGCCAAGCGCTGTCGCGGATGAGCGGGAGCGGACCCACATCGCTTTGTGTCGTCCGATGCGAAGCAATCACCACATTGCCTGCTTTTTTCAACGCTGCTGCAAATTGTTCGTCGCTTTCCAGCGCAAAATCGCTCCCCGTAAAAATGAGGTCAAGGCCGACCGCTTTCGGCGAAAAAGGCTCCAGCTGCCCTAACACTTCGGCATAAATGGATCTCGGGTAGGGCCACCGCGCTTGGAGCTTTACTAATGTCTCGTCGTCCAGGCTCACCAAAAGGATGGAGTTTGCTTCGGGCGGTCTTTCCTCGAACTGATGCCGCAACTGAAAGAAAATATCTCTGCCTTTCTCGTTGATCAGGTTAAAAGAGGGAACGTGATCAACCAAAAAAAAGAGCCCTCCCGTCAAAACGAGTGCAAGACAAGCACTGGTGAGGTACATCCGCAACGACTTCATGGTGTTTCTTCGTACTCCCCGATGACCAGTTTTGCCCAGGACGCAGATCTGTCGCAGCGCCACTGGTTAAACAGTATATCGTCCCCAAATGAGAATGCCTTCAGAGGCGAAACAAAAAATCCCCCACCACTTTAAGGTATGTCTCTTGGGACGAACCTTAAAGTGGCGGGGGATTGGAAACAAATCCCGGCAGCTTCATACTCTCCCAGATCCTTTTGGAACCAGTACCATCTGCGGTAGAGGGCTTAACGACCGTATTCGGAATGGGAACGGGTGTTTCCCCTCTCCTATCGCCACCGAGAAATAAGTTTTAAGTGATGGGTCGGAGTATTTTCCGACCCATCATCCTGAGGGCCGCAGGCCCGAAGGATCTCGCAAGATCCTTTCCGCCTAACAGAGCGACGGACCCGACACGTTTTCTGGCAGGCGCTGCGCTCAGGATGAGCCATCGGGCTCTCTTACGAAACTCCCCGACGGCTCAGTTTTAACGGGTAAGTAGCAAGTTTGGTGTCATTCTCTGAAATCATAATCGATCGCGTTTTGAGGCGTACGTTTTTACTTACGACTTAAGACTTGCTACTTATGACTGTAATTTTATGACTGTAGTTCCTTGCTTTTTGACAACCCAAGTGCCAAAGGACCGCGTTCATGAAATCGCCCCGCCGCTTGCGCAGCGGGGCTTAAATCGTCAAGCCGAACGACCGATTAGTACGAGTCAGCTCAGGTATTACTACCTTTACACTTCTCGCCTATCAACCTCGTAGTCTACGAGGGGTCTTCGATCCCCCACCACTTTAAGGAACGTCCTTATGGACGAACCTTAAAATGGTGGGGGAGGGAACCCTTATCTTGGAGAAAGCTTCGCGCTTAGATGCTTTCAGCGCTTATCCGTTCCGAACATGGATACCCAGCGCTACTCCTGGCGGAATAGCTGGCACACCAGAGGTTCGCCTCTTCCGGTCCTCTCGTACTAGGAAGAGAATTCCTCAAGGTTCCTACGCCCACAATAGATAGGGACCGACATTTCTGTTACTTCAGGCTCTGTCACGAGCCCTACTGACCCACCCACTTGGCAGGTGCCTTAGCATTTCTACTAAGGTCTTCATGTCGCCATGAAGATCGGACTGTATCTTTATCCACCGGAATCATGGGGGATACTTAGCGTACAGTCTCTGAGGATGCGAAGATTCGCAAGAATGGTTTCCTTTCTTCGCTTGCGATAGCGTCCATTTGCGTTCATGGAAAACGCAAGACGAACAATTTTTTTAAAACCTTCGATGCTCAGATGAGCATTGCTGCCTATCATCTGAACGATGATTTTAAAAATTTGGAAGTCTTTTCGTTTTTCAGAAAACAATGGATGCCGCTCGAAAAAAGGAACTACTTTTTCCAAAAGATCCTTCCGAACTCTTACAACATACACCAAGGTCTTGTCGCGTTTTCCAGCAGCATCATTGGTCTTGATGTAACCACATCCTAATGTCTTGCAAATTGCTTCCAAAACGTGCTGACTTGGAAAATTTTGGCTGATACGAAATCCCGGAACGGCTTGCCAGCCAAATTTCAAGTTTGGACGTTCTTGAAATGCAATGTGAAAGCTGCCTTCACCATCGACAAATCCCGCGATGTAATCTCCATTCCTGCGATCCCGACTTTCCTGCTGATTGTCTGCACTTGCCACATTTTCACTCTTCAATAGAGTAGTGCAAGATACTCAGACTTTCCAGCATATAGCTAAGTTTAGCGACAGCAACGGTCAATTACTGTCTCACGACGTTCTGAACCCAGCTCACGTACCACTTTAATCGGCGAACAGCCGAACCCTTGGAACCTTCTCCAGCTCCAGGATGTGATGAGCCGACATCGAGGTGCCAAACCGGATCGTCG
>MHFT01000034.1:0-122 GCA_001804315.1 Omnitrophica bacterium RIFCSPLOWO2_12_FULL_50_11
AAAAAAGGTAGCGAGGCCAGCGGGTTTCAACTTTTTCCGCACTTCCGATGCTGCGGACGAATGTACGAAGATTCCTCAACAACTGCGCTGTTGACAATCGGGTCCGCACCTCAGAGCGGCGG
>MHFT01000034.1:426-7387 GCA_001804315.1 Omnitrophica bacterium RIFCSPLOWO2_12_FULL_50_11
TTGGAACGATGCGATACTGCAAAAAGACGACAGGATCTTGAGTGTAAAGACCGTAGTCGTGGGCTTGCAAATTTATTAATAGCGGCATCAACACCTCCGCGAGTCGGTTCAATGCTTCTCTTGAATCCGGAGCCGTTCCGCTAAGGTCGGCCTTAAATCCTGACTGGTTCATTTTCGGAACGATATGATCGCGCAGAAATCGGTCAAGCCTGTGAAACCACAGCGGTTGGAGCAATTCAAAGTCCGATACGATGAAATCTTCATTGACAGGGCGTTTCCCGGCTTCCTGCCGCGTCTTCTTATGCGCCCGCGCTTCGGAGCGGGGCAAGAGAGCGGTGAGCGGCAAGCGGGTAGAGGTAAGAGGCTCACCTGGAATGAGAGTTTCCGTCGCCGGAATCGGTGAAAGGTTTTCCTCTTCCCTCTTCCCTCTTCCCTCTTCCCCCAAATTCTCCCGCACACCGGCACGGCGAGGAGTAAGGTCGAATCTTTGATCCTGCTTCGCTCTGGCTTCAGAACGGCTAAGGATGCGCGCCGCGATTTGCTCGTCGAAGAGCTCTCCATAGAGCAGCTCGAAGAGATCGCTCGTAAGATCGCTGTCGAGCTCAAGGCTTGAAATCTTCTGCTGGAGACTGTCTTGGGCTTCCGCTGACGGCTCCGGCATCTCGTGATAGCTTCTGATATCTTGGACTAACGCGCGCACGGCAGCCCGATCGATCTTAATTTCCCGGACTATTTTTTCTGGCGCTGCCGCTGGTTTGGACCGTTGCTTTTTTCTCGGAGTTTTCTTTTCCTTAGCCTCTTGCTTGGGCGGCTTCCGGCCCGTCAAAACCTCGTCGGATCGATCCATAGGGAACCTCTTCCTCCTCCCATCCCGAATGCGCCACTCGAGTGACCCTCTGTCAAACGTTGGATCCGTATCTTTAATCCGACCAAGATAAAACTCGGCCTGATCAAGATCGCCTTCCGCAGCGAACGTGGACGCCAAATGGAGCATGCCGTATGTGTTGTGAGGATCGATTCCAAGGGACAACTCACTCGCTTCTCTACATAAGCGGTAGGCGTGACGCTTCCACCAATGGGACGCAACGACCGTCAAAGCTAGTGAAATGGCGCTTCTGTAACGCCTCGCCGCATCGGGCCAAAATTCCGCATAGCGACGAACCGCTTGAACATACTCGTAAAGAGCCTGTTCGATTTCGGGATTCGCTTCACGCTCAACCATCTTCGTCACAACTGGCATCGTCGTTGTACCCACAGTCAGCAACGCTTTTTCAAGATACTGATCGACACTGCTGTAAAGCGGAAGCGCACGGGCAAGGTGCTTTAGAGAAGCCAGATGATGTTCTTCGCTTTGAGCCCTATTGCCTACCTGAAAATATCGGATGCCGAGGCTCGCATGCGCCAACGCAAGATGAAAATCAATAAATCTCGCTGGTTCATTACCAGTACGCTGCTGAAATAAATTGAGCAGACGAATCGTTTCCTCGTTTAGGTGCATGAACCTCAACACGCCTCCAAGCCGCGAGATCGAGTCCTCGAGATAGCGAATCGCTTCGGACTGGAAATATTCCTCAGGCCATGCGGCCACAAAATCATAAATGATCCGGTCAAGGGACTTGATTTCGTCAAGGTAAGGCGTGAGGGCAACGAAACGTGCTTCGCCATAACCTCCCAATTTTGCCAAATACCACGAAATAGGACGGAATAAGGCATCGAAGTTGCGGACGTCATCTGCGTGAGACGCAGCGAGACGAGACGTTGCGGTTTCTATAAATTCGTACAGAATACCTACGGACTGCTGGAACACTGCCATATCGTCCACAGGTCTTCTCCGCCGATCGATGCCCAGTCTGTTCGCGACCTGACTTGCAAGCCTTGCAATTCTTGGATCCTAAATCTTGCTCACCGATCCTTTCTCTTCCGCTGCCTCCTGTCTGAACAGCTCGTTTCCAACAGCTTCTACGGCTTTTTCCGGCTCGGCCGCTTCCACTCTAGCTGCCTCGCTTAAATCTAGACCCAACCTTTGTGCTGCTCCTTTTAACAACGCAAGACCGTCATTTGTCATTTGAAGCCCAAAAATTCGCCTGGCGGCGCTTTGAAACTTACCTCTGTTCCCTGCCTTGCTCGCATGGACTGCTTTCCTCAATCCTTTTCGCACATCTTTGTCCTTCTGCTTCTTGACAACTTCCCGCTCTTGCTCAGTCAATCCCTCTTCGTCTTCGGCATTGCTTCGCATCTCCGCGCGATATGCCATAATCAGCTCCGCTGCAAATCCGCCAATCGAGGTCGGCCCTAAGAAAAAACGCAACATGCGGCGCGACAGCCGGAGCGCCGGTGGTTCGTCATCCAAGACAACATCCCTCACAACGGTAGGTGCAAGATCAATTTTTAAGCTACCGGTGTTGTTCTCTTGAACCGAAAGCGAGGCTTCCTTGCCATCAACCTCAATTGGTAAATCAAAGCCCACTTCATTCCAAATGGGTGATTTGATACTCATACGGACACTCGGCACGGCGCGATGTCCCGCGCGGTCGAGATTCCGAATCAACTCCTGTGCTACGCTCGGCCCACTATTTTTAATCTCGTAAATGGCAGAGAGAAGAAATAAACCTACCGCAGCCTGCTGACGAACCTCGATGGGTGTCAAGCCTGAAATCTTTTGACCGAGATCGATCGCGCTGATCAGGCGGCCCGCAATCGCTTCGAGATGAGTTGGTATTCCAACCATCCGATCCACATACGGAATATCAGACGCGGAATCATTAATCTTCGGAGAGATGACGACGGTTGAAATTCCCTCTGCTCCCAGCGCTTCTTTTAGTCCTGCCTCGTGGAACCCGCCCACCACGACGACGGAAACGTCTTTTTCAGACTCTTCCATCGCGCGAATGATTTTTTGAGTGAAAACTTCGTTCCGCTTGTCCGCAAGTTCGTAAAAACGAACCGCACTCGCCTGAGCTTTTTCGATGGACATGATCTCAGACATCGAAAGTTCAGGTGCTCGTTCATGAAGCACCGTCCGGATCAAGGAGAACATTGACGCGACATCCACCACTGGGCCCCCAGGCTTAAACGGGGTCGATGCATTCGCAAAGGCACCGTCATCCTGAGGCAGCGCTCCGTGCATAGCCGAAGGATCCCGTTCTGGATTCTTCGTCCCGCCAAAGGCGGGACTCAGAATGACGGATGCGGGCTTGCTGTGCGGTTGAGGTGGACTCAGCCGAGCGGTTTTCGTTTGTCCGGAACGAGCGAGCGCTGTCCACTGCTCATACGTCAATTGAATCGTGAGAAGTTTGGTGAGTGTTTCAAACTGGATTGAGATTTCCAGCGCGGTTTTCTCCTTTTCCGATGTGATCAGCCGCTCATAGATGTGTTTCGTTATCACTTCAAGTTCGTCGAAAAGCTTTCGTGGATTCAGTCCGCTCTGGATCCGCTCAAGATTTTTCTCGCGCTCTCTCTTTCTGAGCTTTCGATCTCTTTCAATTGCTTTTGCTAACGCGTAAACATTGGAATAATCCGGAAGTGCAATTTTCGCTTCCTTGGCGGCCCGGACGAGCCCCTCCAGATAATCCATAAAACTCAGCTCGCCTTCTGAATGCAGGGTGATCATCCGGTCAAAATCAAAGAGCCGCTTGGAATAAACTTTCTTCTTGAGGGCGCCGACCGCGCCGCGAAGAGCTTCGAGCGCTGGCTGCAGTGTCGCGGCGGAACGGATCGTTTGAGTGAACGCCTCGCGGTTTTCGAGATAAAGATCCCGGTCCTCAATTCCATAAAACTCGGGGAGTTTTTCCGCCGTGATGTAAAAATACTCAGCGCCTGTAAACGTTCCCTCTTCCACCATCCGCCAAGCAGCATGAGCAAGCGAATCTTTAAATGGAAAACGGCGGAAGAGCTTTCCATCGATCTCATCGTCTGCGCCTTCGAGACCAATTAAGTTGATTCCCTGCGCCTGAAGGTACTTTAAAGTCTCAGCGATGTTCCGTTGAGCATCGCTCGAGGTATGCGCATTGAGAAGTAAAAGGACTGTTTTCGGATGATCCCGAGAGGACTGGGACTGGACTTGGGCAAACGCTTCCGGAATAAGATCAAACGCCGGAAAACCGTACGCGACACTGCTTTCGGAGGCGAAAACGAGAACCGTGGCCGCCGCCACGATTTTCGTTAAATTCAACTGACCCCTCGGGAAGTTTCTTCTCTTTTCCCGAGGGGTCATCCTGAGTCCTTCGCCGTCATCCTGAGCGGAGCGGCGGCTCAGGACAGGCTCCGCGAAGGATCTCATAGAGCCTTCGGGCCCAAGCCTGCCCTGAGGACGGGATCCTTCGGCCCGGAGCCTGTCCTGAGCCAGAGATCCTTCGCCCCTTCGGGGCTCAGGATGACTGGCGAAGGAGGCCTCAGGATGACGTCCGACGGGGTCCTCATTTGATGTCCCCCTCGTCATTACGCAGCCGCCTCAAACATGCGTTCCGCGATCTCGGCTAAAAACCATCGAACAAATCGAACTTCGGAATGAAACGGAACAAAAGCTGGTGTAAGTCCGCCTCGATTTGGATTCCACTGAATCGCTACTAAATCCTCCGACGGTAATTTCTTAAGCAGCGCGGCGGGCGTGTAACGGCCAAGGAGATACGAAAAAGCGAGCCGCGCTTCTGCTCGGCGCGGCAGACTCACGACGAAACCGTTTTGCCGGGAAGCGCGCTCATAGTTTGCGAGGAGCGTTTCGAAGCCTGAAGGAAAAACAACGATGGGTATATGACCTCGATTTCTCGCAAAAATCCCTTGCAGCAGCTCGAGCGTTGGAAGTTCTGAGCCGGACCGAATCCGTTCGGGACGGACACCATTCGGCAGCTTGATCTTCGAAAACCAGTTCATCGCAATGGGTTTCACGTCTTCAGCCTCGAGGACAAGAATGCGGCTGCGAGGCGGTAACGCCATCGCTTTCAAATCGCGCTCAGTGAGCTCAGGAACCCGATCACCCACGCGCACTAATACAAGTGTCACAGGGAAATCAGCGCTTTCGCTCGGTACTGTGGAAACGCTGCGCTGATCGATCTCGCGCTCAAAATCCGAAAAGCGCAACTCGTCTCGATCGTTCAAAGTGTGGCCAAGCGCAGCACCGTCTGATCCAACGCCAAAAAATTTAAATTGAAAGAACGGGATGTATGTCGGAAGATAGAGGCCGGGGAAAAGAAAGAGGAAACTCACCGTTTGACTTACGACGGACACTTCTCCCCAATATCGGCCTTGCCGACTCAGTACGACGTCCAAGTTCTTTTCAATGACGGTTTCATTAGATGCGCTAAGTCGAAGCTCAGAACGCCTCCCCTTTCTACGCCAATCTAAAGGAGAGCTCTGCCTTGGAGGTTTTACTGCCTTTTCAAACTCCTTCTCGAGTCCGCGTACACTCCGCACTCCGAATTCCGCATTCCGCATTCGGAACCCCGCACTCCGCACTGGATTCTGACGCGCCTCGGCGCTTTGGTTATATATATTAGAATCATAAAGATTATAATTAATCTTGACATCCCAAAAACGTTCTGGTACTTTATCCGTCATGAAACGGCTGCTATTTGCAAAGTCACTATTTCGATTGGGAGAAATATCCTTCGGCGCAGGCGTTTTGACGTTTTGGTTTGCTGCCAATATATCTTTATCCGTTAAACTTGTATCAGGCGTGCTCGTAGTGTTACTATATGGCTTGGCATTGATTTTTTCTCCTTCAAAGGCGTTGATTGAAAGGGGTGATTGAGATGACGGCAGGTGCCATTCCTTTTGTAATAACCGTCCTGGTCGGTTTGCTGTTGATAAGTGCGATCTGGTATTGGGTTGATCGAAAAAAGCACTCCCATTGATTCTTGAAAGAACACCGTTTCTCCAGCGGTCACGCTCACCCATCAACATTAAATCCTTAACCTCATGTTTATTCCTCACCTCAGCCCTGAAAAAATCGCCACGCCTAAGTTCTCTGCGATTCTCAGAACTAGCCGCTTCGCGCCCCGAAATTTCCTCAGCCACACGCTGAGGAAATTGCCCGGGGCGCGCTTCAGCACGGCCGGCAGCAGATTGGGAAGAGTGATCGTTTAAGAAAAACTGGATCGTGGTTTCGGCCCAGCGATCGATCACCTTCTCATCAAAACTCCCGCGAAGACGCGGATACTTAGGTCTGCCGCCGTCATCGCCTTTTACGACCCCAACGACATTCTCAACATAATCTCGCGTGACAGGCTGGCCGCCTAACTGGGTAAGTGATGGTTCAATTTCCTCCTGAAAAATCTCACGAGCCAAGGTTCCAGGATAAGTGATCGCTCGATAGAGCCGTGTCCAGGCGAGTACGTCCTCACCTTTTTGGAGTCTCACGCTCTTCTTTTCTCCGTCCTTGGGGTCAATTACAAGGAGACCGGAGCGTGCAATTCGGTCGTAATACTTCTGCTTCAACTCACGAATTTTTGTTTCAAGCACGATCGGCTGCAGCCACTCGAGCTGCGCTCGTACAATTCTCAAGTTCGTCACTTGAGGAACAGCCTCTGGCTCTGAGCGCTCCGTATCGGATGAGCCGCGATGGAGTTGCTGCGATTGACGTAGTCGAAAATCTTCTACTGTTTTCGGAACGATTTCATCGACAAGACGCAAATAATCGTCCTTGAATTCTCTTGGAACATCCTCAACCGCTTCCTTGTACCGCTCCGGAGCAAAGTATCGATAAGCCTCCGGGCCCGTCACAATACTTCCCAAAGCGGTCACGAAAGCAACTTGCTCCCCTTCACGCCAAAAATCGGGGACTGTTTGACGAAACATCCGTTCCGGGTGCTTATTGACAATTCCCCAGTTCTTCGCTACAGCTACATACCCGTTTAGAGTGGTTTCAAGGAGGTCTCGCGCTTCGCGGTAATAACGTACCGCATCATCGAACTCAAGGTCCGCTTTGGCTTGACGCATTTTCTCGGCCAACTCTCGAAGCCGCTCT
>MHFT01000035.1 GCA_001804315.1 Omnitrophica bacterium RIFCSPLOWO2_12_FULL_50_11
GTCCCTCTCCCTTACAAAAGGGAGAGGGAAAAAAACTACAATTCCGGTCTTGCACCCAGCATGCTCGGGCGATTTGACAGATCGGGCGATTTCCATTAAAATCACGTTGTTCTATCTGAATGGTCAGCTAAAATGTTACCATATGCAGTCGTACAAGTAGGCACCCATCAGTATCGCGTCCAGGAAAACACCGTTTTCGAGGTCGAGCGTTTCGAACGGACAGGAGGAAAGGAAGTCAAGCTCGATCAGGTCCTCTTGGTTCAAAACGATACCCGCGCAACGGTGGGTCAACCGTTCGTACAGGGTGCTCGCGTCGTCTGCGAAGTTGTCGAGGAATTCAGACTACCTAAGGTGATATCTTTTAAGATCAAGCGGCGGAAGAACTACCGGAAGAAGAAAGGTCACCGCCAGCAAGTGGTACGTTTGCGCGTCAAGTCGATTGAAACGGGGTAACAGATGGCACATACAAAAAGTCAAGGAAGCACCACAAACGGTCGCGATTCCAATCCCCAAACGTTGGGCGTGAAAGCCTTTGGCGGTCAGTTGGTCCGCACTGGTTCTGTGATTGTACGGCAAAGAGGCACCCGTTTCAAACCAGGTCGGTATGTCAGGCGAGCCTGCGATGATACCCTCTTTGCCCTTTGTGATGGAACGGTCCAATTCAAATCGAATCGCACTGTTTTCGTAGTTCCAAGCAGTTAATTTTCGAGAGTGGAAGGATTAAAAGGCCGAGGAGGGCAGCGAAGCCGCAAGCCCGAGTCGGCCCTTATTATTTCAGTGGTTTCCGACGTACGACAATGTGATATGGGGTGATCTAACAGTTGTTTATTGACGAGTTGACGATTCGGGTTTGTTCTGGGTCAGGGGGGAAAGGTTGTGAGAGCTATCGGAAAAGGCCGGATCATAAGCGCATTCCAAATGGCGGCGATGGAGGAAACGGCGGGAACGTCATTCTCATAGCTGATTTGCATACAGGGAATCTTGCCGCGCTCAAGTCGAAACGCATCTTTGAAGCTGAGAACGGAGGTGCGGGGATGGGGAACCACCGTCATGGGCGAAACGGTAAAGACTGTGTGGTCAGTTTACCTTGCGGCACCACGGTTTACAGCAGACGGGATGGACTGTTGATCCGTGACCTGACAACACCAGGTGAAGAGGTGGTGGTGGTCTGTGGCGGAAAAGGAGGACACGGGAATCACAAAGGAAGGCGGTCGACACCCGGCGAAGCAAGTAAAGAGCTAGAACTCTCAGTTTCCTTTAAAATCATGGCGGATATTTTCTTAGTCGGTCTTCCTAATTCCGGTAAGACCTTACTCTTAAAAAAACTCACGGGTGCTCATATTCAACAAACAGATTATCCTTTTGCCACAAAGTCGCCGCAGCTTGGAACGTATGAGACGGATGAGCACGTATTTCGCATCTGTGAACTACCTTCCATCGGCGAGTCCTCAGCCAGTGGCGGCGGTCTCGGCACCCATTATTTAAAACATCTAGAGCGTGCGAGGCTTATGTTTTTCCTCGTGGATCTTGAACCGAGATTTGCATCTGATCTTCAAGACGGTTTTGACGTTTTGATTCGCACCGTAGACCAATTCAATTCCGAGTTACGGAATTTGCCGTACTTCCTTGTGGTGAACAAGGTCGACCTTGTTGACAAAAATCGCCTGGAACGTAAACGCTTCTCAAAGGATGGCAGGACGTTTTGGATTTCAGCCAGAAAAGGCACAGGCGTTGAGGCTCTCATGAAAGCAGCTCGGGAGGTTTTAGTTCCCCACCACTTTAAGGTTCGTCCCTAGAAACGTTCCTTAACGTGGTGGGGGACTAGAAACTCATCATGCAGCAAGAGTTCAATAAATCGAGACGCTGGGTCATCAAGGTGGGAACAAGTTCGCTTGTGACAGCGGAAGGACATTTTTCCACTCATCAGTTGGAGTCCCTTGTCTCGCAGGTCGTGGCACTCCTTCATAGAAAGATCCAGGTCGTGCTTGTCAGCTCTGGTGCCATCGCGCTCGGAATGGATACGCTGAAACTCGCAAAACGTCCACACTCACTTCCGGAGCTTCAAGCCTGCGCCGCTATTGGTCAAGGGAAGCTGATGAGAGCCTACGAAACTGCTTTTTCTAACCGCGGCTTACACTCAGCGCAGCTTTTGCTTACGCAGGACTGCTTCCAAGACCGAAAGCGATATGTGAACGCGAAGAATACAGTGGAAGCGCTTCTGAGAATGGGATCGGTACCGGTCGTCAACGAGAATGACACGGTCGCGACGGAGGAAATCAAGTTTGGAGACAATGATGTGCTCGCGGCACAGGTGGCGGATTTAGTCGGCGCCGACCTTCTTATTCTCCTCAGCGACATTGACGGGCTTTATTTGAAGGACAAAACCATTATCCGTCACATTCGTTCTTCCGCGGAACTGAAGGAATGCGCCGAGCACATCCATGCCAAGCGAAGCGAGAAAACGAAAGGCGGCATGGAAACCAAATTGCAAGCGGCCCAGATGGCAATGCGTTCCGGAATTCCGGTTGTTTTAGCGAACGGGCGGGACGAGCACGTGATCGATCGAGCGCTAAAAGGGGAAGAAGTGGGTTCATTATTTCATCCGACCTCCGAAAAGATGAACGCGAGAAAGAAGTGGCTCGCCCATGCTACTTCTACAAAAGGACGTCTCATCGTAGACACGGGTGCGCGTCAGGCGCTTGTCAATGGAAAGAGGAGCCTACTGGCGAGTGGTGTCGTGGCGTGTTCCGGAAATTTCAGATTAGGCGATCCGGTAGAAGTCGTGGACGAATCAGGCGTTGTCTTTGCGCGGGGACTCGTCAATTACTCGCGCGAGGAAGTCGAGAAAATTAAGGGCTGCAAGACCGGCATGATTCACTCGATTTTAGGGTATAAACGTTGCGATGAGCTGCTCCATCGAAATAACATGGTTTTTCTAGTCCCCCACCACTTTAAGGAACGTTTCTAGGGACGAACCTTAAAGTGGTGGGGGGGACTCAAGTGAGGCCTATGAACGTCCAGGAAGTAGTGAGAGAACTCGCACAGAGAGCCAAAGAAGCGTCGAGGAGCCTTGCGGAACTATCGGCGCAAAAAAAACGCCGCATTCTTGTCGAAGTCGCTTCAGGAATCAAGCAAGCAGCACGAGAAATATTGAGGGCCAACGAGAAGGATTTAAGGTTGGCGCAGCGCACAGGTCTTAAAGAAGCGATGGCGGATCGCTTGCTGCTCAATCAAAAACGGATCGATGGAATGGCAAGGTCGGTCTTAGAAGTAGCGAAACTCAAAGAGCCAGTCGGACGCGTGCTGGCTACGTGGCGCCGTCCTAATGGACTTCGGATTTCAAAGGTGACAGTACCGCTCGGAGTGATTTTGATCATTTACGAGTCGAGGCCAAATGTGACTTCGGAGTGCGCTTCGTTGTGTCTAAAGAGTGGCAATGCAGTCCTTTTGCGCGGGGGGCGGGAAGCATTTCATTCGAATCGAGCGATTGTGCGCGTTTACGAGCAAGTGCTGAGGCGGCATCGCGTGCCAACAGCTGCTATTTCTTTAGTGCGCGTGCTGGATCGGCGCGGCATTGATGAATTGCTGAGGCTTGAAGATCTGATTAATCTTGTGATTCCACGAGGAGGAGAGACCCTGATTCGAAGAGTGGCTCGGCATGCGCGGATGCCGGTCGTGAAGCACTACAAAGGGATCTGCCACGTGTACGTGGACAAGGATGCTGACCTCGAAATGGCGCTCAACATCGCGTTCAATGCGAAATGCCAGCGGACAGCAGTTTGTAATACGATGGAGACCCTTCTCGTTCATCGAGTGATGGCACCTCGATTTTTACGTCTGATCGGAGAGCAGCTCCGAAACGCAGGTTGCGAAATTCGTGGCGACGCGCTCGTTCGGCAATACCTTCCAGGAGTTAAAAAAGCGACCCAGGCAGATTGGAGTACTGAATATCTGGACAATATTCTCTCGATCCGAGTCGTGCGTGATGTAGACCAAGCGATCGAGCACATTCAAAAATATGGTTCTGCTCATACGGATTCGATTGTCACGCAGAATCGGAAAACGGCAAAAAAGTTTACCTCTCAAGTCGATTCTTCTTCCGTGATGGTAAATGCGTCGACTCGGTTTTCGGACGGTAATGAATACGGGTTCGGTGCCGAAATTGGGATTTCGACTGATAAAGTACACGCGCGAGGACCGATGGGCCTAGACGGACTTGTTTCCTACAAGTACGTCGTTCACGGAAGCGGCCAGATTCGAACGTAAGTTGATGGTCATTGAAGGGTACCATTGGTGGCGATGAGGAGCAATGCAGCCCAGGCGTATCGGTATCCTAGGCGGTACTTTTGACCCACTCCATAACGGGCATTTAGAACTGGCGCGGGCAGCATGCGAGCAGCTTCAGCTGGACCGTGTCATTTTTATCCCTGCCTTTCGGCATCCGGTGAAAGAAAAATCGGAGACAGTCGCTTCGCCAGATGCTCGTCTTGAAATGGTTCGGCTGGGGATCCGCAATGACACCAGATTTGAAGTTTCCGATTGTGAAATTCGGCGTAAAGGGATTTCGTACACCGTGGATACACTTCGAATGCTTCGGGAAAAGCATGCCAAACCTCACGAACTTTTCTTTCTCACCGGAGGCGACTGGGGCAAGAACCTTGACGAGTGGAAGGAGATCAAGACCGTTTTTTCCCTCGCGCACTTTGTCGTGGCGAAACGGCCGGGATTCGATTTGAGAAATCTGCCGGCCCACGTGGAGCCGCTTGACTTTGTGCCGCTTGATATATCGTCGAGCGAGATTCGGGAACGCCTGCGAACCGGTCGTTCCGTTTCCGAATGGATTCCTGAACGTGTCCTCCGGTATGTGGAGGAACATTGCCTTTATCAGTCCTAGCTCATGCCTAGTATCATTCCGCAGCTGGTCTTGCTCATCATCCTTCTCGCTCTGTCCGCTTTCTTTTCCGGTTCCGAAACAGCGATCTTCTCGCTTTCCAAAATTGAAAAGAGACGTTTGAGCCGCCAGCATCCGATCGTTTGGAAAACGATCTCTGCTCTTCTAGGGGCACCTCGAAGAACGCTTGTCACGATCTTAATTGGCAACATGATCGTCAATACGATGGCCGTTTGCTTGGTGACGCTGGTCGTCTTGAAACTGCTTGGGCCAGAGGGTGTCGGATGGGTGATTGCCGTTTTTACGTTCGTTCTGATTGTGACAAGCGAGCTTACGCCAAAAGTATTCGCCGTGAGGAATAACGAGTGGGTCGCGCTTTTGTCCGCAATACCACTTGACCTTTTCGCGCGGTTCATCTACCCAATTCGCTGGGTCGTTCGCTGGACTGCCGACAGGGCTTTGTCGTTCTTAGTGCACGAGAAAAAAAGGGAAGCGGATCTCATATCCGAGTCTGAACTCAAAGCGCTTGCACGTATCGGGGAGGAAGAAGGAGCACTTCGGCCGGAAGAGCGCGATATGATCCAAAAATTGATCGGTTTCGGGGATCGTATCGTCCGAGAAATTATGGTTCCCAGAACCGACCTGATCGCTTTTGATCTTGAGGAAGGGCGCGATAAATTGACCGGGCTCATCAGACAGTTCCATTTTAGTTATTTCCCGGTGTATGAACGGTCGATCGACAATTTGATCGGAGTCATTTCGACTCAGCGGTTCATGTTGAGCGATCAAGATCAATGGCGCGCACTGATCGAACCGCTTCATTACGTTCCGGAGACGAAACGGATTGACGAACTGCTCCAGGATTTTCAGAAAATGAAACGTCGCGTGGCCATTTGTATCGATGAACACGGCGGAACCGCTGGACTCGTGACGATGGAAGACATACTGGAAGAAATTTTCGGAGAATTTTATGATGAGTACGCCAAAGCAGAACCGCTTGTCAAGGCGCTGGGAGGAGATCACTTCTTGGTTCAGGGGAAGATCGGCTTGCACGAATTACAAGAGCATTTAGGGATCCGTCTGGAATCACAGACGTGTGAGACGCTCAGCGGCTGGTTGATGGAACAACTCGGGCACATCCCGACCGAGCACGAATCATTTCGTTGGGGGGGTGTTGAATTTTACATGCACGACGTCTTTCAGCAGCGCGTGAACAAGGTCGAGATACGGAAAAAAGCATGACGACAATTCTTTTGCTGATCCTGATCGCGTTTGTGCTGACCGGCCTTTTTGCCGGTTCCGAGATGGCTTATGTGTCGTGTAACAAACTTAAGCTTCGTCATCTGGCCGATCAAGGAGACCGCCGCGCCAAGGAAGTTCTCCGGTTCCATCTCAATCCGAAACGGTTTTTGACGACCGTGCTGATCGGGAATAATTTAATGCACGTGACCGTTGTGGGGCTTGCGACCTATCTCTTCGAGTCGCGTTTCCACATCTCGAACGAGTGGTTGATCACCTTCGTCCTCTCATTTCCAATCATCATTTTTGCGGAGACGGTTCCAAAAGACTGGTTCCGGTACAAAGCGGACGAGTTCATTTATCGGGTGGCACCGACGATTGGCTTTTTGGATCGTGTGTTGGGCGGCGTTTCAGGTGTGATGGTGTCCGTAACCGATTTCTTCATTCGATTGACAACAAAAAATCTGAAGAGCAATCCCATGATTACTCGTGACGAATTCCGCTATGTGATTGAGGAAAGTGCAAGGGGCGGCGTCCTTTTGGAGCACGAAAAGCGGTTGATTAATACGATCTTGAATCTGAGCACCGCCCATGTGGGCGACGTCATGATCCAAATCACAAAGTTTCCAAAGGTTCCGCTCACAAGCTGCGTACGTGATGTCAAAGACGTGGCACGGCGGACCCAGACGGATGCGGTATTGGTGTATGAAGAAATCCCTTCGCTCGTCGTCGGTATTGTTTACGTTTTTGACGTGCTTTTCGATGCCAAATCAGACGAATTTCTTTCCCGCTTTCTGAGGGCACCTCTTTTTATCCCCCATGACACGAGTTCAGAGAAAGCGATCTTTCTGCTTCAGTCGAAACATGTCTCTTACGCCGCCGTGATTAACGCTAAGAAGGAGGTCACAGGCGTCGTCTGTTTGGAAAACTTGGTTCAGCTTTAAGCTGTCTCTGTGGCATCCGACCTTTCAGACATTCCCCAACTGATATGAATTTGGGGTGCAGGAAGTAACGACAGAACCCCCCCCATATGTTTC
>MHFT01000036.1 GCA_001804315.1 Omnitrophica bacterium RIFCSPLOWO2_12_FULL_50_11
CCATTGATACGAACTATGCCCGTTTCATTGATCATGGGGAGCTTACCCTTTATGATGACAGCTACACCCCCATTACTACTGTTCATTTCTCCAAACCCCTTCCTTCTCAGTACACAGTTCCTCTTTCCACGATCCTCAACCACCCTAAGACACTTCACTACCAACTCTCTGTCTACGACAAGGAAGGCAGGGAGGATAGGACGGGCATTGGGAGATTGGACTTATGATATAATCCCGCCTTATGGTGACTCCGTCGTTTAACGCCCGCCGATGGGTGCTCATCACTGGTGCCTCCGCTGGCATTGGAGAAGCATTCGCAAGACGGTTTGCACGTGAAGGTTGGAATACCGTGCTCGTTGCCCGTTCCCGAGATAAACTAGAATCTTTGGCACGGAGTCTGGGTCAGCAACATGGTGCGGAAACTCTCGTGATTGCCTGCGACCTAAGCCAACACGACGCAACGGACGAGATCTATCGAAAAGTAAAAGAAGCTGGGATTAGGCTCGAAGGACTCGTCAATAACGCCGCCATCGGAGCACATGGAAAATTTCATGAGGTTGTGCTTGACCGTTACCTATCTATGATTGATTTAAATGTGCGCTCACTTGTCCAATTAACCCATTTGTTTCTTCACGAAATGATGGATCGCAGTCGCGGAATGATTATTAACGTCTCATCCACCGCTTGTTATCAACCTTTATCTTACTCGTCGGTTTATGCGGCAACGAAATCCTTCGTCACTTCTTTTACGGAGGCGCTCTGGCTCGAAACGAAGGGGACCGGGGTTCGCGTCCTCAATCTGTGTCCTGGCGTGACGAAAACGGATTTTGGCACGGCTGCAGGTATGAGAAATTTTCGACAAGATCCTCTTGCTGAGGAACCGGAAGCGGTTGTGGAGACTGCCTTTCGAGCATTGAAACACGATCAGCCCACCGCCGTTTCAGGATGGCAGAATCGGCTTCGCTTATTTTTGGAGCGCTTGATGCCGCATCGAGTCCTCCTCGCTGCCGTAGACGTGTATCAAAAAACAGTGCACCGAGAGGAACGTTGATGGTCTTCTTGCGTCGATTGGTATTGGTCCTTCTTCTCACAGTCGTTGTGTCGCTTGTCGCTCTGCAAGTTGCCTCCGGTTTTTTTCTCACGCCTGTATTGGAGCGCGAAGGAAGGCGACTTTTTGGGGTTCCTGTTCATATGGACGCTGCGGGCGCCAATATCTTTACCGGTGTCATCTGGATGAAACGGGTTCGGGTGAAAAACGCCCCCGGTTTTGCCGAGCCTCAGGCGTTGTTTGCACGAACCGTTGCGGTTGACATTAGTTTGTTGAGTCTGCTCACGAGCGAATTTGTGATTGAACGAATCCTTTTAAAGGATCCCGTCATTACGTTTGAGGTCAATCAGGAGGGCGAATTGAATATGTCGCCACTGGCGGAACATGTGACGGCTCGGCTGCAACAGTTGGTGCATGGGAGAAGAAAGTTTATTCAATTGGTCACACGATACGAGCTTGAGAAATTTTCCATCCGGCGCGGAACGGTTCAATTGGTCGACGACCGACAGGAGGAACGGGACTGGACATGGGGTTCTATTACGTTTTCGCTCACCCGCGTTGTGTATCCTCACGATCCGCAGGAAGCCTTGCCCGTTGCGGTTTATTTGAATGCAACCGTCGAGGGACGCAAGGAAGGTCAGATGCTTGTGATCGGCAGATTCAATCCATTTGCAGGGAAAACCAGTTTTGATATTACCGGTTCAATGAAAGATATTGTACTTGCCGAGTACAATTACTTTTTACCGGAGTTTCCGCTCAGCTTCGCCGACGGCCTCTTAGAGGTGAAGATCAAGGCATTGTGCCATGATGATCAGATCGACCTCGATCATCAGATTCGGGTAGGTCAACTGGCGCTAGCGGTCAAACAGGAAGGACCGGCTAAAGGGGTCGGTACCGGAAGAGCACAGCCTCTTGCTTTTGGACTGCCGCCGGAGACGGTGGCGCATTACTTTAATCAACTCTGGCCGAAGGGCGAACCATTTGAATTCAATTTTAGAGTAACGGGGGATTTAAGCCAGCCTACCTTTAGCACGGTTTCAGCGATCAAAGAGGAAATCCAGCAAGCGATTTATGAACGAATCACCAAAAAAATGAACGAACTCGTAAAAGCGACTAAGGAAATCGCTGAAGGAGTGATCCTACAAATAGAACTCCCGCCTCCTGAACCTGCGTCGAACGGTCCGATAGATTGAAATGCATTCCGGTTTTGTTTCGATTATTGGAAAGCCGAATGTTGGGAAATCTACCTTACTGAATCGTCTCGTGGGTATGAAGCTCGCTGGTGTTTCCAAAAAACCCCAGACAACCTGTATCGTCATTCGAGGGATTCTTTCAGAATCCCGCGGTCAGATTGTCTTCCTAGACACACCAGGTTTTCACGAACCGAAGGACGCGATCGGCCGGTTCATGATGAGGCAGGCGACCCAAACATTTCTCGATGCGGATTTATTTTATGTATTGGCCGATCCAGTTCCGCCGGATGAGGGGATGGGTGCGCTTCTGGACCGGATTGAGGCAGAACAGTTAGAGGACAAAATGAGGAAACCCGTTTTTTGTCTTATCAATAAAATTGACACGATTTCAAAGCCGGAACTCTTGCCTGTTCTGGATCAATATCAGAAAAGATTTTCGTTTGACGAAATGATACCGATCTCCGCACAGCGGGGCGATCAAGTTGACCTTCTTGTGGATCAGACGTATGCCCGCCTGCCGGAACATGAACCCTATTTTCCGCCTGATATCACGAGCGATCAAGCGGAACGGGTTTTGGTTGTGGAGTTCATTCGTGAAAAGATTTTCCGCTTTACAGGAGAGGAAATTCCGTACGCTGCCGCAGTGCAAATTGAGGCCTTTGAAGAAGAAGATAAACTTATTCGCGTTCATGCCGTCATTTTTACTGAAAAAGATTCTCAAAAGGCGATTTTGATCGGCGCGGCCGGCCAAAAGTTGAAACAGATCGGTACTGCCGCGCGAAAGGACTTGGAACAGTTTCTGGGTAAGCACGTTTTCCTTAAACTTTGGGTGAAAACGCTCAAAAATTGGAAAAAAGACGAGCGGTATTTAAAGCGTTTGGGATTTAAATGAGAAACTCGAGTTTGGCACTTTCCCGCAACATCCCTTCTCCCCCCCCTTGGGGGAGAAGGTTAGGTTGAGGGGGTAGAGTGGCCGCTTACCCCTCACCCTGCCCTCTCCCCAGAGGGGAGAGGGGAAAAGTGCCAAACTCGACTGAGAAAGAGAAGGGGCATGTCCCTCCGGGAACCGGCCCCAGTCTGCCCGATGATTAAAGCCATCTTGTTTGATATGGGGAATGTGCTCATCCATTTTGACGCGACGAAATCCGCCAAGGCTTTTTCAGAGCTTTTAGGCGTTCCAGAAAAGGAGCTGTGGGAGGTTTTTTTTACTTCGGCGCTTGAGCGTTCGTATACGAGAGGCGAAATTTCCTCAAAAGAGTTCTACGGTAAAATCGTTGAGCGCTTTCCGTCCAAAAAATTGGATTATGCTACCTTCGTCTATCTTTGGAACGACATTTTTACAGAGAATTCTGAGATGGAAGAACTCCTCGTTAAACTGAAAAGGAAGTATCCGCTTTATCTCATTTCGAATACGAACGAACTTCATTTCGAGTACGTGCGGAAACGATTTCGTCTGATGGGCCACTTTACCCAATGCTTTCCGTCGCACGGCGTGGGCCATCGGAAGCCGGATCCTGCTATGTTTGAACACGTCCTTCGGGAAATTCAGCTCAAACCGGACGAAACCATTTTTATTGATGATGTAGCTGAATTCGTAGAGGCAGCAAAACGCTTTGGGATCCACGGCATCCAATTTACCTCTCGGCGGGCGCTTGAAACTGAGCTCAGAAAACGAGGCGTTGAAGTATAAAGAAGTCAATAAAGTGTTATTTATGCCGTAGATCATTACGAGGTCCTATGACACGAAGCATTGCCATTGGGTTTCTCGTCCTATTTCTTTTCCTCTCCGTGCCGGCGTTTGTTCATGCTCAAGCAGATACGAATCGGTTCACTCATGGTTTTCAACGCGTTCTCTTAGCTCCGTTTCAGTTACCTGTTCAGACGTTCGAAGGAGCAGTGTACGGACCACCCCTGCTGGGCATCGTCGGTGGGGTTCTGACCGGTACGGTCAGGACCTTGACCGATCTTGTCGGCGGTGTCTTTGAAATGGCAGGCGCAGCAGCGCCGCTTGCCAAATACGGCCTTTTTTTCCTCTGATCCCCCACTACTTTAAGGAATGTCACAGGGGACGAACCTTAAAGTGGCGGGGGATTACCCTGCGTCTCGTTAGGTACGCTTAAGAAAACGGGGAAGGAGACGAGCGCCCACCAATTGGCCCAAAACAGCAACAAAAATAATGAGCGGTACGAATTTCAGGCCAATGTGCCACGAGATTCTAAGAGGAACGATGAACGGAATTGATAAATGAATGTAAAGGAACCAAAGGAAGGAGAATTTTTTCTTATTTCGCCTCAAGTAGCCGAACCAGACATTGAGAAAAAATGCGAACAAGTGAATCAGAATTAATTCTCGCATGAGTGTCTCCTATTTCGTTCTATTCCTCAAGCGGAACAAAGGCATGTTTTTCTCTGAGGAGGTAAATGGCGACTCCACAGCTCATAATGATCACGCTGCCAAGGATGGCTTGAGGTCGTAAAAATTCCTTCCAAAAAATAAACCCGAAAAAGGCGGCGAATACAGGTGTTAAGTAAGCAAAGGCAGACACGATTGAAACCGGCGCTGTCTGGATCGAACGGGTCATAAACACCTGTCCAAAAAAAGCGCCGGTGGTCACACCCAGAAGCCCTCCCCATTCTCGCACGGTCGGCCACTCGAAACCAAGTTGAAGCAGCGGAAAAGACGCGATGGTGGAAATCGCAGTGAAGTAAAAAATAATTGTGTCAGGAGATTCGTCTTCCTTGCTCAACCGAATCAAAATGGCGGCGATGGCAGCAAAGACACCCGACAGAATACCCAAAAGAATCGGAATAGTTTTTGCCTCGAACTGAGGTGCTGCCAGAAGATAAATCCCTACAAATGAGAGCAAGATGGCGGCGAGCAGACGGGGCGCTGTCTTTTCCTTTAAGAGCACGTGTGCGAGGATGACTACGAAAAACGGACCTGTAAAATTAAGCATCACCGCCGTTCCTAAGTCGAGTTTTGAAATCGTGTAGAAAAAAAGGGAAACAGCACCAAAGCCAAAAAGCCCGCGAAGTTCGAGGATCATCGGATTATTTCCAATCCATGAGCCGCGTTCTTTGGCGATGAGCACGGCGATCGCAGCGGTTCCGAACAGACTTCGGAAGAAAACGACTTCGATCGGTGGAAGGGTCGTGCAGGCATATTTGACAAAGGCCGCCATGACGCTAAATGAAAAAGCGGCAAGCACCATTTTAATAATACTCCGTGCAATTTGGTCTTGCGGCCCTCGCAATTTCGCATTTATCATGACCATAAATTTTGGTATTATACTGAGTTTTACATCAGAAGCCCATGATAATTGGTCTTACAGGTAAAAACGGTGCCGGCAAAGGCGCGGTCGCAATCTTTTTAAAAAAGCGCGGCTTCGGCTGTTGTTCGCTTTCCGATGTGATCCGCGACGAAGTTGCGAAGCGAAGGAAACCGCTCACGCGTGACAGCCTTTTCGCAGCCGGAAATGAACTTCGCAGGAAGTTCGGCCCCGGCGTTTTAGCGGAGCGGATTATCAGCCGTCTTGATTTTGACAAACCGTATGTGATCGATTCCATACGCCACCCGGCAGAAACCGAAGTGTTGAGATCGGCGGGTCCTTTTGTGCTTCTCAATGTTGAAGCACCTGCCAAGGTTCGGTTCGAGCGGTTAAAAAAAAGGCGCCGCGAACAAGATCCGAAAACGTTTCAGGAATTTAAGCAGCTGGAGCAAGCAGAGGGGAAAAGCGGCGTTGCAAGCGATCAGCAGTTAGAGAAAACGTTAAAACTTGCGGATTATACGGTCCGTAACTCGGGAACGCTTCGCGAGCTTCACAACGAGATTACACGAATTGTCATGGCCATTGCTCGTAAAAAAAAACGCCCGGACTGGGACGAATACTTTATGGGGATCGCGAAGGTTGTCGCGCTTCGCTCCAACTGCGTCAAAAGGCAAGTGGCCGCCGTCCTTGTTAAAGACCGGCGGATCATCTCTACGGGTTACAACGGAACTCCCCGAGGTGTCCTCAATTGCAATGAAGGCGGCTGTCCGCGTTGCAATCAACTTACGAGATCCGGTGCCAAACTAGAAGAATGTTATTGTTCGCATGGCGAGGAAAATGCCATCACGCAGGCAGCTTATCACGGTGTGAACATCAAAGATTCCACAATCTACTCCACTTATTCACCGTGTCTGCTTTGCACGAAAATGATTATCAATAGTGGAATCAAGGAAGTGGTGTTCAACGAAGATTATCCGCTGGCGGAAATATCGGTCGACCTCTTGCGCGAAGCCGGCGTCGAGGTGAGGAAGATAAAAGTGACGTAGAGTACCTAGCAAAAATACGTCATTCTGAGACGGCGGTACAGAGCGAGGTCGAAGTCGCCATAAGTCATTGGCGACCCGCCAGCGCCTTATGGCGGGAATCTCGGCTGGGATCCTTCGGCAACCCTAGGGAGCGCCGCCTCAGGATGACGGTTTTGTCAGGTACGCTCAATGCCATTGCCAGATCGAGGGACAAAATGATTCAAAAGACGAGTCTCGACCTTAAAGAAATTTACCAGCCTATCGAGGCGTGGCTTCCCAAAGTCGAAGAGCGGATCTACGATATTTTATCCACGCCGAATGAACTTTCTGCCGAGGTCATTGAGCATTTTTTCAGAGCCAAGGGAAAATTCTTGCGGCCTGCCTTGACATTATTTGGCGTAAGTTTTAGTTCAGAGCGTATGGAAGCGGCGGTTGTGACGGCGGCCGCACTTGAAATTTTTCATTCGGCTACATTGATCCATGACGACATTGTCGATTCCGCCTGCCTTCGGCGCAGCCTGCCGACGATCAACGTGAAATGGGACCCACAAGTTGCCGTTCTGGTAGGAGATTATTTGCACGACAGGGCCATTAGCGCTATTTTCTCGACGAGGAACGATCGTGTCATTGCAGCGTTTCTTGAGACGGCAGGAATCGTCTGCGACGGCGAGATTCTGGAGCTCAAGGAGAAAAATAATTTTAGTTTAACGGAGGAAACGTACTTCACCATTATTGAACGCAAAACCGCGGCGCTGCTCGGTACGTGTATCGAATCGGGAGCGATTCTCGGCCATCTTTCTTCTGAGGAGGTAATCGCGCTTCGGCGTTACGGACTTTATTTTGGCATGGCGTTTCAGATCGTGGATGATTGTCTTGATTTTATGGGGAAGGAAAATGAGTTTGGAAAGACGTTGGGCGCAGATCTGAAGGCGGGTGTTCTAACGCTTCCCCTGATTCGACTGATTGCGCTTTTGGATGAGCCGCAGAAAGCGGAAATTTTTTCACAGGTTAAAAACGGACTGGGACATTCCCAGCTCAGCGATTTGTTACGCTTGCTAGAAGAATATGACGCGTTGTCGTACGCCTATGATCGGGCCCGGGAGTATGCGGATCGGGCGCAGCTTGAGCTCACGATTTTCCCCGACTCTCCTTCTCGTGTGAGCCTTGAAATGCTCCTACACTACGTCATTGAGCGCCACCGGTAAGTCATGCCTCGAAATATTTTGTACGCTGCTTTGACTCTTGCTGCTTTGGGCACCCTTGCTTTTGGATTTTCAGGAAAGCCCGAGCTCGCAGCCGGCTGGTGGCTTGGGATCGGCGCCGGCTTGCTTAATTATTCTTGGCTGCTTTCCAGCGTGCGCCGCGTTCAGGCAGGACTCGAACAAGAAGCCGCAAAAAGTAAGCGTCGATTGACAGGCGCATTTTTGATCCGCTACTTTGCGCTCGCCCTTGTCTTTTTTCTCGCTTTGAAACTGGGCCGGCCGCAGCTCGGCAGTTGTTTTGTTGGGTTCGGTTCCCTCTACATTGTTTTATTTATCGATTATTTCATGCGTGTGCGGAAACAAAGGACGTAACGGATGTATGACGAATTCGCCGGGAACGCTTTACCTCGTCGGAACGCCGATTGGAAACTTAGGGGACATGACGCTTCGTGCGATCGAGATCTTGCGCGAAGCAGACTTTGTGATTTGTGAGGATACAAGACGAAGCGGTGCGTTACTTAAGCATCTTCAGATTAGGAAGCCTCTAAGATCCCTCCACGATCACACTCCCAAAGCGAAGCAGCAGGCGATGTTAGAAGAGCTCAAAAAAGGTGCGCAAGCGGCACTCATCTCCGATGCTGGAACACCGCTCATCTCGGATCCGGGCTTACCCCTTGTTCGTGAAGCGATCCGAGAGCGCCTTCGGGTCGAGGCGATTCCTGGCCCTACGGCTTTTGTCAACGCCTTGATTGTGAGCGGACTTCCGGTGCACGCCTTTACGTTTCTAGGTTATCTGCCACAAAAAGAGAAGGCGAGGCGCGATGCACTTCACGCGGTTGAGAAAGAGTCACGGACCTTGATCTTTTATGAGTCGCCTCACCGAATTGCGAAAACATTAAAGGATATGAGTGAAATCCTGGGCGATCGGGAGGCTTCTATTTCCCGTGAAATGACCAAAAAATTTGAAGAAACCGTGCGCGGGAAAATCCCGGACCTCTTGGCGCATTTTATGGAGAGGAGGATCCGGGGTGAATTGACGGTCGTCGTCGGCGGAGCAAATCAGTAAAATGAGGCAAGACCTGATCTTTTAAAACAATCAGCGTGATTGACGATGGCTCAGAAACGTGTTGCGATCTTTGTGTCTGGTTCTGGCACAAATATGGAAAATATCGCGCGGCGCGTCCAGGCAGGCGAACTGGATTGTGAGCTTGCCCTCGTCGTTTGCGACAACCCCAATGCGTTCGCCCTAAAACGGGCGGCGAAACTCGGGCTTGAAACATTCCTTATTGATTCAAAGCAATTTAAATCGAAGGGCGAATTTGACGCCAGAATCGATCAAGAATTAAACCGAAAAAGCGTGGACTTCGTTTTGCTGGCTGGTTTCATGCGTATTTTTGGATCTGAATTTGTGCGTAAGTGGCGGTGGAGGGTTTTGAACATTCATCCGGCGCTGCTTCCCAAATATCCCGGTGCCCATGCGATCAAAGACGCCTTTCGCGCGAAGGAAAAGGAAACAGGCGTAACGATCCACTTTGTAGACGAAGGCGTGGACACGGGCCCCATCATTTTACAGCGCGCGGTTCCGATCCATCTGGATGACACGCTCGAGTTGCTTGAGGCTCGTGTGCACGCTGTAGAGTACGAACTTTACCCAGAAGCAATCCGATTGTTTCTTGCCGGCAAACTGAGTGTGACAAGCAATCAAGTGGTCATCCGGAGATAAGTTTGGTAAATTTTAACGGACGGAGGAAATTTCATGTCGACTAAGATTAAGGACGTCAGGGCGCGTGAAATTCTTGATTCACGCGGCAACCCGACTATCGAAACCGATGTGGTTCTTCATGACGGCACCCTTGGCCGCACTGCGGTTCCGAGCGGTGCGTCAACAGGCGGCCACGAAGCACATGAATTGCGCGACGGCGACAAGAACCGTTATGGAGGAAAGGGTGTCCGACAGGCGGTTCGAAATGTCAACGAACAAATCCGCAATGAGGTTGTGGGTAAAGACGCTTCGAACCAAGACGCGATTGATCGGTTGCTCATTGAACTGGACGGCACAGAAAATAAAGCCGCCCTTGGCGCTAACGCCATTCTCTCTGTTTCACTTGCCAGTGCCCGCGCGGTCGCAAATTCTAAGAAGATGTCGCTCTTTCGCCATTTAGGTGGCGAACAAGCTCATCTCTTGCCGGTCCCGATGATGAACATCATTAATGGAGGTGTTCACGCGGACAACAATGTAGATCTTCAAGAATTTATGATCATGCCGTTTGGCGCCGAGCGGTTCTCTGATGCGCTTCGAATGGGCGTGGAGGTGTTCCGCAGTTTGAAAAAGATTCTTAGATCAAAAGGTCTTTCTACCTCGGTCGGTGATGAAGGTGGCTTCGCTCCGAATTTGGGGTCCAATGAAGAAGCACTTGACGCAATAATGGCGGCAATCAATGAAGCTGGTTACGAGCCTGGTTCCGATGTCATGATTGCGCTCGATGCAGCGAGCTCGAGTTTTTTTGGTCGCGACAAGATGAGCCGAAACGAACATACTGGAAAATACGTGCTGTGTGCCGATGCCCATCCTGTCAAGACCGCGGATGAGATGATCGAATTTTACGTCCAACTGTGCGAGCGTTATCCCATTTTTTCAATTGAGGACGGACTCAGTGAGGATGACTGGAAAGGTTGGCGTCGTTTAACGGACCGGCTTGGCAAAGACTTTCAGCTCGTAGGCGATGATTTGTTTGTCACGGATGTGAGACGGCTTCAGAGAGGGATTGACGAGAAAGTGGCTAATTCGATCCTCATCAAAGTGAATCAGATTGGCACGCTGACGGAGACGATTCAAGCCGTGTCTCTTGCCCACGAACATTCCTATACAGCGATCGTGAGCCACCGGAGTGGTGAAACGGAAGACACTACGATTGCAGATCTTAGTGTGGCGCTCGCGACGGGACAAATTAAAACCGGTTCCGTTTCTCGCACGGATCGGGTCGCCAAGTATAATCAGCTGCTTCGAATCGAAGAAGAGTTGGGTCCGAAAGCCGTTTACGCGGGCACCGTTTTGAGGGCGAAGCCCGCATCTTGACGATGACGAGTGCCCCATCGAAATGAAACGTTTCATACCATTGGTTGTCCTGTTGCTGATTGGCATCGCCGCCCTCATCTATTTGCCGGGAATTTCGAAGTATTTAAAACTGAAGCATAGAGAAGCAGGGCTTGATCGGGAGATCGAGCGCCTGGAGCGTCAAATAGAGAATTTGAAAGAGGAAGAGCATCTTCTTAAAACCGATCTGGCCCGCCTTGAGGAAGTGGTGCGCGATGAGCTCGGCCTCGTCAAACCAGGTGAAATTGTGTACAAGGTGGTGGAAGAAGAAGTGGTAACAGGAGCGAAACAATAAGGTCAGTAGTCCCTGTATAAAAAAGATCTTCGCTACATGGCTTGCAATTTCTAACTGCTTCTGTATAATAATGATACGTTTTTTGTAGCAATCCATCGCGGGGTGGAGCAGTCTGGTAGCTCGCAAGGCTCAAATGGACACAAAACTCATAGTGGTTGTGTCCGATGGGCTCCTCGACCGGAAACGGTCGATGGATATTCTGTCAAACTCGGTGGAACCCTTGGCGGAAGCCAGAGGTAATACCGAGCCAAGCCCGTCATTAACTTTGGCGGGAAGGTGTAGAGACTAGTTGGCAGAAACCCGAAGCATGAAGAATGCGAAGGGTTAAGGTATAGTCCAGACCACAAATCCGCCGGTCATTACGGCGGAGCAGTGAAAACTGAAGTGGTACGCATAACCTTGAGGACGGAGGTTCAAATCCTCCCCCCGCTACCATACTTACTGCCTGACGGGCAGGCAGGGAGACTTAGGCCTTGGAATCCGCCTCCGGCGGATTCCAAGGCCTTTTTCTCTTGCGGGATCACTTTGACGCGCCAATGTAACGGCGGATAAACGCTTTCTTTTCGCTTACTGGCGCTTCTTCGGTGAAGACAGGTTCAAAAAGTCCTCAAGACCAGCCAGGATCTCTTTGGAGGCCTTTTCGAAATCAAACCCGGAGCGAGAGTTTGCTTTGAGCCGGTCGATCTCCGTTTCAAGACGTTTCTTTTCTGCACTTAGTTCGCTGAACTTGCGGTTCAGAAGCTCCTTATGAGCCGGATCAACAGCGTCTAAGAGCGCGTCGATTTTCTTGTTGATGGTTTTGAGGTTTTGTTCGAGAGCTTTGACTTCCTCAGTCGGGTTTTTAAAACGCTCCTTCAACTCTGACCGAATCTCGGCCAGGACATTTGCGTAAGGGTTTCCTTGTGATAACCGATTTCTGATTCCTTTCACAGTAGAGTCTTCAAGCCGGTGGTTTGCGAAAGAAAAGTTTTCGCAAACCGTATTGCCACGGGTCCAATAGCCGCCGCAGGTGTATGAGAAGGTCTTGGTCCCATTGCGGAAGTCAGGTGGGGAAATAAGGGCAGAGAGAACGGAAGTATCTGAAGGTGTCTCTCTGGAAATTTATTTTTAAGGCGGGGAAGTACCCCGGAAAGTAAGGGCATTGAAATAAGGGCAGATTTTGTGAGTCGAAAAACCTTGGGGATAATTAGGGATGTTTTCAGTGTAAAGGACCAATGACTTCCCTGCCGAGTTCTTCTGACTCGGCCATATTGCTCCTTGGATGTTTGTACCTCGTAGCTGATGTATGCCCAGAGTTCCAGATGTCATCCCAGCATAGAAAGTAGTTTCTGAAATACCACTCGTTTCGCAATAAGCTTCAGCATCGAATATGGAGATGGAATTTTCGAAACGGATCATGTACGTAACAGGATTGGTTAAGTAATCTTTCGTTTCAAACCGCGGCGTCTGTTCATCAAGGGAACAGTAAAGACCGGCGGTATTCGTCCACGTAGCTCTTCGCGCTCCCTGTGATGGGATTAATGGGTCACGGCCCTTCTCTACTGTCCGATATGCTCGGATTTGCATCGTCAGAGAAAATTTTTCCAGATCTGCCTTAGTGATTTTTTTCATAACTTAAGCCTTTCCGAGGATACCAGTTTCTATAAAAATTTCGAGTGAAGAGTTCTTTCACGTTCGCGACTAAAAAAGAGTTGGTTGCAAAAGCAATGCACTAACTTGGTTGGGTCGTTATTTTCATATCCAGGCTTATAAGCCGGCCCAACACGAAAGAACGCATAATTCGTCGTGGCATGAAAAAAATCAATGGCAGCCTCGCCATTGCTTTCATCCCCGCTATTTGGCTTCACATCGATTGAAGCGACGAAATCAGGTCTTTCAACTCCGTTAACTGTACTCTCAATTTCTTTGACATGTTCATGGCTATTGAGTTCCAGGGCAAGAAAAAGATGCGGGCCAGGGCTATCACCTTCGAACAGAAAGAAATACCTTGAAATGAAGCTGCCCCTTAGCCCATCAACAATTTTCTTAACGTAAGACACAAACTCCTTGTATGACCCGGTGGGTGGATCTTGCTTCAAATCATCGTGGAGTTTGTTTGAGGTAACTGGGTAATCTTCGAATGAGAAATTCAGATGAATCCAATTCGGCATTTATTAATTCTCCTCGTTGACGGATTTTTTGACGTATGATTATTTCAATAACGCCGATGCCGTCGCGCTCGATGATTTTAACAGAAATGATCGATCGACGCGACGGCATCAGTATACCCACACGACACGGCTCAGAACCAGCTGCGGGAACCGCGTCTGCCTGTAAACGGATTTACATTCCCGCGTGAACTCCAGTTGTTCCAACGGATGCCATCAGGAGACGAACTCCGGTAAGTCTGAACATACGTACCGTTGCTACGGTAATGACCTCGTGTGTAGCGATAGGCAAACGCTTCGGTCGAGAAGACCGTCAAAAACGCGAGCGCCAGAACTGCGAATATGAGCTTTTTCACGTGACCCTCCTTTCTCATCATCTCGTAAGACCGGTCCAAGGAACGCCGTTTGACCGCATTACAGTTCTGACTCTCCAGTTGCCACCAGTGCAAGGCCTGTAATAAGCGAAGGCCTCTGAAGCATAGGTCAACAAACCCACTGCCAGTATCCCAAGAGCAATTAGCTTTTTCATTTTTGGTCCCCTTTCGTTTTTCAATCCAAATACGTTCCGAGGTAACCACCGCCATAAGTCGGCGTGAAAAACGTGGTTCCACCGGTGTTAAGATTGGTTGAGAGCACCGTGCCCCCATACCCCTCTCGGATGTAGTAGTCAGCCGCAAAAGCTGTCCCGCTTAACATCCCAAGAATCACCAAAACGCCCGTTATCCCCTTCTTCATTTCGTCGCCTCCTTTTTCTCTTTGGGTTTTTCTCTTCATTCCTCATTCCCTCCGTGCTATAACCTTCGTGCTTCTACTCTGTCTAACGCCAAAAGGCTCTAAAAGCGGACACTCCAAGAAATATTTGTTGTAACCATAAGATTTCTATGAAGTTAGACTCAGAGACTCAAAGCTTAATCGTCAGTGCCAAGCTAGGGAATGAAGGGGCGATCAACAACCTCTTTGCCCGATACCAATCCAGGATCCTTCGGATTGTCCGCTTAAGGCTTCACTCGGGACTCCGCCAAAAGCTCAGGCTCCAATCCATGGATACGGTCCAAGAGGTGTTTGTATATGCCTTCCAGCATTTGAAGGATTTTGAACCCAAAAGCCAGGGTCATTTTCTAAATTGGCTGGCCAAAAAGGTGGAGCATTATATCTGCGACCGACTGGATTATGTGGGAAGAGCCAAAAGAGAAGCGCCGGCGGGCGAGATATCAATGGATCAGGAGGTCGAGCCAAGCACTGACACGAGTCAGAGGAAATTACAAATTAAGGATGACGGGACGACTCCGAGCCAATTTGCCGTTAAACAAGAAAGGGAGCAATTGATCGATTCCCTATTAGATCTTTTAGACCCTGAACAGAAAGAACTGATAATCAAGAGGGATTTGGAAGAGCTCACTTTCGCAGAGATGGGTGAACTTCTGGGAAAGACCGAAGACGCCGTAAGGAAGCAATACTGCAGGGCTTTTAAGAAACTGCTAGAGCTCTCGGAGGAAAAATTAAAACCTGTCCTGGCGGAAGAAACGTTTCGGAGATTTAAAGATGGATTTTGACAGTCTTCTACTAGAAATATTGGATGAATTTATCGACGGAAGAAAAGTCGATATCGAAAAGTATTGCAAAAGATATCCTGAGCATAGAGATGCCGTCCTCTCAAAATTTAAAACCGCCGAATTTCTCAAGAAAAATTTCCACGAGGAGGAATTAAACGGCAAGCAATTAGGCGAATATATTATTTTGCAAGAACTGGGCCGCGGCGGCATGGGCATTGTATTCCTGGGGATTCAACCCGCCCTTTCACGCTTAAGCGCCATAAAAATCCTCTCGCCCAGCTTTTCTCACGACCGAGAAGCTCTGAAAAATTTTGAAGAAGAAGCGAAGACCATAGCAACATTCAGCCATCCCAACGTAGTCCCCATTTATTCCTTCAGCGATGAAAAAGGTGTGCGTTATATCGCTATGGGATACATCTCTGGACGGTCGCTTAAGAACATAATCGAAGCACTGAAGCCAAACAAACAGCCCGATAAGTTAAAGGCCGTTACGATCAGAGAAATCTTACAAGAGCCTCTTGCCAAAGATCATGACATATCGCAAAAAAACATTACGGTAAAGCGAGACCCCAAATTCTGGGAGAAGTCCTACTTCCAATTTGTGGCAACCATTGGCGCGGAAATCGCTGACGCTTTAAGCTACGCTCATCAAAACGGCATCGTTCACGGCGATTTAAAACCCTCCAATATCCTATTAACAATTGAGGCCATCCCGATGGTCGCGGATTTCGGTCTATCAAGAAATATCAAGGAGCTCGCCTCATCAAAAAATAATGAATTTGCCGGAACATTGATTTACGCGGCCCCGGAGCAAATCAGAGAGAATCTTCTGAATGAAAAAACTGACATTTGGTCTTTGGGCGTTACCCTTTATGAGTTGTTGACCTTTAAAAATCCATTTGCAGATAAGACGATTAAGAAAACGGCGGACAAAATCTTGAAGGGCAACCCAATTCTATTGAGAAGTTATAACAAGAAAATACCTCTTGAATTGGAGGCGATTGTTCTCAAATGCCTGGAGCTTAGCCCAAAAAATAGGTACGAATCCTTATCGGAACTTTCCAAGGATCTGAAAAACTATCTTGAATCAAGACCCATAAAAGCTAAACCGATTGGGGCCGTTGGAAGGGTCAGTAAATGGATAAGAAGACAGCCGGTTCTGGCGAGTTTTTCAGCCAGTCTTTCCCTTTCCACAGTCATCGCCTCAATAGTAATTTATGTTTTAATGGTTGAAACGTTGATCAATTCGGCCGGCAAATTGCAATCAAGAGGTTTGCTTGAAGAAGCAGAAAAAACATATAAGCAAGCCCTCGCATTGTCTTTAAGAGGTCCTTTTATGAAATCTATACGTGGAAGAGCGCTGCTTAGTCTTGGCGATATCTACAGTTCATACGAAAATGATAAGGAGTTGCCAGAGAAAAGAGAATTTTTGGAGAAAGCTTTAGGCTATTACAATGAATCCCTTCAGATAGACCACCCACTCTATATGGCTGCATTAAATTCTGCGGCTGGTTGCTACGAACAGCTTGGTAATAACACTGAGGCTTTAAACTATTACAAGCGCATGCTAGATCTAAGCGCACCTCCTCAAAGCGTTCTCGCTATTTGGAAATATGCTGAATTATTGGCTCAACTTGATCGGTCAGAGGAAGCTCTCGTGTTTCTTGCGAAACACTACAAAGAGGGAAAAGAATTCTCGATGGTAAAATTTCAAATTAGTGACTTCCTGGACAGTTTGATTAAATCTTCAGCGTATAAGTTAGTACCGATTACCACCTACGATCAAATAAGGGAAATTCTATCCAAATATGGCTTTGAAGCAAAAGACATAGAAGATTTCATCAAATCGTATCGAAGCACTCATCCCTGGTTTGACGAGCCCGATTTTGCGACCCTCCGCTCGTCAACATAAGAGTCGGTGGAACACTCGTTATGGGGGGCAAGCAGGGGGAAGCATGGGAACAATTCCCATCGAGGGTGATAAGTCACAACGACAATGCGTAAATTCAAAATCTTCGTAGCGCGATTCAGAATCGCGGTTCCCTTATGAACTATGAATGCATCGACATACATGGCTGGCATCAGCTGAAAGAAGCGACAAAAGGATCGCGGGAGAAACAATGGGTTCTAAAGCCGTTAACAAAACAATCTCCCGATGAAGTTGAAATTTTTTTGTTTAAGGAATCCAGCAAAAGATATCCCGCGGAGTTTTGGGCGGAGATTATTGCCTCCGAAGTAGGTAAGATCGTTGGCGTCCCAACACCAGAAACCCATTGCGCGAAATGGGGCGACAAGTACGCCGCCCTGATCAAATTTTTCCTTAAAATGGAGTGGAATGACAAAGACAAACGTTTTCAGCAGGTCGAAGTTCTTTTTGAAGGCGGCGATATTATAACTGGAATGGATCCAACCTTTGACCGGAAAGAGGGAGAACGGCACAACATATTTCAAGTAGAACGTATTTTTTCGATGATCAAGAAGGAGCAATTATTTAAGGAGTTTCTAAGGATGCTTATCTTTGATGCGCTTATAGGAAATACCGATCGCCATCAAGATAACTGGGGATTTGTCGGGGATAACGAAACTCACAAGCTTCATCTCGCCCCGGCTTTTGACAACAGCACAAGCTTGGGCAGCGAATTGGTCGAGGAAAAGCTGTCTGGCTATTTGGTTCAAAACGAGGTACGATTACGGCAGTACATCTCCAAAGGAAAGGCGCACGTACGCTGGTCAGTTAACGGTACTGATCTTATCCGGCTTAATCATTTTGAACTACTCAAAAATATTGCTCAGCAAAAGCTCTTTCTCGCCGATGACATCAAAGAGATGACGCGATTTACCGATGAGCAGATCGAGGCCCTTCTAGACGGGGTGGCGAAAATAGAAATTGAAAATCCAAAATACCGTTTAAGCGAAACAAGAAGAAATTTGATCAAGAAGATTATTTGTCTGAGACGAGATTTATTGAAAGAAGAATTCCAATTACAATGAACAATACTAAGCTTGAAGAACGAACCATTTATTTGTCCTGGCAGGCAACCGATCATGGGAAGCGCCACATTGTGGCGGAGCTCGTCGAGAAGGCGCCCGGCCAGTATTCTTTCCGCTACATTCCGGGAAAGGATTTGGAGGAGGCCAAGAAGTTGGGATTCAATGGCTACCCTGCCTTTCCAAATTTGGATCAGGAATATACGGGCAATGCCATTGATCCCTTTGTGATGCGGCTTCCGGCGAGGGCAAGGGCAGACTTTAATGATTTACTCAAGTATTGGGAAATTCATAATCCTAGCCTCAGCGACTTTGATCTCTTGGCGATTACCGGCGGCAAGTTGCGCACGGATAATTTTGAATTTATTGATCCGCACAAGACCAAGCGGCCAAATCAATTCTTAACAGAGTTAGCCGGATTCGTTTATCACGCCGACGACAAGAAGTTAAGGAACATCCCCGCCGGTTCCGAACTTCAGCTTGAACGCGAACCTAAGAATCAGTCGGATTCTTATGCGGTCAAGGTTCTCTACCGCGGTGAACCGATCGGTTCTATCAAGAGGGTTCATTCTCAGACGATTTGTGAGGAACTGGCCAAGGGAAAGACCGTCAAGGCTGAAGTGAAGGATTTCGCTGTCAACGGTGTTGTCAATTCCATTCTGCTCAAGGTAACCATTTCAGGCTAAGTCCGTACCCTCCGTCTTGAATTGTTTCGCCAGTTCGACAGTTTCAAATTCGAGGGCTTCGGGTTGCCAATAATGCTCAAATCCTCCCCCCCGCTACCATACTTACGGCCTGCCCGACGGGCAGGCAGGGAGACTTAGGCCTTGGAATCCGCCTCCGGCGGACCAAGGCCTTTTTTTCTTGCGGGATCATGCGGGTGGCGCCGACACAGCGGCGCATGGGATCATCTCCTACGCGTCTTTGCGCACGGCAAGGCCCTGGTCGAGCAGGTGCTGGTTGAGCCAAACGCCGCTTTTGGCGATATCTTCGAAGCTGGCTGTGCGGTCTTCCCGGAAAAAAATATCGGCCACAAAACGGCCGTGAAGGTCGGTCTTTGAGGACTTGACCACAAGGCGACTGCCCCGGGGAAGCAGTTTTTCCACGTAGCGCTTGGCTTCCTTTCCTTCGGCTGTGGCAAGTTCGGGGCAATCGATCCCGCGCAAGCGCATCCGCCACTGCACGACGTTACCGAAGCCCGCGTTGATGACAGCCACAAGCGTGTCTCCGTCCACGATCCGCTCCACAACCGCAGCGTAGGTGTAGGCGGGTTTGTCCGTGAGCGTGACGTTTTTGAGTCTCGATTCTGGAACGAGCCGCCTGAGATAAAATCCGCAGTCGATCCATGCGCCGTTGCCGATTCCAAATTTGGCCGCCTCAGGGAGCAAGTCTGCCTTCCGATACGTGTAGAGCCGGAGGTTCTGCGGGCGTTTGAGAGGAGAAAAACCCGGTGTAGCTCTCATTTTGGAGGCAGTTTTGAATCTTCTTTCCTTTCGGACAAGCATCCGGATCTGGCGGGTCGTAAGGCCATCACGGGCCGCCTTTTTTTCAAGGACAAGGCGCTGTTTCTGGTCTTTGATGGGCAGGAGCTCCACCTGCTGGGTCCAGTCCAAAACGCTCGGCGCCGAGCGTTTTCTACTTTCGAGGTAAACGCTCCTCATCTTTCTGAGATTTTGAACGGAAAAGCCAGAGCCAACGCGGCGCGTCAAGTCTTTGGAGAGCTCCTTGAGTAGGGAAGTGCTGTGGGGCGCGCGTACCTTGCCCTCCTGTTCCACTTCCACAATCCTCCGGCCCGTTCCCCAGTAGAACGCGGCAAGATGCCTGCGGGCGTTTTCGTAAAGCTCGATGATGTCCTCAACTAATTTTTCGTACTTCCGTGAAGTGAGTTTTCGATCCATGATTTTCGATCCTCCATCAGAATTTCCTTTTGACGGGATTTTACACCACCCCTTTTCTTTTCGGTATTTAATTTTAATCTGCGATTGCCCTGCGCTGAAAGGCTTTCAGGTTGACAAGTCTTGCACCCTGAGCAAATATAAGTGACGAGTGGCCATTTCCTGGATCCATGGAAACCAAAATGCGTGTAAAGCCTGAAGAATCTTCCAAGCCGGCCGCCGCCGCTCAAATGCTCGTGGCAGCGGTTCTTGATTCCGGACGAGTTGCGTTTGAGTTTTACGAGACCGAAGAGGCGGTGGGTCGAGGACGCCGAGAAATTGAAAAATATCTTTATGAAATCTACCAACAAGACCCCGCCCGTGCTCTGCTCGCACTGGGTCTCGCAGAACCCTCTTTTGGTTTTTCTCCTCCCATGGAATTCTGGCGCGGTTTCTCGGCTTTATTTGCCCATGCTCTTTTAGTCGCGCCGGAAACAGAGAAACGCCGTCAACGAATGCGTGTCGAGCTCTCCCATGAGAAAACAACAGAACTGCTTGCCCGCATCCCGCCCATGACGGGCGGCGAACGGGTAGGCACTGTTTTGCTTGAAGAACTTTGGGGAGAACTCCATAACGTGTTTAGCCGGGCGGTGGCCGGCCGCAAAGAACCGGTAGAAGAAATTTTCCGCGAGCTTTCACCAGGTCATCGTGTGCTCACTGCGCGGGTCCATTTTCATCTCGTAGAAAATAAAAATAACCCGGATGCTCCTTTTGCTTTTTTGGCCACTTATTCGACGCATGCAGAAAAATCCGGCGCCATGACTCATGTGCCGCTCGAGCAGGCTTTGCGCGAGTATGGAAACGATGACAAACACCTCCTTGACCTGCTCGCCGCCGTTTACCGGGTAGCGCGGGAAAGCCCGCTTGTGCGGTCCCTGCTTGATACGGGGGAAATTTTCCATCCGCTTGCCTTTTCATCCGCTGAAGCATTGCAATTCCTGCGGGAAGTCCCCCGGTATGAAGAAGCCGGTATTTTATGCCGGATTCCCCGCTGGTGGAACGGAGCACCGCGATCCGTTTCTTTGACTCTGGCGATTGGCGATAAAGCAACTTCGACGCTGGGCAAAGATGCCCTGTTGTCCTGCCGCCCTGTACTGCGTGTCGGCGGCGAACCGCTTACGCTTGAAGAGGCGAGAGCGATTCTTGACCGCTTTGAAGGCCTGGCGCTCATTAAGGGAAAGTGGGTCGAGGTCGACCGTGAAAAGCTTCAAAAAGATATCGAACTTTTTGAACAGGCACAGGCGCTTTCGGATGGAGAGCAGTTGACCATCGGAGAAGCCATGAGGTTTTTAATTGGCACGAACCAGGAAGCCGGAGGCCGTTTTCATTGGGAAGGAGAAGTCAGTTGCGGGGCATGGCTTGAATCGGTTTTTGAGAAACTCCGCGCGCCTGCGAAGCTCACCAATGAGCCGCTTCCCCGCGGATTGCGTGCAGTCCTCAGGCCCTATCAGCTGGCCGGCCTCAACTGGCTCGTCTTTTTTTACAGGCTCGGGCTTGGAAGCTGCCTCGCTGATGATATGGGACTTGGAAAAACAGTGCAGGTGCTGGCTCTTTTGCAAGGTTTCAAAGAGCGAGGCGTTAAGGATTACGGTCCGTCACTCGTAACTCTTCCCGCAACTTTGATCGGTAACTGGCTGGATGAAACGGCTCGGTTCACGCCCGGGCTTCGGGTCAAGGTGGCCCATCCGCAGGCGGCAGGATGTGAACATTTTGCCCAGTCTGAATCCGATGCCGATGATTGTGATATCGTGCTCACAACTTATGGCATGGCACGCCAATTAGACTGGCTCGCAAAGCGCAAATGGTTTTATGTGATTCTAGATGAAGCGCAGGCCATTAAGAATCCGGCCTCGGAACAGACACGGGCTGTCAAGGCGCTCATAGAAAACGCCAGTCACCGCCTGGTCTTGACCGGCACCCCGATTGAAAACCGTCTTGGCGATCTCTGGTCTCTCTTTGATTTTCTTAACCGAGGCCTTCTTGGGTCAGCGCAGACGTTTAAGCGGTTCGCCGATTCGCTTGAAAAAAATCCCGAAGGTTATGAACGGCTTCGCCGGGTGGTACAGCCCTGCATTTTGCGCCGGATGAAAACCGATAAAACCGTGATTGCCGACCTGCCGGAAAAGGTGGAAATAAAAGCCTACGCCTCGCTCGGGCGCACGCAGGCAACGCTTTATCAAAAACTTCAGGAACGGTTTAGCCGGGAACTGGACGCCGTGGAAGGGATGAAACGCCGCGGGCTTGTTCTTTCTTATCTCATGAAATTTAAGCAGCTTTGCAATCATCCGGATCACTATGCAGGCAGCGGATCTTATCTTGAAAAAGAAAGCGGCAAATTTCTGCGCCTTCGGGAATTGTGCGACACGATCGGTGAAAAACGGGAACGGGTTCTTGTCTTTACGCAATTCTCTGAAATTATCCCCGCGCTGGACCGGTTTTTGTCTTCTGTTTTCGGCCGTCACGGTGTAACCTTGCACGGAGGAACACCTGTGGCCCGCCGACGGGAGATTGTCGCCGAGTTTCAGAGTGCCGATTACGTCCCCTACTTTATTTTGTCCGTCAAAGCGGGCGGCACCGGCCTGAACCTTACGGCCGCACGGCACGTGATTCATTTTGACCGCTGGTGGAATCCGGCGGTAGAAAAACAGGCCGAGGACCGCGCTTACCGTATCGGCCAGACCCACCGTGTCATGGTTCACAAGTTCATCTGCCGTGGAACTGTAGAGGAACGGATTGATGAGATGATCGAACGCAAGAAAGATCTGGCCGAGCGTATTCTATCTTCTCGAGAAAGCGGCGAGGGCTGGATCACGGAACTTTCCAATAAAGAATTGCGCGAAATCTTCACCTTAAAACCGACGGGCCGGGAGGAATAATCATGTCTTATTGGGGAGGGGGATTTTTCCACCGATATGTGACGGTCGAGGAACGCAAAAAAAAGACAAAAAAACAGATCGCGGCGTTGCTTAAAAAGGGCATTGCGCTCGACCCCGTAACGATTGAAGGGAAAATCATTGCCAAATCCTGGTGGGGAGCACACTGGAACCAAAATCTTGAGCGTTACGCCGATTATGCCTACCGCCTGGACCGCGGCCGGTCCTATGTCCGCAGCGGAGCGGTGCTCGACCTGAAAATCAAAGAGGGTCTCATTGACGCCACGGTGGCCGGTTCGGGCAGGAAGCCTTACGACGTCAAAATCACGATCAAACGTCTTGATCCCGGAAAATGGAAAACGCTAGTTGAACGAACCTCCGGACGAATAGAGACAGTGTCCGGTCTGCTTGAGGGCGTTTTTCCGCATGAACTTGTTGATTTATTTTTTGCTGAAAATAAAGGACTTTTCCCGGCTCCGAAGGAAATCCGCTTTACGTGCTCCTGCCCGGATTACGCATCCTTGTGCAAACATACAGCCGCCGCCTTGTACGGAACCGGGGCACGTCTGGATAAACAACCGGCGCTGTTTTTTACGTTGCGAAAAGTGGACATGCAAGAGCTGGTCGGAAAAGCTGCGGCTCATGCTGCCGGTCGGCTTCTGTCAAAAGTGGACGCTGTGAACAGTGAAAAGGGCCGCCTTCTTAATTTGAGCGAAACGCACGGCGACCTTTCCAGAATGTTTGGAATCGCAATGGACAAGAACGTGTCGGGCTCGAAGCAAACATCAAGCTTGATACAGGCCGTCGGCCAGGTTCCAAAACATCCTCGCCGTTCGCAAAAACATAGAAAGAAAAGACGCACGGTCTCCAAAGGTTTTTCCCGGCCTTCATGTGCCCTCCAGGAAGTGACCCCTCATGTGCCGATTTTGTCTGGACAAGGACACGGAAAATCATAAAATTGGAACGTCCTCGTACTGTCCGGTCTTGTTTTCAGTCACGGCAGCCTGAAAGCGTTTCGGCCACGGACTGCCTCGAGGTTTACGAAGCAAACCCTTTTCTGGGCGGCGTAGCTCAGTTGGCAGAGCGGGGGACTCATAAGCCCTAGGTCAGAGGTTCGATTCCTCTCGCCGCCACGACTTCTTCTTCCTGTGTGGAAGTTATTCTCTCGAAGTTGCGTTCATCTATGAAATATGTTCATTTGTTCATTGAAGAACACGTGAACATATGATAGACTTAAAGAGTCGCTGGAGAAAGGAGGCGGCTTTAAATGACTCACACATTAAAGGTAAACGCTCGGAACGACATTCACTTGCCAGCTGAACTCCTTCGGCACTTGAATTTGGGCGAGGATAAGATGCTGAAGGCACAGTTTAAGGGTAATGTATTAATCCTCGTTCCGGTGGATCTCGAGCCCCGGTATTCAGCCGAAGCGCTCGAAGGTTTGGACCGCCTCCATGAAGAGGAAAAGAAAAAAGGCTGGATCCGTCTGGAAACAAACAAGGATCTTGACGGCCTTCTCAAGTAAGTGGAGTTCGATTGAAGCGGCTCGCTGCCTCAAAACATTTTCAGAAACAGCTCAAGAAACTTCCCCGCAAAGATCAAGAAAAAGCCCTTCATGTTCTCAAGGAGTTCCTTGAAAGTTTGAAGGCTGGAACGATTGCTCAAGGATTCGGATTCAAAAAGCTCAACGGCGATAAGTACGAAATTCGAGTAGATATCCGGAAAAGAATTGTCATGAAAACCGATGGGGGTACCCTCGTGTGTCATGTGATCGGCGATCATGACGAAGTCAAAAGGTATCTCAGAAGCTATCGGAATAAATGATCGCGGTAAAACGCTCATTCGTGATCCAAGGCGACAAGCGCTCTCGCGACGCCGCGAGTCACCTTCACCATAAAGTCCAGATTGAGAGTTTCTAGCGTGTCGGCCGGTCCGTGGTAATAAGGATTTCGGTAGAAAGAAGTATCCGTAATCATCAGTGCCGGATAACCGGCGTCCCAAAATGGCGACTGGTCACTCCAGCGTGTCGGAGGAAGGAGAATACCATTAAAGGGAATGAGCAGGGATTCTACAGGGAGACCGTCAACTTTTTTCATGTCTTGTTTGAATGAGGCGAGCAAATTCCACGATCTCGCATTTCCTACGAGACCGATGAAATTTCCAACGTCAGGATAAAATGCGCCGAATCCGGGCGGCATCCTCTGGCTTTTTGGCGCATCGCTCGCAAAGCCCACCATTTCGAGAGAAACCATGCCGCGCACTTTCACACGTTCCCGCTTGAGCTTTTTTACGTAGGCGCTTGAGCCGAGCATATTCCATTCTTCCAAATGAAAGCCGATAAATTCGACTGTTTTTTTCCACGGATGATCTTTCAGGATCCTGGCGAGCTCCAGCATTACAGCCACACCGCTTGCGTTATCGTCCGCCCCTGGTGTACCGGCCACGGAATCAAAATGAGCACCCACGATGATTCGTGTGTTCCGATCAGGCCCGGATCTTCGCGCGATCACGTTTTGAAACGTGGATCCCTCGACTCCAAAGTCATGAAGCTCGATTTCGTAACCGAGATCGGACAAAGTTTGCTTCACGTAGGTAAATACTTCGGCCAGGTGCTCGTCACTTAAGCCTGCGAAGCGTTCACCTACGATGGCTTTGAGATGGCGCTGGAGCAATTCTTGATCAGAGTTCGGCATTTCAGTGGATCCCTTTGCAAGTGTTGCGGACGCACCAATGATGAAGAAACCGAAGATGACCGAGCACGTACACTGGTGTATAATTGCACTCCTTATGATTCGCGAACAGTTCCTCAAGACGATTCAAAAATTCCGAATGATTGAAAAAGGAGAAACGATTTTCGTTGCCGTCTCAGGCGGCGCGGATTCCGTCACACTCCTTCGTTTATTAAATGAACTTCGGACGCCTTGGAAGTTACAACTGGCAGTCCTTCATGTCAACCATAAGCTTCGCGGCAAAGCTTCCGATCAAGACGAAGCGTTTGTCCGGCGTCTGGCGCGCGAATGGAAGATTCCGATCTTTGTCGAACATGTTCAGGTAAAGAAAATCGCAAAAGATGAAAAGCTATCTCTTGAAGAAGCGGCACGCGCGGCACGTTATCACTTCTTTGAGAAAATGGCGGAGGCGAAAGCAGCGCACAAAGTGGCGCTCGCCCATACTCAGGATGACCAGGCCGAAACCGTGCTGATGCGCGTCATCACGGGTACCGGTCTTCAAGGGCTTCAAGCGATTCGTCCCAAGCGGAAATTAAATGGTGCCTTTTTAGTCCGCCCCTTGATTGAAATTTCTCACAGTGAAATTCGGCAATTTGTGAAGGACCAGGCGATTCGTTTTCGAGAAGATCCGACGAACCGTTCGCTCGAGTTTCTAAGAAATCGGATCCGGTTGAAACTCATTCCGCTCCTAGAGCGTTCGTTCAACCCACAGGTGAAACGAGTGCTCGCACGCCTGCCCCATCTTCTGGATGTAGACTTAACCTTCCTTGAAGAAACGTCCGGGCTTTTTTACAAGCGGCTTGCGTTGCAAAAACGTGCGGACGAAATCGTATTTCCGAAACAATCGTTTCTTCAGCTTCGGCCTTAGATTCAATACCGGCTGCTTGGGCGTGCCATGCGGGTTTTGGCAGAGGCCGAACTCGATTTTGACCATTGGAATTTGTTTCTTGAGCGTTTGACCACCGAGCGGCGCTTCCGGCTTCAATTGCCGAAAGGACTTCTTGCATCTGTTTCCCCTGAGCTCGTACGGGTTCAGCGGAGTAAGGCTCTCACCGCTTCGTTTTCTTATTTCCTCTCTCCGGGCGAGGAGCTCGTCATTCCGGAAGTTGATGTGACCCTTTCCTGCGAAGAATTAAGCGAGCGGCCCCGTGTCGTGCGGAAATCCGATCCGAGTTTTGAGCTGTTTGATGGTGCGAAACTGAGTTTTCCGCTCGTGGTCCGAAATCGAAAGGCTGGAGACAGATTCCAGCCCCTGGGGCAATCGAAACCCTTAAAGCTTAAAGGTTTCTTGATCAACAAGCGGATTCCGACCGAAGAGCGTGATCGAATTCCGCTGATTGTGTCGGGCGATACGATTGCTTGGGTAGGAGGAGTAACACTGGGCGATCTCTTTCGGGTTGGCCCCAGGACGAATAAATTAATTCGAATTTCTCTTAGACGCGGGAATTTGCGCTGAGGGTAAGTGTGCCTAACAAAACCGTCATCCTGAGTCCCGCCCTTGGCGGGACGAAGGATCCCGTTCGGGATTCTTCGACGTTGCTCTGTACCGCTGTCTCAGAATGACGTACGTTTGTTAGGTGTTGTAAGACCGTTTCCATTCGATTTATGTGACACTCAATGGAAGTATGAAAATTCGAGGAGGGAGAAAAAATGAGGACGAAAACATGGCAGATTGGATTATTAGCCGTATCAATACTTATCTTAGGTGGAAGTTTAGCATCCGCTGAGGTTTTAGAGACCGGATCCAAAATCACGGAGGTGGTCGTCTTTCAGGATCGGGCGTTGGTGACGCGACAGGCAGAGGTAGAACTTGAGCCGGGTGTAGCGTCCATTCGATTAAGTGGATTGCCGGGAACGATTGAGGAGCAATCCATTACGGCGAGGGGGGAAGGAACAGCGGAAGTCGTGTTGTTTGGGGCGAGCCTCAAGACCACGCAGCTTACAGATTCTCCGTCGCCCAGAGTGAAGGACCTTGAAGATAAGATAGAAGCCCTACGAGATACGAGGCAAGAAATTGAAGACCGAAAAAAGGTGTTTGCGGATAAACACGAGTTTTTGAAATCCATTCGAGCGGCTTCGCTTGATCAACTGGGGAAGGACCTCGTTACGAAACAACCTTCCGTATCGGATGTGGCCTCGCTTGCCGCTTTTCTTGAAGATGAGCTCGCGAAAATGTATCAAAGTTTGCATCAAGCGGATCTTGAGCTTCGTGACATTGACGAAGAGCTAAATCGTCTTGAGCGTGAGTTGGGTGAGCTGCGCGTGTCATTTCACGAACGGGAGACGGAGACCTCAATTGAAGTGGATCTGGAAGCACACACCAGCGGAACGTTTGTTTTGGAGGTTTCCTACCGGCTTCCGGGCGCCAAGTGGGCTCCGACTTATGAAGCGCGTGCGATGTCGAGCGGTGGAGACGTACAATTGACTTCTTACGGTCAAGTGCGTCAAAGGACAGGAGAGGATTGGAACGACGTTGCGATTCATTTGTCCACTGCTAAACCCGCTGTCGGTGCTCGGATGCCGGAAGTGGAGCCTTGGTATCTAAGCATACGGCCACCGGTTCACCTCGTTGCAAAGCTGCTGGACGCTGCAGCGCCAATGAGACAAGAACAATATGAACGAGAGGATAAAGCTCGTGCCTTTGAGTCGCGGTACGATGTTCAGGCGGGTCGGGCAGCCATGGCACCTGCCGCGGTGGCACAGGCAGCAGTAAGCGCACAAGGTCCTGCCGTTCATTTTACTCTGCCAAAGCGTGAAACCATTCTTTCAGACTGGCAGCCGCGGAAGGTGGCCATACAAAGTTATGAATTTTCTGCGGCGTTTGCGTATGAAATCAGTCCGAAGCTTTCGCCACGTGCCTATTTACGGGCAAAGGTGACAAACGAGGGCGATAGCATTTTGCTGCAAGGTCCCGTTCAGGTTTTTTTAGACGGCGCGTTTGTGGGAACGTCCTCGATTGACGTCATCGGTCCGAAAGAAGAATTTGATCTCTCGCTCGGAATCGATGAGCGCATTCGTGTGGAACGGAAACAGCTCAGTGCCAAGGTGGACGTGAGCGTTCTGCCTGGTTTTCACGGCCGGATCAAAACCATTGATTATCAATATCTGACAACTGTTGAGAACTACGGACAGATCGATGCGGACATTATCGTCATCGATCAACTTCCTGTTTCGCAATATGATGAAATTAAGATCGAAAATGTTCAACTGAATCCGGAGCCCACGGAGGAAGTGAAGGACAAACCCGGCGTCAAACGCTGGGCTTTTAAGCTCCCATCGGCCGGTAAGAAAGAAATCACACTTTCCTATCGCGTGAGGCATCCTGTCGGCATGTCAGTCGCCGGTTTGGACGTGGAAGTAGTGAGCACGATGGATTTTTAATCTACCCTCTTGCGCCTGCGTTCGTGTGTGTTTTATTTAACTGAGCCGTCGGGGAGTTTTTTCAGATAAAGACGGGTTCATCCCACCACCTATTCATGCGCCGAAGGCGCATTGGCCCTCTGGGCCAAGAATAGGTGGTGGGATCATCCTGAGGCCCCCTTCGGACGTCATCCTGAGTCCCGCCTTTGGCGGGACGAAGGATCCCGTCCTCAGGGCAGGCTCCGGGCCGAAAGGATCTCATTGATGAGATCCCTCGCTTCGCTCGGGATGAGGGGTCGGGGTGTTTTCCCGACCCCTCATTTAACTCCAAGCCCCGCAAAAGGTTACAAACTGCTTGCCCGCATATGTTTTTGCTGTTAAAATTTAAAGTTATGGGACAGATAGATTCAGAACCAAGAAAAAGTAATTTTAAGCAGGCTGTTCCGCGGCGCACACCTCAGGGCTCAAAGAGGCCCCTTCCACCTGGCAAAGGTCCTGACCAAGATCGCCGCAGGTTGATTGCATTCCTTGTGATTCCGCTCATTTTCTTTGTCATCCTCCAACTCTTTGTACTGCCCAAAATGGAAATGAAGCAGCTTTCCTACAGTGAATTCTATGATCTGGTTTCTAACAATGCGGTATCGGGCGAAATTGAGTCTGCCGAACTCGTCGAAAATACGGTGCGTGGGAAACTTCGCGACGGTTCTTTTTTTCAAGTGAATACACCTCTTAACGATCCGGAACTGATTCCACTTTTGCGGAGAAACGTTGCAAGTTTTCACGTGAATCCGCCGCAGATATTCTGGCGTAATTTAATTTATTCGGTCCTTCCCGTGCTGCTTTTGATCGGTTTCTTCTGGTTCTTTGTGTATCGCGGCGTTCAACAAGGGGGCGGCAGGATCTTTTCTTTTGGCAAGTCGCGCGCGAAATTAGCCGGAGGCGATGGAGAACAGATCACATTTAAGGACGTTGCCGGCGTGGATGAAGCGAAAGAGGAACTTCAGGAAATCATTGAGTTTTTGAAAGATCCCGCCAAGTTTCAATCGCTTGGCGGAAAAATTCCGAGAGGGGTTTTGCTTCTCGGACCTCCAGGAACGGGGAAAACGCTCTTGGCGAGAGCGATTGCAGGGGAAGCGAACGTCCCGTTTTATTCCATCAGCGGATCCGATTTTGTGGAGATGTTTGTCGGCGTCGGTGCTGCGCGCGTTCGTGATTTGTTCGAGCAAGGAAAGCGCGCTGCAAAAACAAATGCTCGAGGATCCATTATCTTTATTGATGAAATCGATGCGGTGGGCCGCCAGCGGTTTGCTGGAATTGGAGGCGGACATGACGAACGGGAGCAAACCTTAAATGCGCTCCTCGTTGAGATGGATGGTTTCGATTCCCATTCCAGCATCATTTTGATGGGTGCAACGAACCGGCCTGATGTGCTGGATCCGGCACTGCTTCGTCCCGGGCGCTTTGACCGGCAGATTGTGATCGATCGGCCCGACATCAAAGGCCGGGAGGAGATTCTTAGGATTCATACCAAAAAGATAAAATTGGCAAAGGATGCCGATCTTAAAAAAATTGCGCAGCAGACACCCGGATTTTCAGGCGCTGATTTGGCTAACTTAGCCAATGAAAGTGCACTGCTTGCCGCGCGGCGGAACCTAAAAGAGGTGGGGCAGGCGGAGCTCGGCGAGTCCATTGAACGCGTGATGGCAGGACCGGAACGGAAATCCCGCGTTATTTCCAGACAGGAGAAAGAAATCGTTGCCGTTCACGAATCAGGGCACGCCTTGTTGACCTTGCTGGTCACGGGCACAACCGATCAGTTACATAAAGTATCCATCATTCCGCGAGGGCATGCGGCGCTTGGATACACGCTGCAGCTTCCGATTGAGGATCGGTATCTCATTCGCGAGCAGGAGATATTGGATAAGATTACGGTGCTCTTGGGCGGGCGCGTTGCGGAAGAGCTTGTGTTTGAGCAGATTACGAGCGGTGCGCACAATGATTTAGAAGTGGCAACGAATTACGCGCAGCGGATGGTGTGTGAATACGGCATGAGTAAACGCCTTGGGAATTTGACCTTTGGAAAGAAAAATCATGAGGTGTTTCTGGGCCGCGATCTCATGCGCGAGAAGGATTATTCAGAACATACCGCGGTGGTGATCGACGAAGAGGTCCGTCGGATCGTCGACGAGTGTCATGAGCGGGCAACCAAAATCCTGAAAGAAAACTTAGGAAAGCTCAAAAAACTTTCCGAAAGATTGCTTGAGAAGGAGGTGCTCGAAAGCGAAGAAGTCAAACAAGTCGTCGGCTTAAATAGCCGCCCGGATTCAAATCAGCCTGCTCCATCCAATTCAGCGGATCAAGCGAAGCAACCAAAACAAGATTCTTAACGGCAGTTTTTCTCTCCAAAATTGATGATCTGGAAAATCAGATCTAGAACCCTCACCTGTACGCGACCGCTCCTCATGGGGATTTTGAATGTTACACCCGATTCATTTTATGACGGCGGACGTTTTTTGAAACCGGACGAAGCAACGAATCAAGCTCGGCAGTTGGCGGACCAAGGCGCGGACATTCTTGATTTAGGGGCTGAGTCAACACGTCCTGATGCAGATCCCGTTTCTGAAGAAGAGGAATGGGACCGTCTCGCGCCCGTTCTGGGTGAGCTTCTCGAAAATATTCAGATTCCGATTTCGATTGACACGACAAAGTCAGGCGTCGCACGACGTGCACTTGGACGAGGGGCGGATATTGTTAATGACGTGAGCGGGTTACGCGGTGATCCGAAGATGGCTGGTGTGGTCAAAGACTTTGAGGCAGGTGTCGTTTTAATGCACAGGCGTGGAACGCCGAAAACAATGCAATCCCTTGCGCAGTACGACGATGTCGTGACCGAGGTCATTGACGAATTAAGACAGGGCATCGAAGCCGCCGAGTCGAGCGGGATTTCGCCTGAGCAGATTGTCGTTGATCCGGGTATTGGTTTTTCCAAGACGGCCGGTCAAAACTTAGAGGTGATCAACCGGTTGGACGAATTTGAGCAAATCGGACGGCCGATTTTGATCGGACCCTCGCGGAAGTCATTTATTGGCGCTGTAATCAAGCAGGAACCTAACCAAGGGTGCAAGACCGGAATTGCGAACCCCAAAATCTTCTCCTCTCCCCCGTCGGGGGAGAGGATTAAGGTGAGGGGGACGAGTGAAAATAACTTGAACATCCACCCTCACCCAGCCCTCTCCCTCCAATGGAGGGAGAGGGGAAAAGACTACAGCTACGGTCTTGCACTCCCTAACCAAAGGCTTTTTGGAACCGTTGCGGCATGTGTGTTAGCGTTCGAACGGGGCGCCCGGATTTTTCGCGTGCATGATGTTGCTCACGTGAGAGAAGCGCTTTTGGTGGCGGAAGGAATTCTAAGAGGCCGTCATCCTGAGGCCACGAAGTGGCCGAAGGATCCCGTACGGGATCCTTCGTCGGCCGAACTTCGCTCGGCCTCCTCAGGATGACAATGCAATAAGCAAATATGAGTGGTCATTCGAAGTGGGCGAGTATCAAACATAAAAAAGCGCTGGTGGACGCAAAGCGCGGCAAGATGTTTACGAAGGTGATTCGCGAAATCAGTGTCGCAGCGCGGCTCGGCGGCGGTGATGTGGATACGAATCCGAGACTGAGGCTTGCCGTTCACTCCGCAAAAGACGTTAACATGCCGGCGGAGAATATTGAACGGGCGATCAAAAAAGGGACCGGCAGCCTCGAAGGTGTTCACTATGAAGAAGCGGTCTACGAAGGTTATGGTCCTTCGGGGGTTGCGATCTACGTTCAATGTCTGACCGATAATAAGAATCGGACGGCCGGCGAAATCCGCAATATCTTTTCTAAGAAATACGGCAACATGGCGGGACACGGTTCCGTGGCCTGGCTTTTTGAAAAAAAGGGTTTCCTGGTTGTCCGGGACGATCAAGCGGGTGAAGATCAATTAATGGAACCCGTGCTCAATGCGGGCGCGGAGGATTTGTCCAGGTCCGGAAATCGGTTTGAGATTTTGACGGCTCCCAACGACTTCGAAGCGGTGAAAAAAGCGCTCGACCAAGCGGAAATTACTTATGAATCCGCAGATCTTCAAATGATCCCAAAAAAAATGGTGTCGGTCAGTTCCAAAGAGGCCAGGAATGTGATTGCCTTAATCGAAGCGCTTGAGTATCACGATGACGTCCAGCATGTGTACACGAATTGCGACATTCCGGATGAGGTGATGAAAGAAGTGGCGTGATTCATGCGAATCGCGGGGGTTGATCCGGGCACGATTCATGCGGGGGTCGGGATCATAGACGGATCCGGCCGCGAGCCAAAGTTAATTTTTAGCGGAACCATTCATACGACCGGAAATAAGCTGATTTCCGTTCGACTTGAACTCATCTACACGGAGTTGAAAACTGTCTTTGAAAGATGGAAACCGGATGTGGTCGCTTTGGAAAATGTTTTTTACAACAAAAATTTTCAATCCGCCGTGCGCGTGGGCGAAGCACGGGCAGCTGCGATGATTGCAGCTCGCGCGTGTGCTATTTCCGTTGTGGAATATGCGCCGGCTCGTGTGAAGCAAGCCGTCTGCGGCAATGGGCGTGCTTCAAAAGAGCAGGTTCAATATATGGTCAGGCATATCTTAAATGTGCGCCGGCCGCTTGATCCTGACTCTGCAGATGCGCTTGCGGTTGCTTTGTGCCATTTAAATACGAGAGGTAGGGGCGTATTGCAATACGCCCCTACCATCTCCGCGGGGAGAGGAATAAGGTCGAGGGTATTGTGAAGAAAGTGAATACATGTATCGTTACCTGAACGGAACCTTAACTGAGAAGACACCTACGTGGGTGACGGTCGATGTGAACGGTATCGGCTTTCACGTGATGGTTCCGCTCTCCACTTCACAGAAATTGCCTGCGGTGGGGGAACGCACAAAGCTGCTCGTTCACCATATCGTGCGCGAAGACGCTCAGCTTTTAATCGGATTTGCGACCGAGGAAGAGCGAACGCTGTTTAAGCTTTTGATCAGCGTCTCGGGAATCGGCGCCAAACTTGCGGTTACGATTCTTTCGGGATTGGGAATTCCTGACTTGAAACGTGCGATCGTTCAAGGGTCTGTCCCGACGCTCACTTCGATTGCGGGCATAGGGCGTAAAACGGCGGAGCGGCTCGTGGTGGAGCTGCGTGAGAAAATTGTAGTGGAAGCGTACGCCGAAGAAGCGAAATCGACGGATAAGTTTAGGAAAAATGACGTGCTCATCGAAGATTCCCTTCAAGCTTTGGTATCCCTTGGTTACAGCAAGCAGTCTGCCAAGACGGCGATTCAAAAAGTGCTTGCCGGCGGCGAAGGAAGTGAACTGAATCCGGAAACGTTGATCCGGGAATCGCTGAAACACATTTGAGGGGTCGGGGGGTTTCCCGACCCCTCATCCTGAAGGAGGCCGTAGGCCGACTGAAGGATCTCGGTCAGAGATTCCCGCCATAAGACTCTGGCGGGTCGCCCACGCCGTTTGGCGACTTCGGCCATGGGGCCTGTTCTGAGGACGGGATCCTTCGCCCCTTCGGGGCTCAGGATGACGGCGAAAGGGAGCCTCAGGATGATGCACTTGTGCTAGGTACTCTTAAGGCATATGACAGAAGAACGTTTGACTGCACAAACACTTAAGGAAGAAGACACTGAATTTGAAGCTACCTTGCGGCCCACTCGTTTGGATGAGTTTGTGGGCCAAAAGAAGATCAAAGACAATTTAGCAGTTTACATCGAAGCCGCGCAGAAACGAAAGGAGCCGCTCGATCACTCGCTTCTTTTCGGACCGCCGGGACTTGGAAAAACGACGTTGGCTTACATCCTTGCCAAAGAGATGAACGCCAATATCCGTGCGACCTCGGGTCCGGTGCTGGAACGGCCTGGTGATTTAGCCGGAATCATCACCAATCTCGAAGAAGGGGATATTTTCTTTATCGATGAAATTCATCGCCTGTCGCACGTGGTGGAAGAATATTTGTATTCGGCAATGGAAGAGTTTTGCTTGGACATTATGCTCGACAAGGGTCCCAGCGCTCGTTCCGTACGAATCAATTTACCGCGATTTACATTAATCGGAGCGACGACGCGGAGCGGGCTGTTAACGTCACCGCTGCGTTCCCGTTTTGGAATCGTGGAACGGCTGAATTATTATTTGGATGAGGAGCTTTCGGCGATTGTCATGCGCTCGGCGAGGTTATTGGGCGTCGTGACGGAAACAAGCGGGGCGTATTAGATTGCGCGTAGGTCGCGCGGAACTCCGAGGATTGCCAATCGTCTTCTGCGGCGCGTTCGAGATTTTGCTCAAGTGAAATCGGATGGGAAGGTGACTGCCCATGTTGCCGATGAAGCGCTTAAGATGCTCGAAGTTGACACGTACGGGTTAGACCAGATGGATCACAAAATCTTGCGCTTTATCCTGAAGGAATGTGGCGGCGGTCCGGTCGGACTGAATACGCTTGCGGTCGCCGTCGGCGAATCGAGCGAAACGATCGAAGAAATTTACGAACCTTATTTGATTCAGAAGGGTTTTTTAAGGCGTACACCCTCAGGGAGGGTGCTCACGAAATTCACGTACGATCATTTTGGCGTCGAACCGAACAAACGGCAGAAGGAATTGTGGTGACGGATGGCTCCGATGGGGAAATTGCTGATTCTTTTTGGTGCGATTTTTATTGTGGCGGGCATCGCGGTCCAATTGTTGGAGAAACTTCCAGGCGTTGGCCGGCTCCCCGGAGATATTCTTATTAAAAGAGGACCAGTCACTTTTTATTTCCCGTTTGTGACTTGTCTCCTGATTAGTCTGGTATTGTCGATTCTTGCTTCGCTATTTTGGAGAAGGTAAACGAATCACAACGTGACCGTTTTTTAGACCATCGCATGATCCCTTCTCCCCCTTTTTTTAGGGGGAGAAGGAAAGGATGAGGGGGTTTGGTCGTTCCCTCGTTTTTAAACCCTCATCCTATCCCTCTCCCTTTAAAAAAGGGAGAGGGGATGACGCTTTGGGTCAAAAGCGGTCAACTTGAGTTCGGTAAAAGAATGCATTTTTGGATTCTGTGGAAATCGGTGCTTGAAATTGGATTCATTTGGATCCTGATTTATTCGATGATCCGTTTCCTACAGGGGACACGCGCGGTTCAGGTGTTGACCGGCCTTCTCATCCTGGTTGTTTTATTTAACGTCGCCAAAATTCTGGAACTGAGCACGATCAATTGGGTTTTGACCAAACTCTTTGCGGTGGGCGTTCTTGCCTTCCTGATTTTATTCCAGCCGGAACTGCGCCGTGCGCTCGCTCGAATCGGTCAGAACACCGTGTTTAATCCCTTTCTCAAAAAAGGCGGAACGGTCGATGAAGTAGTGGAAGCGTGTGCGCGGATGTCGCGGATGAAAAGGGGCGCCCTGATCGCGATCCAGCGCGATGTGGGGCTTAAAAATTATGTCGAAAGCGGCATCCCGCTCGATGCGAGAATCAGTTCCGAGCTGCTCATTACCATTTTTGCCGCGAACGTTCCCACGCACGATGGTGCGGTCATCATCGAGGGGAATCGTCTTGCCTCGGCCAGTTCGCTTTTTCCGTTGAGCCAGAACCAAGAGCTCGCCCGCGATTTGGGAACGCGTCATCGGGCAGCGATCGGCCTCACGGAGGAAACCGACGCCGTTTGTGTTGTTGTGTCGGAAGAAACAGGCGGCATTTCTGTTTCCGTTTATGGGAAGTTGACACGGGATCTGGATGAAGATGGTCTTCGCCGCGTTCTCAAAAGCTTGTTTCGTCCGGAGGAGCGGGGGAAAGTTTTTTTGGATTACGTTCAGCAGCGGTTTCGTTTCCGGTATCCTAGAAAGCAGAGGGGGAAAGCGGATCCGTCATGACGCTTCTCGTCAAGTGGTTCACTGAAAATCTGGCTTCGAAATTGATTTCGCTGCTGCTCGCGATCGGCTTTTGGTTTTATGTGGTGGGGGAAGAGAGTATTGAAATTACGAAAACCATTCCCCTCGCAGTCCGTACGCCGAGCGAAAAGATCAGTTTGGTGAAAAGTTCCACCTCTTTTTTAGAAGCCACCTTTAAAATGCCTCGTCATCTGCTTTCCGTGATATCGTCGGAGGATATTAAAGCCAACCATGACGTGGCATCCGTCCAAAAGGCAGGTGATTATACCTTTAACGTGAGCGAGAAAGACTTTTCGCTTCCTTCGCCGGAAATCAGGGTGACCAAGATTTTTCCGTCCTCTGTAACGGTGACGCTCGACGAGGTGATCGTCAAGAAACTTCCGATTCGGGTGGATTTAGTTGGAGAACCTGCGTACGGCTACCGAGTCGATCAAGGAGCGGTCGAACTGGATCCGAATGCCGTTTTGGTGGAAGGGCCGAAAGCAATCCTTGAAAAAATGGATGCCGTTGAAACAGAACCTATTCAGCTGGTGGGACGAGTTCGTGCGTTTCGCCGGAAAGTCGCGATTCGGAAGGTGGCTGAAGTCAAAGTGGTCGGGGAAGGAGTGAGCGACGTGCAAATTCCAGTGCACGCGGAATTCGCGGAAAAAGAGCTCACGGATGTTCCCGTCAAACCACTTGGAATTCCATGGGAAGGCCATTATGTGAAACTCGGTATCGAACGGCTTTCTCTTGTACTCAAAGGGCCGCGCGTGATTTTGGATCCGCTTGAGCTGAAAGATATCTTGGCTTATGTCGATGTGGAAGGCTTAAAATCGGGAGCGCACGAAGTTCCTCTCCAGCTTATTCTGCCCCCGGATCTTTCGCTCAGAGACGAGGCTCCGCTCGTGTCCGTTCAAGTCAGCAAAGCAAAATCCTGAACTTCTCCCAGATCTTCATGCCTACGAGATCCATCGTAAAACTCGGCGTGAACATTGACCATGTCGCCACGTTGCGCCAAGCGCGCGGCGGGGAGTATCCCGATGTGATTCGGGCGGCTTCGGAAGCGGTTTCCGCCCGTGCCGACGGCATCACGGTTCATCTGCGTGAGGACAGACGGCACATTCAAGATCGTGATGTGTTTCATCTCAAGGAGTCGATTTCCGTTCCGCTCAATCTTGAGATGTCGGTTGCAGAAGAGATTGTCCGGATCGCATGTCGATTGAGGCCGGAAAAGGTATGTTTGGTTCCGGAACGCCGTCAGGAACTCACCACCGAAGGCGGGTTGGATGTGGTTTCCGCTAAGAAGCGGCTTGCTTGGGCGGTCGCGCGTCTCCAAGACCAAGGAATCCTGGTTAGTCTTTTCGTCGATCCGATTCCAAAACAGATTGAGGCTGTTTACGACATCGATGCCGATTTCGTTGAGCTTCACACAGGCCGCTATGCGAATCGGACAGGAAAAGATCGTGTCCGGGAACTGGAACGTTTGCGCGAAGGGGCGGTGCTGGCCCATGAACTTGGTCTCGGCGTGAATGCGGGGCATGGTTTAGACTATGAGAATGTCCAACCCGTGGCTCGCCTTCCGCACATTCGTGAGCTCAACATTGGTCATTCGATCATTGCCCGCTCTGTTTTAGTCGGACTTCGAAATGCGGTCAAAGAAATGCGTGCTTTGATCCGAAGAGCGTCGCGGTAATGGAAATTAGAAAAGAGATTCAAAAATACCTCGGCCGCCGCCCCCTGAGAGCTCACAAAGGCGATTTTGGCCGTATTTTAATTTTGGCTGGATCCCGTGGTATGAGCGGTGCTTGTTTTCTCGCCAGTATGGCGGCGCTTCGTTCGGGTGCGGGACTTGTGACAGTAGGGGTCCCGAAAAGTCTTGTTCCTTCACTAGCGCGCCGTTTCACGGAAGCCATGATGCTGCCGCTTCCCGAAACAGAAAAGGGAACGGTGAGTGAGCGTGCCCATCAGACGATTCAAGATTTCTTGAAGAAGCAGGATGTCCTCGCGATTGGTCCAGGTCTTTCCGCCCATTCCTCGACACGGCGACTTGTGCGTCAAACGATCCTCCAGTCAAAAAAACGAATGGTGATTGATGCAGATGGACTCAATGCGTTGGCAGGGGTTGTAAAATCGTTAAAAAAATTAAAGGCACCGGTGATCCTAACACCGCACGCAGGTGAGTTTGTGCGTCTGTTTGGAGGTAAGGTTCCAAAGAGCGATCGTGAACGGTGCAGAATCGCTTCTCGTACAGCAAGAAAGTTTGGCGTGACGATTGTCTTGAAAGGTTATCGAACTGTCGTTGCTTCTCCGAACGGAAAAGTTTATGTGAATCGCACAGGGAATCCTGGAATGGCGACAGGCGGATCGGGGGATGTTTTGACGGGCGTGATTGCAGCGATGTTGGGACAAAAAGTAGAGCCCTATCTCGCGGCGTGTTCCGGGGTTTATATCCACGGTCTTGCCGGTGACTTGATGGCGAAAGAGAAAGGACAAGTGTCGCTCGTTGCGGGAGACCTCTTGAGCGCGTTGCCGAATGCGTTTAAGCGGGTTCTTGGGCGTGCCGGGTCAACACGGAAATAAATAGCCGGAAATAAGTCTTGTTTTCTATCCAATGTCTTAAATTTTTTTTCAATGCCAGATCTTTTTCCGTATACTGTCGTACGATTAAAGATGGGCCAAGCTGGCGTAGCTCCCGCCACACAGCTTGGCGGGCAGGCAGTCGGTAGAGCAGCTGTTTTGTAAACACTCCGGGCGGTTTTGAGCAATCCTCTGTCATTCCTTGAAACTCGTTGCGGCACAAGCATTCCGAGATTCTGCGGCGTACTTTTGATTGCCCTCAATTCCGATCACTTTTGACCCCGTTTTGGCACCCGATGCTTTTTGAAAGAGAAGACCCAATAAATCCTCGCCAAACCCTGCCCTAGCTCCTATAATTTGACTTAAAATCATCATCTCTAGCGGGAATCAAAATGTCGAAGCATAAAATATTTATCAGCAGCGTACAAAAAGAATTTAAGACCGAGCGGATTGCTTTGCGGGATTTTATTACCCGGGACCCGCTATGCCGCCGATATTTTGAAGTGTTTCTATTCGAAGATATTCCGGCTCGGGACAGGAATCCTGATTCCGTATATCTTGACGAAGTAGGACAATGCGATGTGTATCTTTGCCTGCTGGGCAATGAGTACGGGGCTGCAGATGCGCGCGGGTTGTCCGCCACCGAACATGAATTTCAGGAAGCCACAAAAACGGGGAAGACCCGGCTTTTGTTTATCAAAGACGGCGCGGATTCTGGCAGGCATCCTAAAATGGCGAAACTGATACGGAAAGCCAGCGGAGAAACGGTCCGTCGAAAATTTTTGAATACACCTGAATTAGTGACGCAGGTGTACGCAGCTTTGGTGCAGTATCTGGAAGACAGCGGTAATTTGCAGACGGTTCCCTTTGATGCGTCCGTTTGCCGGGGCGCGGAATTAAGCGATATTGATGACGAATATATCGTAAATTTTCTTGAAACCGCTCGTGCGGAGCGCAAATTCCCATTACTTGCCAATACCTCGGCAAAAAAATTATTCACGCATTTGAATCTTTTTACGAACAGAAAGCTGACCCATGCCGCAGTATTATTGTTCTGCCGTAAGCCTCAAAAATTTCGGCCGCTCTTATGTGCGGAAATCAAATGTATGCATTTTCACGGGACTCAAGTGGCCAAGCCCATTCCCTCCTATCAGATTTACCGGGGGACATTGTTTGAACAAGTTGATGACGCGGTGGATTTTGTCCTGGGAAAACTCGACCGCACGGTAACGCCCAGTAAGACGAAAATTGCCAGCGATGTGTCCTATGAAATTCCAAAGATGGTGATCCGCGAAGCCATTGTTAACGCGGTGGCGCACCGGGACTATATCTCTAACGCCGGTGTTCAGGTGATGCTGTTTTCCGACCGGCTTGAAGTATGGAACCCGGGCGCATTGCCGTCAGGGATGACGCTTAAATCATTACGGACAGCGCATTCATCGGTTCCGCATAACCCGCTTATCAGCGAACCGCTTTTTTGGGCGCGTTATATCGAGCGTGCCGGGACCGGGACGCTTGACATGATCGCATTGTGTAAAGAAATGGATATCCCAGAGCCGGTGTTCGAACTGAGGAACGGGCAGTTCGTGCTGACGATCCGGCGCAAACAAACCGTCGTGCGGGCCTCCGCTCAAAACATGATGCCAGCGACCCAGTCGCCGACCCAGTCAACCGACCCAGTGGTTCGCCTGTTGCTCGTCCTACAGCAAGGCGAATTATCGGCTGGAGAATTGCGGTTGGCATTGCAAATTAAGCATCGACCGACTTTCAGAACCAACTATCTGCATCCGGCATTGGAGGCAGGATTCATCAAATACACCATCCCTGACAAACCCAACAGCCGCCTGCAAAAATACCGCCTCACGAAAAAAGGCGAGGCGTATTTGAAAAAACAGGGCGTAAAAAAAGGCCCGCAAAAGCGTCGTAAACCATAAGTCGGGAGAACCTGATCACCAGTGGTGTTCTCAAAACCTTCAATTGGTTTTGATCTCAGACGGTAAATTCGGGCTGAAAAGCTGCCGGTTTTGCTGTAGAATCAAAACAATTTTCATTGGTATGCTTGCAAGGGAGAAGAAATTAGAAAGGAAACGGCATGATTGGTCAGACTAAAAAAATCTTACTTACCGTTTTGATCGCAACTCTAGTTTTGACTCCGATTGCATTTGTTTCACTGATTTATTGGATGGTAGCAACCGCTTCAACGGAAGGAAGCGATTGGCTTGTTACAAAGCATTTTGATCCCAGTAGCGCTGGTTTCCTAATGTCTGTGCAGGATGATTCTTGGGCAGTGACACTTGCGACTCCAGAATTTGCGACCTTAAGTGAGAAAGAGCGGCTCGCTTTGGCCAAGGATACATTTAATGGAGTCTGGAGCATGGCAGAAGGATACGGATATGTGAAATCTGAACTTGAGCAGTGGTTCATGGACACAGCCAAAAATTTCTCATCTTACCCAATCAAGAAGGCAAAGCTCATGAATAATTCTTTTATGACTTTTCTGGAATTTACTTCTGGAAGTATACCGAAACCAAATATCCTTGCCACCGTGCTCAAGATGTTTACCTCGAATTCTGTCAGTGCCATCCTGCCTATTTTTCTTTGGGTGGCCATTCCAGCCATTGTCCTTTTGTTTCTGTTAGTGGGCGTTGCGAGTGTTTTTTTGACAAAAGAATTGCCGGTGCTATATAAAATAATCGTAGCAGGCCTTATTGTTGCGATGGTATTTGAAGGGTGGCTAATTAAGGTCGTAAGTAGTAAAAAGATCATCCCATCTGGATTCTTTAATGTCTTCACGTTCGGCGACAATTATGTTTCTGCTACAGGAACTTGGCGAGGGGTAAATCAGAAAATCGCTTACCCAGTGAATGCCGCAAAAATCGAATGCTTTAAGGATCAAAGAATCTGTCGTGAGGCTAACGCGGAACTGGCAGACTCAGCGTTGATGGTGAATACTACAGAATGGCAGATTACCTCTTGGGACGATAAAGAAATCACTATCGATCATCAAAGCAAGTGTAATACGACCAAGATGGTTATCAATTTCAAGGATAAGGCAGTAACCCAGATTCGGACGCCGATAGACCCCCAACCAGAAGATTGTATGGCAGGCAAGGAAGGAAAGTTTATCACCGAAATGGTAGACGGGTTTGAGGCAATTTATGGGAAGAAATTTGGCGTAAAGAAATAATTTCACAAAAATGCGGGAGACTTTCGGAACTTTTGGTGGCTATGAACAAAATTCCTCAGGAAGACATTGAAAATTTTTCTGTAACGATGAACCTCCAGGCCCATCGGACAGTGGAGCGAAGCAGGGACCCGTTAATCCCATCACGGGAAGCACGAAGAGCCACGTGGGTCAATACGGCCGGTCTTTACTGTTCACTTGATGAAAACACTTCTCAGTGTGAAACGAAAGATTTTTTAAATCAGCCCGTTACTTATTTGATCATTTCGGAAAACCCGCTTTCCATATTCGATGTCGAAACTTACTGCCAAGCAAAAGGTGTTCTGGAATCAACATTTTATGCTGGAATGACCTCGGGGACTTTAGGTATACATCAACTGCATGGCATGAAAATTCACGGTGCGATGTGGCCAAGCCAGAAAAACCGGGAAGGCAAGTCGTTAGTCTTATACACTGAAAATATCCCTGGTTTTCCAAAAGGGTTTACAGCGCAATGAATAAAGTATTATACGTGCTATGGCCCGTCACGATCTTTCTTGGTGGAGTCGCTCTTTGTTTTGTTAAACCGGCAGACGTTTCGTGGGCCAAACTTGGTATTTCTGTGCTCCTTGTTTTAGGTGTATCTGCCCTTACAGCAGCTGTGCTTCTACCTTTTCGAGAGACAAAATTTCTCTCGGATAATTTTTACGCAGCGGTTGTTTCAGGCGCACTTTCAGGAGGCTTAATAGGGCTTACGCTTCTCCTGCTCGCTAGGGCCTGGCAGAGCACGGGAAACTAAAGGCAGCACTCCTGAAAAATCATATACTTCATCATATGGTCGCCAGAAATTTTTTCGAACAAATTTTGGGCCGAATTTACTCTAACCCTATGACGAAGTATATGAATGGGTATGTGATTTCAAATCATAGGGTTCGATAAAACCAGATTTCCACCAATTTTTATAACACCTTCATTTTCAAAAACTTGCATCGCTCGCTCTACTCTCGCTTTGCTCGACTAGCTTCCTGACCACCGCCCGCGCCCGCTTCGCGTCTTGTCGTTACGGCCGGTGGTCAGGAAGACGCTCACGATGCGTGTTTTTATGTTTTGGAGTTTTCATATATTTGAGAGACTGTAATTTTTTAAGTTTTTAAGAATTTTAAGAATTTAGGTAATGAGAACAGGAGTAAATTCTGGTATAATACACATACTTTTCAGAAATCTGGAGATCCCCGATTAAGACATTCGGGGATGACATTTTTTAGGCTCCCTAAGACTCCTGGATTTCTGCTTCCGCTTAAAGACCCGTTTTACCTACCTGATTTTTTGCCGCTTCTAACGAAACCGTTGGGGTTCTTTTCCGACTTGTGTGGTTCCGGTAGGTTTTTTGCCGCTTAAATTGCAAGCCATGGAAAGCAGAGGTGATGCGGAAGTGGCCTATGAAGAATTAAACAAATTCCCGCTGATCGATATTCAGGAAGCGGCTTCCCGTCTTGGAATCAGCGTAAAGACGCTTTATGCGTGGGTTCATCTGCGAAAGGTGCCTTATGTCAAAGTCGGGCGGCTCGTCCGGTTTGACGCAAGGGACATCAACACTTGGATCGAAAAGCAGAAAGTCCCTGAAATGGAATATTAAGGTTGACAATGTTTAATAATGTTGCTAGTCTGCCCTTGCTTATGGAGAAACGCTATTATCTGGATGAACTTGTCAAAATTTTGGGCATTCCCCGAAGCACTTACTACAATTGGGAGCGTGAAGGCAAAATTCCAAAACCGAAACGCGATCCTATGAGCCATTACCGTTACTGGACAGACTCGGACGTTAAGAAGCTCAAGAAAATCACGGGGAGGGGTTGACCATGCAAGGACGCGTTTACCAGAAGATAAAAGGCGGGAACTGGTATATCGACTATTTTTACAATGGCCGCCGCGTCCGGCAGATGATTGGTCCAAGTAAGAAGCTGGCTCAGGCCGTTTTAAACAAGCGGCTGTCTGAAGTCGCCGAAAATAAGCATCTGGACGTCAAGAAAGACCGGAAGATCAAATTTAAAGACTTCGCGCATACCTACCTTGAAACTCACGCCAAGCCCAATAAGCGGTCATGGCAAACAAGCGACGCGAAATATCTGAAAAACCTTATCCCCTGCTTTGGAGAAAGCTATCTTTATGAAATCACGCCGGAAATTGTGGAACGTTATAAAGCCCAACGAAAAGAAAAGGTATCGGTTGCTTCCGTGAACCGTGATTTGGCTTTGCTCAAGTGCATGTTCAACAAGGCTATTGCGTGGGGATATGCAAGCGATAATCCTGTTAGAAAAGTAAAACTCTACAAAGAAAATAACTGGAGAACTCGTTATTTGGAAAAAGAGGAAATCGATAAGCTACTAGCTGCTAGCCCTTTCATGCTTCGTGCGATACTAATTTTGGCTCTTAATACGGGAATGCGTAAATCTGAAATCCAAAACCTCAAATGGAATGATGTTAATTACGAGCGAGGTTACATTACGCTCTTTCAGACCAAAAACGGGGAGAAGCGCTTCATTCCCATAAATCGAGCTGTCAGGGAAACATTAGTCAGCATCAGGAAGCATCCTGAGAGTGCCTATATCTTTTGTGGTAAAGACGGCTTCCCTTACAACTTTAGGAAATCCTTCGAGACAGCCTTAAAGAAATCTGGTATAAAAGACTTCCGTTTCCACGATTGCCGTCATAGTTTTGCGTCGCATTTGGTTATGGCAGGAGTCGATTTAAATACGGTGAGGGATTTATTAGGACACAAAACCCTCGGAATGACCTTGCGTTATTCGCATCTTTCTCCCGACCATCGAGCTAGGGCAGTTGAGATTTTGGGGAACAAAATTGGCACCGTATTGGCACCCGATGCTACTCAGCACGAAGCGGGAAAAGTGGATGAAATTATAACTGGTTTGTTTACAGTAGCTTAAAGTATCATGCTGGCGTAGCTCAGTTGGTAGAGCAGCTGTTTTGTAAACAGCGGGTCGGGGGTTCAAGTCCCTCCGCCAGCTGACGCTTGTCTCATGGGATGAACTTGAACAAACAAGAAGTCATTGGAAAATGTAAAAGCGTCGAGGATGAAGACGAAGAGGTAAAAGGTTCATGAAAGAAGTCGCAGAATTATGGAACAAAATGCGGGAGTCCGGTGTGATTCTGAACTACGCGCTCTTTGGCGCTGCTGCTCAGATGCGTTACACGGAGCCCGTATCGACGTTGCATGTCGATGTGCTCATTGCGGCGGCATCCTCAGAGGGACTCGATATTCGCAGCGCCGTTTATGAATTTTGTGCTGCTCGAGGATACCATGCCGAGGGTGAAGCCATCCGCGTCGGTGCCTGACCTGTTCCGTTCATACCGGTATTTAGTCCCCTCACACAGGAGGCTGTTGATCAGGCGGATACAGCAGACTATGAAGGGACCCCTCATCCCGAGCGAAGCGAGGGATCTCATCAATGAGATCCTTTCGGCCCTTTCCGCCAGACAGAGCGGCGGACCCGCTGCGTTTTGTGGCGGGCGGGCCTCAGGATGATCCCACCACCTATTCTTGGCCCAGAGGGCCAATGCGCCTTCGGCGCATGAATAGGTGGTGGGATGAGCCGTCTTTATCTGAAAAAAACTCCCCGACGGCTCACTTAGCTATGATTGCGCTTCGTGTGGGCAGACCTAGGGATTTTGCGCGGATCTTGGCGGTACTTGAATCCGGCAGTGTCAGCCGGCAAGAAATGGCTGAGCTTGCGGCGAAACACCACCTGTCGGAAGCTTGGGCGCGATTTGAAAGCAGGTTTTTCAATGAATGACATCCGGCGGCTTCTAAAACGGCAAGCCCAATGGCAAAAAGAGCGGAAGGCGCTTTCGTGGCCTGAAAAGATCCGACTGGCCGAGTCCGTCCGGGAGTCGGTCTTGAAATTTCGCAGGACCGGACCGCTTCCGAAATCAGACCCATCCGGATCCAAATAGATTTCAGCACTTGGAAAGTCCATGGCGCAATCGGCAATCGATGTCGAATTCCACGCATCCGTACATCCAGAACGGCGGTCATTGAAGTTCGATTCAGCAATGTTCCATTTCTTATCGGGGAGTTACCCAAGCGGACAAAGGGGACAGACTGTAAATCTGTTGGCTTCGGCCTTCGAAGGTTCGAATCCTTCACTCCCCAGCATTTTTTGTGATTCCTTGCGCCTGGTGACCGGCGTTTTCGTGGCAGGGCAGACATTCCCCAACTGATATGAATTTGGGGTGCAGGAAGTAACGACAGAACCCCCCCCATATGTTTCAAACTCTCCTGTTTCAAATTGTG
>MHFT01000037.1:0-4004 GCA_001804315.1 Omnitrophica bacterium RIFCSPLOWO2_12_FULL_50_11
TTCGAATTGCATGATGATCGACAATCGTGTGGTGGTCATCCAGAAGGAAGACTCCCTTAAAGCTATTCCCGTACGCCAGAAGGCCTGCTAGAACAAGAAGGAAAGGGTAATACTTCTGCCAAGCAGGTGGGTTGGGTTGTGGTATGGGTTGAGGTCTTGAAGTGACAAGAGCGCTCACGATTTCTTATGGATTTTGTACTCAAGCATTGCGATCGATTGGGCGAGTGAGTCCGTCCGATTGTTTTGTTCATTGATGTAAATCGTTAAAAATAAACTCAAAAAAACGAAGAAGGTAAGGAGGAGGAAAAAAACGAAGTTGCTGGGCAGGACAAATCCTGCGACTTCGGAAACCTGACGAAGTACGTGTGGAGAAAAGGCGAAGAAAAGGACGACGGCCGATGCGACCAACCACAAACACGAGTATTTGAACGTCATTTTTTCGCGACGGATGAGTTCGATCACCGAAATCATGATCGCCACGGCGATGAGAATGGCAAAGGTTCGCGCTTGCATGACATGCCTCCTATTTTTTCTTTTTCAGTACGTCAATCAGGATGGCAAAAGTGACTTTCGCCATGTAATAAAGAACTGAGAAATACCGAATCGAGGAAATTCCCCCCAAGCGTTTCCGCATTTTGACCGGAACTTCACCGATCTTTGCTCCGAATCGGTTGGCCATTTGAATCGCTTCCGGTTCTGGAAAATCGACGGGGTAGTAGCGGGCGAAATACGGAATGAGCGTTTTGCTGACGGCGCGGAAACCGGAAGTTGGGTCGCTCAGGCGCACACCCGTCATCAAACCGAGTAAGCCAGAAAAAAATCGGATTCCGATTCGCCGTAGAAACGTAGATTTAAAGGCTGACTCACGCGAAAGAAAGCGGCTTCCGATCGATAGATCAAGCCGGCCATTTAGGACCGGGTTTAAGACGTCCTTTAGGAAAGCGGGATCGTGCTGGCCGTCCCCATCGATCTGCAGGGCAACGTCGTAATTTTCTTCATCTGCGATTCTAAGTCCTGTGCCAACGGCACCTCCGATGCCGAGGTTGTACGGTAACGTGACCACGGTCGCGCCCGCTTCTTGGGCTTCACGGGGCGTTGCGTCTACGGAGCCATCGTTGATGACAAGGACATCGTACTTCGGGTAGAGGGTCCTTAACTCTTTAACGAGACGGCTAATGACGCGTCCTTCATTAAAGGCAGGTACTATGATCAGGACTCTTTCGGATACCATCGCATGGATATTATCGACTCTATGGAGGCGAGCTCAAGGGGATTTTTAGGGCTTTTCAGGGCCATTTAAGCGGGACGTTTTTTAGACGATATTGAGAATACCTAACAAAAGTCCGTCATTCTGAGACGGCGGTACAAAGCGAGGTCGAAGAATCTAGAACATGATCCTTCGGCAACGCTATGACCCCCTGCCTCCAGCATGACATGGGCCTTGTACGGTGCCAGGAACGAGCACGAGAAATTGTACCATTTTATGTGATAAGGAGGGAACCATGGCAAGAGCATCTCTAGGTAAAGAACTGCACTGCATTGCCAAAAATGAAATTGGTCTTCTGGGCCGAATTGTGGTCGCTTTGGCTCAAAAGGAGGTTTTTATTCTTCACCTTCTGGCTTACACCGTTGGTGAGATGGGTTATCTGCAAATGGTAACGCGCGATCAAGACACCGACAAAGCGCGAGACGCCATTTCTTATTTCATCCCCAAAATTGACAAAAGGGATGTCCTTCTTGTCGAATTCGAAAATAAAGTCGGCAGCCTTGCTGAAGTGGCTAAGCTTTTGGGCAACCACGGCATTGATATTCGGTATGTTTATGGTACGAGTTCGGACGGTTTTAAAATCGTCGGCGTATTTTCAACTCGTGACAATCAGAAAGCGTGCGCGCTCATTAACAAAGCGTCAGACCATTTAGGGGTTTCGTAGTTTCTTCATTCGTAATCCTGAAATTAATGTGGCGGGATTTTGCTTAATACAAATTCTTTGACGCGGCATGCTGATTGGTAAGCTTCATGGCATTCATTCCAGCTGAATTCTGCGTAATCACCAGGATAACGCGTTTCAATGTAATAGCGGTTTAGGAAGTTCAAATCCTGGTGAAGCTTACCAACGCCTGGTTCCGGATCGAGAAGTAGGCTTTCAAGTTGAAGAAGATCGTGAACTTTGGGAAATGATTGTTCGTGGAAGACGAGTAATCCTTTGAGGTATTTTTCTGCCATTTGCTGCGACAAAAAACATCCAGTGCTCGGAGCTCCTTTTTCTTTGAGAATTGCCTCGATTGAAAGAGCATCTTCTTCAGCCTTCTTTAGCCATTCCAGATAATACCCTTCTGCGTTACGCGGCATACAAGATTTTGCCTTTGCGGAGCACTTCGGCGGCGAAAAAATCGCCCTGATCCAATCTTTTTTTTAATTGTTGAGGCCGGCAAACAATCAGATCAATGGGAAAAGGGCGCGGGAATATTGAACCATCAATTTCGGCGGCCAGCCGGCGCGTATTTTCCGTTTCCTGGACAATGAACAAATCGACATCGCTGTCAGGGCCTGGAGTGCCCCACGCCCAAGAGCCAAAAAGGATGATCTGTTGGGGGTGAAACTCCTTGACGATTTTATGAACGACTTCTGCCAGTTTCCTTTCAACAGCTTCTCTTCTCATTTTTTCCATATTGTACCTCTAGGCATTGCAAGATTCTAGGCTTTTCCGGAGAATGAGTCGGGCGATCCAGCGGTCTCGTCGTTGTGTCATTCGTAACTTGCCATCTCACGAGTTGAGATGCCGAACCGTTCAAAAAGCCTTGCCATTTCACGATTCGAAATTCGCTTGATTTTTTCTATTTCCCGCCGTTTGCGCCACATCAGGGAGAAATTTTTAAACGCGCTCCAGTGAGCTTTCGCGAGAATCGCGAATCCTGATAAAAGTGAATTCCGCTCCCGGTAGCGAGCAAGTGCTCCCTGTTTCTTAAACGTAGATAAAGACCATTGGTACAGGTAACGATATCCAGAATAGAAAAAACTAAGTAAGAGCCACGAAAGCGGGAAGTTTTTGATGCAGATCAAGATTCGATTTCGTTCGACGTGAAAGCCTTTAAAGTCTGAATAGCTTCCAGCGGCGTGGGAATGAGCGTGGTACGCGACCGCGTGTGGGGTGTAAATGCACTTCCAACCCGCAAGCTGCTGTCTCCAGCCCAGATCCGTGTCGTCACCGTAAGCAAAAAAATCCGCATCGTAAGTGCCGATCTCATCAATCATCTCCCGCCGGAAGAGGGAACAGCATCCGCTCGCACAAAAGACCTCTTCCAGCTGGTGATACCGGTTGGCCGGACCCAATCGGCCGCGGGCGCAGGACGATCCGTCTCGGTAGATCAAGAGGCCGCATACCTCCGCTCGATCCCGTCGGTCGTGAAGTAGGACGCGGCTCGCGCAGGACCCATATTTCGGATCAAGCTCGATTGCTTTGACCATTTCAAGGATGCAGTTTTGATCCAGGACAGCATCGTTATTAATTAAGACGATATAATCGCTCGCTTGAGATTTCATACCGATGTTGCAAGCGGCGCCACAACCTGTGTTGCGGCTGTTTTCGATGAGCTTGATGTTCGGGAATTTATTGCGGATTGAAGTGCTGGAACCATCGGTCGACGCGTTATCGACAACCACGACCTCAAGCGGTTGATGCGTTTGGCAAAGCAGAGATCCAACACATTGGAGGACCAAGTCGCCTCCGTTATAATTGACAACGACCGCAAGCACTGTACCTGGCTTTGCGGATTGAATCATACGATCCTGATGTGGAATGAGTTTGCTTTCACAGCGCTCTAAGTATACTATTTACGGATTGCAGATAAAAGACCGCCGGGCAGGTTTTGGAGTTGAGTTCTCGTATGGTGAACCTCAAATATATCCATTCATAATTGGTTTGCGAAAGATAGAAGTATATATTCCTGCTCGAGTTTGGCACTTTCTCGCAACATCACTTCTCCCCCCTTGGGGGAGAAGGCTA
>MHFT01000037.1:4022-7140 GCA_001804315.1 Omnitrophica bacterium RIFCSPLOWO2_12_FULL_50_11
GCCGTTTACCCCTCACCCTGCCCTCTCCCCAGAGGGGAGAGGGGAAAAGTGCCAAACTCGACTATTCCTGGATCGCAATGGATTGACTCGATGTCTTGGCTTGAGAGAACCGAGTGCCCTTTTCGGCTCTCAGCCTCTCGGGAGACGATGTCGATAAAAAAGTTATGAGACCTCCTTCATCTGATCGAAAAACAATCGTAGAGAATTTCTTCTCACTGACTCTCTTCCAGCTGATCATCACCTTTATCCCGTTTTTGACAGTCCCTTATCTGATTCGGGTCATTGGGGCTGAGAAATTCGGACTGATTTCCTTTGCCTATGCTTTTGTTCTCTATTTCGCCCTCTTGGCCGATTATGGCTTCAATTATTCCGCCCTGAGGGAGATTTCGATTTCGAAGGAAGATATTTCCAAAGTTTCTCGGATTTTTATCGCTGTGATGACCCTCAAACTTTGCTTCCTGATCCTGAGTCTGTCCTTGATTGGTGTTCTCTGCATCTGGGTGCCAAAATTCCGTGAAGATTGGCCGGTTTATTTGGCAAGCTCGGGTTACCTGGTAGGATACGTTTTATTCGCTACCTTTCTTTTCCAAGGGATGGAAAAAATGAAGTACCTTTTGTTCCTGAATCTGCCCAGTGCGGCCTTTACGCTGTTGATTCTCATTTTGGTCAAATCGGAAGAAGATTTTCTCCGCGTACCGCTCTTGGGTTCTGCAGGATCCATTTTGGTGGGGCTCCTGGCTTTGGCTACCGCCTTCCGAAAATTGGGCATCCGATGGGAAAGGCCCCGGCTCGAGCAAATCCAGCACGAATTCAAAGAAGGCTGGAGTATGTTTCTTTCTAACCTCGTATCGGTCGGACATGGGAATATCCGGATTCTTGCTGTCGGTTTATTTGCGGGGGATCGAATTACCGGATATTATACGGTCGCAGAACGGCTGATGAACATGCTTCAGGTTTTCCCTTTGAGCCTTTGGGTCCAAGTCGTTTATCCAAGGCTCTGCAGCATTTTTGTTGAAAATAAAGGCAGATTTCTCAAAATGATTCAAGGCTTTCAAAAGGTTGCGACCCTCCTCTATCTTCTGATGTCTGGGGCCGGTTTCGTGTTCGCAACGTGGATCGTCAACCTTCTTTGTGGAAATCCCGCTGAAGAGGCCATCACGAGTTTACGATTTCTGGTTGTCGCCTTGTTTTTGACCGCTGCGAACGCGTTCCGCGTCCAATTTTTTCTCGTTCAGGGGAGACGAGAGATTGTTTTAAAAATCAGCTTGTTCTCAGGTGGAATCGCGACACTTTTGGTTTTCCCTTTGACGTTGTATCTTTCTTATCCGGGAACGGCGTTAAGCCTGATTGTGCTTTTATCGCTGGCTTATGTTTTGACAGAAAGGGAAATGCGGGCCCGGCGTCTTTAAAATGAACAGTTCAGCACTTCCCCAACAATCGAAATAAAAGATTTCGCGGTCTCTACAATCCGCTGGGGCATGTTCTGGCATGCCAGCTTTTCTAATTCCCAATCCGGGCCTGGAAGCGTCTTCTGCCATATGTGGTCTATTTTTTCTTCTAGGTCTCCTCTTTGGGTCGGTTCAAAAAAAACAGCCTGCGGGACATTCTGTTCACGGTGCGCCGGGATATCGGACAAAAGCACTCTTTTTCCGACAGAGGCAGCTTCATTGACGGTCATTCCGAATCCTTCAAAAAGCGAGGGATTCAGAAGGCAAATACTTTGACGGATCAATTGGATCACATGTTCATGGGGGACCATTTTTAGATAAATCACTTGTTGTTGAAGGCCCCAGTCCGAAACTTTTTTAAACAAGTCCTTAAAATAACGGGGGTGGCGGTAGTCGGTGTTACTTCCGGTACAGACGACCGTGACTTCCCTTCCTTTTTCTTTTAAATTTTTGACCGCTTCAAAAACCCTCTCGTGGTTTTTGTGTTTCCAAAACTGATTCGGAAGATAAATAAATTTTTCTGGCAGATGATACGGTCTTAAAATCGATTCGGGCGCGATGCGGTAACAGGAACCAGGAATAATCGTATTGAATCTTGCCACCCTCAGTTTGTGAGCATGGCGAGGGAGAAAACGCTTGAAGTCCTGACCCGCGGTTTCACTGTTCACAACAATACGCGAGGAGATTTGAGCCGTACGAGTAAAAATTAAGTCTTTCAGCAGACGTTCATGAAAACTAAACATATGAGGTAGATGGCGGTGCTGGAAGTCCCAGATCCAAGAGAGGCTCGGAATATCCCGATGCTGGTAAGGAAGCACAGTCCCGTACAGGATATCGATGTCATTTTTTTTTAAAATCATCTCCTCTTTTCTGTAGCGTGCCAAAATAACCTTTTCAAAATTACGGGCAAGACAGGTGATGAAGTGGTTGGGAAAGTCAGAAATTTCAATCACTCCATTTGCGATCGAGGAAAATTCTTTAGGAGCTTCGGGAGAGGAAGCGGGGCAGACGACATAACACTGGATCTTGGAGCCGAAGGTAAAGCGAACAGAGTGGATGAGATTTTTGACATAATTCATGCCTCCCCACCACTGCTGCTTAAACCCAAAAGGATGAAAGGCTATTTTTAAGCTCACAGGAATATTCGAATCTTGCCGTTAATTATACTGGTTTTCGGTGTAGCGCGCCTCTCTTTCGTTGTGATATAAAGAAGCCTTCCCATTTGGGGTCACCCTTGCGAGAATTTATGGAAATGAAGTCGAATCCGTTTGCTTCAGTCATCTATGGCGGCTTGGTCAGAATGTCACGGGCAAGGAACCAGAAGTTCACCTCTGCCGTTTGGTGTTTTTTGTGGAAATTGAGCTGTTTCATTTTCTCGAAGGCAACGGTTTCGACGATCCTTCATGGTCGTAAAGTACTCTTAAATTACGGCTACCCCTACCTTATTTATGCCCGTTGTTATCCCTTATACAACCAGGGTCTTCTTGAGTTGATTCATCAGTGTTACAAGGCCAAACAAGAGCCGATCGTTCTGGTCGACGTGGGCGCGGCTATCGGCGACACGATTTTATTGGCTTTGAGCAATGCCTCGGCATACGTTGTTGAATTTTATGCCATCGAAGGGGATGAAACGCTTTTTCGGTATTTGAAGCATAACTTAAAGCCTTTCA
>MHFT01000038.1:0-5331 GCA_001804315.1 Omnitrophica bacterium RIFCSPLOWO2_12_FULL_50_11
CAAGACGGTCGTGGAGACCAGTGACCACTTTGTGGCCAAAGCCCACCAAGCTGATTTAGGGACGAAGCAGAACCTTGAAGTCTTCTTGAAGCAATTTGGGGAGGAGACGAGAGGGGTTGTGAGGGGGAGGTTCTCGGTTGTGTTGGTTGTGACTTTTGGTGGTGGTGACGTCGGTCACTTTCGGTTCAGCAAGGCGGGTTCGGAACTCGAGTGGTTTCTAGCGGTAAGGAGTACGGACGGAACGACGCTTTCGGGCTGGGTAGTGGTCAGGTGGGATGATAATGATGTCGACCGTTCGAATCAGTTCGTCTCAAAGATTTCCCAAGCGGATTTGAGCACGAACGAGAAGAAATCAGTATTTTTAAATTCTGTTGCAGAGTTGCTTTCTGGGTTGAGTATTCTCGAGTTCAGAACTCCGACTGGTAATGTCGTGATGATCGCCGTCACGAATAATGGCCAGTACCTAGGTTATCAGGATCCGATCAGCAATAAGTTTTATGGACGGATAAAGGACGGTACATTCATAGTCGTTGAGGTGGGTCCGAGAGGAGTAGAAGATGTGGAAACAAAGAAGGGAATATTGCGGCGTCAGGGAATTGGACAGTTGCAGGAGAAATTGAGAGCTATTCGGATGAAGGAGCGTGGTTTGTATCGTACGGATCAGAGGAAGCTTGAGTCTCAGATAGCTGACCTTATCAATGATAAAGACTCGACAATGATTGAGATTACGGGAGCGACGGACATTATCAACAAGGGTGATTTTTCGCGCGAACAGCTGAAGCTGATCGTCGTGATGCTTGGCAGCCTTGGGGTCTCGGTTGGGGGAAGAGATGATCATTATGTGATCAAAGACCGGTATGGCAACGTGATTCAGTCCGGTAGTTTTTACATGCTTCATGAACACATGGTGATTCTGAGCAGCCGCGGATTATTGCTTGCGGTCAGAGATTCAAAGGGGCAGAAAGTGGAGGGGCGAGACAAAAACAAGCCATACTATGCGCAATACCTCAACAAGAATTATGCAGACGGAAAAACCGCCCCCAAATTTGATAACCCTCGCGTCTCTGATCGAGGAGCACTGTGGTTTTACTTGGGGGACGGCTTTGACGTCTTGATTAATAAGTCCGGCGAAGTCGTTCGACACGTCACTCGTCACGATCACACGCAGCAGGCGACGATTGAGGAATTCTTCACAGACGGCAGTTTGAATCGGTGGATTAACACGAGATCTGCCTCCGGTCGCGGTGGTCTACTCAGGACCAAAACCATATTCGACATCGTCTTTGATCAGGTTGAGGGGAAAGTGACCTATGCGTGGCTGGCGAAAACCGGGGAAATCAAAGGTGTGGAGACCGTCCTGATTACCGGTGTGATGTACTTCTATGACCCATCGAAACTTGGGAAGGACAAAAAAGTGGAGCTTTGGACCCCAGACGGAAGCAACCTCGACAACCCAACGATCATGCGCATCAGCGATGCGAATGAAAACCACAGATATGTCAGCCAGACCGAGATCCCCGAAATCGCTTACTTTGTTTATCACAAGGATAACATGCAAGATCCGATTGGCTTTGTCAGGAACGTCCCCGATCGAGAGAGACGAGGAAGAGTGTCGAGTCCGATCTATGTTTCGGCAACATATGTGGATGCTAACGGTACAAAACGGTACATAGTCGAGTGGGTGAAAACCTATCGCACACGCCAAAACGAGCTTCTCGGACATATCACGCTCACTTTTGGTAAAGAAGGTAAACCGAATTACCTCAAGGTGAACTTTAGTCTAGACGGAAGGTTGATTTTCATCGTGACCAATGCCGGCCGCACTTACTATCAATATGACGATGCTCGTGTTTTGATAGCAAAAGAAGGATTCCAACATTGGGACGGGTCTTGGAGTGCCGGATACGTCGCTCCAAAATTTGATACGGATTCCCACGGTGTCTTGCAGCTCACGAGGATCGAGACTCAAAGTTCCGGGCAGATTCTGCTTAAGGAATATTGGACCGACCAGGGTTCTTGGGGAAGGCTTGGATTGATTGCCTATGGGTTGCTCGTTGCGGCGGCGGTCGTTGCTGCAGTGTTTGTCACGGGCGGCATGATTCTCGGCACCGCAGGATCATTCTTCAGTTGGGGCCTCGGTTTTTCACTAGCAGCCGGACTTAAAACCGTGGCTTTAACCGGCGGTATCGCTTTAGGCGTGGCGGGAGCAGGTATCGGCGCCAGCGCATATGCTGTCAGTCTCATTACTGGCTCCCGTATTGCAGTGAATATTGCATATGCCGGACTTGCTGCAGGTGCGCTTGCTTTTGGAGTGTGGTTAACGATGAGTGCTGCTGGTGTGTTACGGAGCGCCCACATCCTTGCCAACTTTGGAAATTTTGCGGCTCAACGACTCGCCTTTCTCGGTTTCGGAAAATTGTCCTCCGTTTTGGTAGCCTCTGGCCTTACGGTCAAGACCGCCCTAATGATTACCGGCACGGCAGCATCTGCTGCTTTGGGCACAGTGATTTACGGCATCGGTGCTTTTACAGGATTTGCTACGGCCAATCTCGATTGGGTCCAAGCCATTGGTGATTCAACAGTTGGGCACATCATCTTTTGGATCAGTTCTGCGCTGACATTAGGCATTGTGAATATGGGTTACCATGATGGCCGTGCCTTCCGGCGAGGCGAAGTCGGTGTCTGGACGTTAGCGTCCGGCGTCGCGCTGTCCAGCGTATTAGGCGTGATGCTTGTCATGACCGCTGCTGCGGCCAAGGCGCCGTGGGCCGGCGTTTCGAGTGTACGTACCGGTATTGCGGCAGCCGTTGTGACTGCGAACACGTTCGGATGGGTCGGAATGGGTGCCTCGCTGGCAGTGGGTCTCATGAGTTTCAGTGGAACATTTCGCGGTTCCGTTCTTTATGAGTCGATGATTGCCATTAGCTGGATCGGACTGGCAGTTTCCGTACTCGGCAGCGTGGCCTGGATGGTTCAAGGCATCGCCCGCGGAATCACACTGTTGGGGACCAAGTGGGCGAAGGATATGCTTCGCCTTGGTGTGAAGGAAATCAGCAATCTCCGCTGGGGGAGAATTAGTTGGTACGCTGTCAGGCAAATGTGGCATCAAACGAAGATGGCTACCTGGAGCGGTCTTAAGTTTACATGGAACTTCAGTCGTGTGACCGCTGTGTCGCTGTGGCGAGCGTCACGACTCTCGGTGTATGCATGGCGTAATGGCCTGTCGCGATCGTTTGGAGCGCTGTTCAGCCAAGGTTTTCATTTGTTGGCGAAGAAACACGGCCTTGAGAAATTTCTCGCGTTCTTTCACCAGAATAGAATCATGGCGTCGGTTGCCGGACTCTTCGGCAGCACCGTGAGCGAGCGAGTAAAAGTAATATTTGCGCTGTTGCTTGGAACCGCCCTGGTTGTGGACGGCGACATTCATGGAGCGGAGGATATTAAATGGCTTGGCATGGTCATACTGACGATAACAGTGCTGCGTCGTACGGCGGTCAGATTCAAGCTCGGCGAAACGAAAGTGCTGGAACTCACAAGAAAGCGCCTCGCAATTTTTGCGAAGGTTCTCGAGCGAGAGAAAGCAGGCTGGGCAGCGTACTTAGGAGGTGCCGAGACCGTGCGTCGTCTGAGGTACCTTGAGCGTTTCGCACCCGCTCTGTTTTATGGAAAGGCGTGGATGAACGGTGCGATTGCCGGTCTGGCAGCACACGCTGCCTTGAGGCAGTTTGAACTCGGCGGGATCGTTCCTTATTTTGGTCTCGGTGCAGACATCAGTGATCGACTCAATCAGTTTCTAGACGTGGTGTTGGTCGGCTTGGTTGCGCTGCGGCTCGGGCCGCTTTTCTTCGGCAATCCACTTTTGGCCGTTACGATGAGGACAGCTTTTTCGGTGCGCGTCCTTCACGCGGCAGGCGCGACAGCGGGCTGGCTTGGATTTGGTTTGACTGCAACGGGTTACATGACGGGCAGCGACGAGCTTCAAACAGCCGGAACATGGATGATGGCCGCAAGTGTTTTACTTCGCGCCGTTTCGGGCGGAATCATCTCACGGAGCATCAAGATCAAAGGCAAGCTGCATGTGGGCACGGCGCAGACGACAGTGCCATTTGATGTCGCTTCTCTTGCGGGCGCGAAACTGGTTCACACAGTTCATCAATTTTTGAATACGGTTCCACCAGGATTCGCCTCTGTTGCCACCACACCGTACCTACGATTCACGGTCAATTTCTGGCAATCTGCGACGCGGAGTGTCCTTTGGTTCCACGCTTTTCCTGTAGCAATGGCCGCGTTTTTCATCGATCACATTGCCGATTACATCATTGGGCTCTTCGGTTACCCTGCTGTCATGACCGTCCACATCGTTGACGGCAAAGAAAAAACGTTGTGGTGGGGCGCCCATCTGTGGGAGAAGGTGAAAGAAGAGTTGGGCCCCACGAGCTTTGTCAACCGCGGCCGATTGCTTCACGACATCATTTTCGGCCAGATGCTTCACGTCGTTGGGATTGTTTATTCAACTCGAGCAGGGATGCTCGGCCGCTGGTCGGAGAGCCACGGGTTCTTTAAGGGTCTCCTCAAAGCTGCGAGCGGACGGGGATACGCTCAGCTTTTCGGCAATCCGCGCACGTATGGTGCAGGCACCAAATTCGTTAACTTCCTCGACAACATGCTTCTCTTTAACGTGTTCATGGCCCCGGCGATCGTATTTCAAAGAATCCAGAACGGACCAGGGGTCGAGCAGGAACAAGACTACTTCCATCAGATTTTCATGTTTCCCCATACGCTTCTTAGTTTCTTTACGATGCCGGCCGGTCTGTTCGGCGCCGCCGTGGTGCGCGATGGTTTCAAAGAGTTCTCGAATGAACTTTCAAGCTATGTTCTCTTCCTTGTCCCGCAAGGACGTGTGCCCTTCGCGTTTGAGAAATTGAAGCACGTTGTGATGGAAGAATTCCATGCCCATCGGAGGCGGGAGACAATCCGCAACGGGGAGACGGTCAGTGGTTTCCGGCGCCGCGCTTATCATGCTTGGAAAGTGGAGGGGGATCGAGACTCTGCTTTGAATTATCTTGGCCAAGCGATCGAGCTAGCGCAGCCATCGTCACGAACTAGGCAGCGCCTTGAATCAATGGAACGTGCCATAGAATCTGCGGATAAGATTCCTCAACCTCGCAAAGGCGCCGAGAAATTTGGCAAACGAGCTAACAATTTGGAACTTATTTTCCGCAGTGTCTCTCGACAGCTCACACAAGATGCAAGATTTGCAGAGGAACTCGCGTTTGATTTGGAACAGTTAGGTTTCGTGAGCCAAGCAGGTAAGATTCGCGGCGAAGAAGT
>MHFT01000038.1:5399-24678 GCA_001804315.1 Omnitrophica bacterium RIFCSPLOWO2_12_FULL_50_11
GTACCGGCTTGGGGATCGGTTTAGAGAACGACATGGTTCTAACGCCTGAGCTAGCAAAATTTGAGCTCATGCGGCGGTTTGTCATTGGGGAACTCGGATCAACTACAACCGTGGAAGCCGACGGGAGGAAAGTTCCTGTGCTCAAGTTTGAGTATCGCGATCCCGCCAACAAACCAGAGGAAATTAACAAGGCGGAAGCAAGGAAACGCCTTGTAGCGACTCAGGAACGGCTTTCGGAACGGACAAATGGAGCGCTTTTTGAGATAGCTCGTCATCCTGAGGCGGAGTTCGATAGCGTTGCCGAAGGATCCAGTTCTGGATTCTTCGGCCTTCGGCCTCAGAATGACGCCGCAGTAAATCGGGGCCTGATCGTTCCTGAACTTGCAAGGCTAGAACTCATGAGGCGGTTTGTTGAGGGCGAGCTTTACCAAGACGGTCGCCCGCTTTTGGAGCTCCGCTTGACCGACGCACGTGGAGGGGAGGAAACATTGAGCAAGACGGAGGTGAGCGAACGTTTGGCTGAACATCGAAAGATGGCGGCGCAAAGGCCGACCGATGCACGGTTCGTCAGGGAACTCATGTTTGACCTCGAGCGGACCGGGGACCTCAAGCGTGTGGGTGAGGAGTTCGATTCATTGGCGCCTATGGATGCGGTGACGGTACTCAACTTGATGGCGCAGGGACGGCTACCGCAGGAGTATTTGGACCGCCTCGTATCCGTCATTTTGCTTGAGATCTTTAATCAATATGTGATGACGCAGCTCCAGAATCACCGTGGGAAGCTTGAAGGCAGGGGTCTTGACTTCATCATTCAGGAGGCGAAAGAAGAGCATAAGGGCAAAACGGTCTCCGAACTGCTCGACGCGCTGAAGCTCGAAAAGGATTTGCTGCCAGAAGAGCTCCACGATTTTGTGAGTGACCAGACGTCCGATGTCGTTGCAACCGCGTTTCAGCTGGCGGTCGCTCAATACATTGCCGCAACGGTTGACCTCGCTCGAGTACAAGCTCAAATCGAAGCAAAAGAAAAAGCCGCCGGTCAGAAGGACGTCAATGAAGGCGAAATTCGTGTCACGACCGCGCTTGGCGACATGGTCCTTGACGCATTCGCTGTGGATCTCTTGAGTCTCGCAAGCGGCGGCCGCATTGCGTCTAACGGAGAGCTGGTCCGGAGGTGGGTGAAGCGGCAAGCAGGATTTGAAGGTTTTGACGACGCCAGGATTGACCGTTTGGTTAAGATCGGGACTGATCTCAAGGAAGCAAAGGCGGGACTCGCCAGCGATATCGAAAAGTTGAGTGAAATGAAGAGACGGGATGCGAGGCTTAAAGACGCGACAGCGGACAATATTCTCGAGGCGATTCGTAACAAACAACCAATCAATGGCGTCGGTCCGGAAGCGCTCGTGCGCGAGCTTGTTCATCGTGGCGTCAGACTACCTGACCAGTTCCGTGGCGGTGAGATCGCTCATGCCGCTCAAGTGCACGCCCTGGAAGCGCGAATCGAAGCACGGCGCGGTAAGATAACCCGCCTCGAAAGTGAAATCCGCTCAGAGGGCCTTGCCAAGGACGCAAAAAATATTGGGGCATTGGCCAAAGAAATCATGAGCTTCATTTATCGGGAAAAAGAAGGAGCAGGTTTCTTTGCTGGAGGGGCGTTCCAGAAAGCGCTTGCCCGGTGGTATGCCTATGCGGACGGCGGCGTTGCCTACCGCATGTGGCAAATTTATACCGCGTTAGAAGCTGCCGGTGTTTGGGAATTTGCGAAGACACCAGAATTAGAACGATTGGAAGTACAACATAAAGCGAAGTCAGAGCAATATGAGGCTGCGCGCAAGATATCTGAAGAAATTGGGTTGCGGTTGACCGGCAGACGCCGCGAGCAGACTCGCGATGTTCAACAACTAGTAGATAAGTTGGAGCGTCAACGCAGCAAAATGAGTGTGCTTCTTGATGAAGTCTTGAAACTCGAGGAGCAAATGAAAACCGGTAATTTGTGGCGGCTTGTGGACGCTGAGACGCGCGAGGAAGTCGAGATTTTCGGTGAGCAGATCCAAAATAAAGAAACGATCGCAAATTTTGAGAACTATCTTGACGCCCGCCTCAAAAAAGTCGTGGAAGGCAAGGGCAAGATCCTCGAGGAGGTGGTGAAGAAACTCTTTGAGAAAGCAAAACAAGAAAGTCTTGACGGCGAGGCGCCCACATTAACAGCTGTTCTAACTCGTCCCGATGTGTTTGGCGGCGAGGGTGCTAAGGAAGAAACACATTTGAGAAATCTTCTTGGCAGTGTCGGTCCCTTGGCTTCTTACAAAGATGCGAAAGCTCAGGCGGACACGGTCTTTAACGGTTTCTTGATGCAAAACGGCCGGACGCGGGAAGCATTCAGCAGGCATGAAGCAGTGGACAAAAAGAATCGTGTCGATCTGGCAAATGCGGTGCTCAAGCTTTACGTGGATGGCCAAATTCGAGACGGGCGTTTCGCGCTCGAACTTGCTGAGCGGATTGCAAAGACGTGCCAAGTGTGCACGGTCGACCTGGTTCATGCGGCACTCACGGGTGACGGTGATTTGGGCAGCGTGATCCGGTTGGGCCGAACGGTAAAAGAGGTGCTCAAAAATGCCAACCTTGATGGTTCTGAGCTCGGCGTTGCGCTGAGCTCGGCGACAACTGTTGTAGACGTGATCGCAAGTCCGCAAACTGTTGCAGCGTTTATTTCGGGTGATGAGGAGAAAGAAAAGTACAAGAACCGTGTCTCGGCCTATCTATGGGGGAAGCTTGAGCGGGGGGAGCCGCTTGCCGTGACGGCGGATGATATAGGAATTATCCTTCAGGACGTTGGCCGGATCGGAAAAGTGGGCGAGCAGTTCGAGCGCGATAAATCGAGCTTGCAGGCGCGGCGCGGTCGTGATGCAAACACGGAACGAGTAGCGCAGTTAATTGAAAGCGGCAAATTTGATAAAGCGAGAGACGCATGGGAGGAACAATATCTTGAGGTGAGTGAGACACCACCGCCAGAGAGGATGGCGGAATTCTTTGACTTGGCACGGTCTGTCCTCGCGGGCAGCAGACTTATGGGCGAACGCGGTAAGGACCTTTACTTCAAAATCTTTGGGACTATAGAAGACGGTTTCCGGCTCTTTGATCCGCGATCGGTGTTAACGGAGAAGGACATCCAAGAAGGCTGGGGCCTCGCACTTGTCAGTTACACGTTTTACTCGGTGAGTAAGAAGAGAGGCCAGCCCAAGTGGTTGAACAAAGGACAGAGCGGTACGTTTAAAGCACTCCTCGATGCAAATGCTAGTTCGGCGATGGGCGGCGGTAAAACCGTCGTCGCTGTCGCGTTGGCCGCTATTGGGGACATCAGCATGATTTTGGTGCCGTCCACCGGTCACATCGAACAATATTTTGGAAGTAAAGAAAAAGGAAACTGGCTCGCGACGGAAGAAGCGCAACTTTTCTTAGCGCTTTCTGGGAAGAAAAGGATCATGAACGGCGCCGAGGAAGTAGCCGCCATGAGAGGCGGCAAGGAGAAAGAGACCGAGCAAGCCTTGGACCGGCTCATTAAGGGACTTAAAGACCGTGAGGGAACCTTAATCATTACGGACCGCACGTCCATGGCCCACGCGCGGACGACACTGGAATCTTCGCGGAACACGAGGTTCCGTGAACGGGCCCAAGAATTCATCGACGCCTACTCGGATTCGGTCCGGCTTTTTGATGAGATTCATCAAACGGCGGATCCCATGTACTTCATTGTCGGCGGCAAACCGGTTTACGCCCGTGACGGCCTTCTTAATTTTAACGTTTTAGATGCGCTGGCGCGCGCAGCGAAAGACATACTTGTTTATGAGCATGAGCCGTATCTCAAAGGCGGAAAAGAACTTAAAGAAGGCCAGGTGCTGGTAATCAACGCGAAAACACGTGAGGACCAAGAGTTGTTTTATCAATATCACGCGGACAAGAAAGCTGCGGTTTTAGTCAAAGATGGAAAATTCCTCGAATGGACTGGAAAACCTGTGATGGAGGCTTTCGACAAGAAAGTGAAGACTGAGTCGGACCAAGTACGCAAGGAAAAAGGGGTGTCTGTGCCCTTCTATGCGCAAGAACTTGCCTCGATTTTAAAAGCGCGTGTCATTGACTACCGGAGTGTAGATGCGGTCTTCGACTATCTTCTGACTGCGGTTGGTTTCGATGGTGTTCAGTACCGGCCGCGGGGAGCAGATGGTGAGCTTCAGAGAGATCTCATTATCCAGGACACAGCCTGGCTCATCGGAATCGCCCGTACGATTCAGGACGCGAAGCAGCATGTTATTAACAGCAGCAATGCAGAAGGGAAGGCCAAGATACTTGAACGGCTTAGGAACGAAGATATCGTCGATACGGGACTCATTGAATTCACTTCGACGGTGACGGCGGTGAGCATGTTTGACTTGTTTGTGACGAGACGGGGAACGCCAAGGCCCCGCGGGATGTCGGGAACCTTGCTCGGGGTTCAGACTGCTGTCGAAGTCTTGTCGGGCCGGATGACGCGCGCCATTGAAGTCGGCGGGGAAACAGGAGCCTTTATCATTGAGCAGTTACGAGCCAATCACCGCCTGGCGGACCCAAACAATCAAAACACCTTCGACCTTAAGTCGATAGATTATCGTGGCATGGATGGGGAAGCGATTGCAGACATGAGATTTGCGATCACGATGGATTATCTAACAGGCAAGTCGGAGAGGAGTCGTGGATACGATCTTGATCTTGGGTTTAAGTTCCCAGGCGAGTTTACTCCCACTATTGTTGCGCTGAGAGGGGATATCGAAATTTCGCGGCTTCACGACCGGCTTTTGGACGAGAAGCGACTATTGGCCAAGAAGGGCGAGGACTTGGAAGTCTTTGTGATCGACGGTCAGACCCCATCGCCGAAAGCAGTCAAAGACAAGTTTAATGAGTTCACGCGGGAAATTAGGGCAGGAAGAAGGAAAGGCCAAAGAGTAGTTCTTCTCACGAATCAGCGCGGCCTGACGGGATTTGACTACCAAACGAAAGCGAACATCCTCATCTTTGATGCGCGTCTCGCTGAAATGCATGCGATGCAAAGCATGGGCCGCGTTGGCCGGATGAACAATGAACCTCTTGCAGACGGCGAGAAGATGGGAAAGCGCTTCGAAAGTCACGCAGTCTATTTCTTGGACCGCGAGTACGTCGACCGCCAGCTGTCGGACTTCCACGGCGATGGAAAGAATGCCGAGCGGGCAGAGAAATGGATCGAGTATTTTGAACGCAAGCTTCATAACGAAAAAACAGCTCGCGGGCTTAAGTATTGGGTAAAAGAGAAAAATGGTGAGCTCTTCTATGAATCTACCAAGCCAAAGGAAAGAGGATGGGAGGAAGTGACGGTGGTTAAGCTCCTTGAGACGGTTCGCGACAAGGGCGTCGGCGCTTTAAGTGATGCGGAGAAGATGATTCTTTCCACTGCGGTCAATACGGCGCATGCAATCAATGAAACCTCAAGGTCGCTTCTTGAGCAGCTCTGGACCTTCCGGCTGATGATCGATCCCGCGAAGCGGGCATTTCAAACGGCCCTTCGCCTTGGCAAGGAACATGATCAAGAGCTCCTGCGTGAATTCGGCGAGCATCTTCACCGGATTTTGACGGGTACTGTCGGTCTCGAACCAGCGGAGCGGTTCTTCGATGGCGAAGGATATGTCCACGCAGTAACCCGTGAACGCGTGAAGAGCACGATCAAAGAGCTCAACGGCTTTCTTGAAGGGAAGGGAAAAAACCTCGATCCGGCTGTGAAGAAGGTGCTCGACGAAGCGAGGCGTCTTGCGTTCCAAGTGAACGACGAGCTCCATTATTACAAGACGATCGACGCCGACAGCGCAGAGTTCCGCGACGTCTTCCAAGGGAACTTGGACACCATCGTAACGCTCAACGGCAAAGCGCGGGCGCTCATTGCAATGGCAAAGCGTTTTGGACTTGAAATCCTTCCGATGGAGACGACGCGCAGCCGGGACGAAGGCGCGCAAGCGCGTGCGGCCGAAGTTCTTGAAGTGCGGCTTTCGCCCGAAAAAGGGGAAAAGCTGCTCAAGGATTTTCCGAAAATTGAGGAGCGTGTGGAGCGCGGGGAAAGCAAGCCCATAAGAGTTGACCGCAACAAGGACGGTGAGTTGATCGCTAAATTCTGGGGCGCTGAAATGGAAGGAGGAGCCTTCAGGCTTGGGGATTATTTAAGCGAACGCGAGCGAGCAATTCTGCAGTCGTTTTCGTTCCCATCGATTCAGATTTCGAGGACCTACGACGGCGCAGTCGTCCTTACGGCCCCGATCGATCAGATCGTCGAAAGCTCAGCTGCCGACCTCGTGGTTGAGAATTTGCCGGACGGCGGCTGGGATGAGTTATTTGGCAAGGAGAAAGCAGGTCAAATCGGCCAAGTGCTCAAGATTCAAGAGGTGCTCGATCAGGGCGAGTACAGCGAGCAAGTCATGAAAATTCTTCAGACCGTTCCACCTAAAACCTGGCAACAGCTCGTGGTTGAGTTGAAAAAACTTCGCGATCAGAAAGAAAAAGCGGAGAAGATTTTAGAGGCGATTCCGGCTTTGGTCATGGCCGGTGAAGAAGGTTCACGGGCAGCCGCGCACCTTGCAGAACAGGACAACTTACAGCTTCTTGTGCAGCTCAAGACAACTTCTAGGGCTAAGAAGGCTGCGGACAAGCTCGGAAAAAAGGAGCAAGGTAAAAGTTACATGGATTTTGTGAAGGAAGTTCAAAAACTAGCGGCGTCGGTATTCGGCCTTCGCGCGACGGATCTTGCGAACCTCAATCTCACGCAGCTTTGGAATCTTCGAGAACGCCAGAAAGCGGCTGATATCAGAGATGATGAGTTGGAAGCGATGAGAAAAGTGGCGATGGAGAGAGAATTTACCCGGCACGCACCTAAGGTATTTGCGCTAGCGGTCCTCGCCTCGAAAAACATGAGCGAAACCGCGCGCAATAAGGCGGTTGACGTGCTGGGTCTTGACGGCAAGTCTATCTTTTACGAATTTCCTGAGTTGTCCGGCAAGTGGAAAGATGTTCTTTCGATGGTCGCGGTGCGCGCTTTGGTGGAGCAAACATTTTTAAACGAGGACTTTACTAAGGAGTTCAACGAAACAATCAGTGACGTTCGAGCCCTCGTTCAAGCAGCTGCTCACGACGGCAATCGGCCGTTGCGGGTTGCCTTGAGCGAAATTGTAAAATTGCGTGTGCAAGCGCACCGCACAAAAGGAGAAATTAAGCAGGCTCTTTGGCTTTACGACGCTCTCAATGCCGGTCGCTGGCCTTTACTAAAGGCGCGTTCGCTTGTCGATGTGATGCTCATCTACGATATGGGATTTACGGCAGGAGACATTAGTTTTCTCCGGCAGCATGTTCAAGCGCTGCGCGCGGCTGGATTTAACGTCCGGAGCGATCATGAGTTTGTCGAGGTCGTGAGCGCTCTTGGGCTTGACTTCAGGGGGGAGAACAAGCATCAACTATTGACACCACAACAGTACCAAGAACGTGCCGCTCAACGGATCCTGGCGTTTGATCAAAACAAGAACGGAGTCGCGATTAAGAGCTTCTATAGCAAAGTAAGGGCTATTTTGCCGGGTATACCTAAGGAGGACGCTCAATTTGGCTATGCCAACGGTGCCTGGACGGTTGAGCTGAAAGATAAACAAGTTGAGGGACGCACCCATAGGATCCGAATGACTTTGGACTCGCTTGATTTCAAGATCGTCGATGAAGGTCGGAAGGTGTTCGAAGGCCACGGGAGAAAAAGGCGCGAAGTCTTCGACGGCTCCTTCAGCCCCATTCGGATTGTCGGCACGAGGCAAGCTGTCTTCGACAATGTGAGCGACAACCACGGCCGTGCCGAGCAAATTGACTGGCTGGATCCTAAACAGCCGCTGATTATTGAAGTCACCGTCGAAAATGGAATCACCCAGGTGACTGCCAGCACGGAACTTAATCATATTGAATCGGGCCGTTTTCAGGCTCAGTACGGTAGGGGTGGGAACCTCATCATTCACAAAGTCTGGAACATTCTCGGGCCGGAAAACTTAAACGGAGGAGACCAGGTCCGGGTTGCGTACATTGATGAAGACGGCGAGGTCAAAGAAAATCTGGCGGGGAAACCGGTACGATTCATGGGAACCGTTCAGGGCAGGTTGCAGTGGAGAGATCTCGCCATCCCGCCTGGTTCCACCTTTGAGATCAAAGATGAAGAGACTGTGATCGTTTCGGTCAGAGATCGTTCGGGAACCGAGCACGGGCGTTTTTGGATTGATAGGACGAAGAATGAAGTGATCATTGATTCTGTGGAGCCGGGCATGGGTTTCCTCAACGGTCTTGCTGATATCGCGTACTTCCCGGACGATCAAGCGGACATGGATGAGAAGGCACGGCACGCCAACTGGGCGAGGCGTCCGACTCCGTTTATGGAGAGTTCCGCACAGGAGATTTATGTGTTGTTAACGCCTGAGCAACGTGAGCTGTTCCTGACCTGGTTGAAGAAGCATAAGCGACATCTGTCAGAAGCGGTACTGGTCAATGCAATGAAACGCTTTGTTGAGGAAGATCTCAGGATTACGCTCAACGAGAGGAACGTGTCCATGGTCATCTCCTCTCCCCCGGAGGGGGAGAGGACAAAGGTGAGGGGGAGGACCTTGAAACGTCCCCCTCATCCTGACCTTCTCCCCCATGAAAGGGGGAGAAGGGATGGTGTACCATCACTTCGGCGCGACAGGCTCGCACAAGTGTTTGCCGAGCTCCGCGCCTTTTTCAGTGACCGGGCTAAGGTAGAAACACTTCTTAGCGACCTGATCAAGAAGAAGGAAGTCTCAGGCGACGGCATTCCTGAAATTTTACCGAAAGCATTCAATGACATCCAGCCGGATGGAGAGCTAACGCAAACGATGCTCAAGATCTTGATGAACTTGTACACCTATTCGTCGCTTTATCCGCGTGGAGGAGAAAACATGAATGCGGATGAAGTGAAGGCCTTTCTGGATCAGCTCAAAGCGGACATCTTTCAGGATTCCACGGCGGTACTGATTCAGAATGTGGTTACGGGCCAGGTTACGGATCGCAAGGAGCGCGAGAAACGTGAGAAAGCTTTCGAAAAGTGGCAAAAGGATAAGCAGGAAGTGGGAGACGAAGTCCGTCTCTCTGACGTGATTGACTATTTGGCAGGCAATGAATTTCACGAACTGAATCCGGACGCGAGAGATTCGAATGATCTAAAACGGCTTCGCCGCATTCAAGGGTTGACCGACTTCTTACAGCAAGAGGAAGTTCAGAAGAGAATTGTCCAGAAGATGGTCGTCGAGGGAGTGACAACTGAGACGGAACGAATGCGGTTGGAACACAATATCCGCTATTTAGCGGATGAAGCCAGGTCTTGGGATTTGTTCCGCTATCTGAGGCTTTATTACCATGCTTCACAAGCTCAACTTGTCCGCTTGCTGCGGGAGGCGGAAATGGCGAAACGGAAAGAAAAAGAAGCCAAAGGACCGGAAAAAGAGACGTATGCGAAAGAGGCGAAAGGGAAATTTTTGCTTGCAGCCCAGTTGATCGCCGAGTATCTGGTCTCGATAGAGAACAAAAGCCGCGGCTTGATCGAACAAAATAAGGAAGAGTTTGTCAAAAAGTTAGCGGAATTACTCCGCGGCCGTTCTGAAGAAAAGAATGACTACGTCACATTCGCTTTTCAACCTGGTGCTGAGCGTACAAATCTGCCCGTGGTCGAAGAGCGGATTGAGGAGTTAAAAGAGGCGTTAAAGAAGAAGTGGGGTGAGACAGGGCACCCGATCCCAGAGGAGTACGTAGTGAGAAGGGCAAATTTGGAGTGGCGAAGGGAGCATGGTTACCGCAATCATCCAGTGGCTGTTCTTTCGTTCCATGGCGATGCGGCGGAGGAACTAGGCAAATACTGGCATTTTGTCGGCAATGAGTGGGCCTCCAACTCGGGCGCCGAAACGTTTGTAGGGGAACAGTTCCGCTCGCGGGATCCTGAAGCGAACGAAAAAAATCTCTTTGCGCGATCGGGTCTGCTCGTGATCGACGATCGGTGGATCGAACAGTCGCTCTTCCACGAAGAGTTGCACTTAATCCATCCACGCCCTGATTTCTTGCATCCCGATAGCGATCCACGGGTTGAGGAGCCGATGAACTTTTTCGCGCAGATCGTCTCCCGCAGCATCGACCGCGAGACCGGCCGCGTGTATGACGTACAAATGATTTACAAGAAGCTTGAAGAATATGCGAGCCGTTACCAATTTAATTTCGAAGTGATGAAGGAGGCTTTCAAGGCTGTTCTCTACATCACCCAGTATCTGAGTCCGCAGCTTGTTCAGAATATTTTGCGAAATACGCCCCGCGTGGAGCAGCTGTTGTGGTGGCACACCAGATCGCCTGAGGTTTTAGAGCGGATCAACCGGCGTGAGGGAGACGTTGCAGAAGAAACAGAGGGCCATCGATTCGTTCGTGAGCATGTGCGCACGCCAACTAAGCTCATCCGCCGTGGTGCCTCTATTTCGCCGAAGCAAGCAGAAGAAATTCTCACGGAAGCCGAAGCATTGCTGGGCCGTGCTGAGCGACGTTCGGCCACGCCGTGGCTCGGCGTTTATGACATGTTTCTAAGGAAACGACTGCTCACGTTCGAGGCGATTCAGCGTCTGCGGCGAATGCAGAGAGATGGCGACATCCAAACATTTGAAAACGCGCTCTATCTTGCACTCAAAGGCGTCATGCAGCGGGGAATTCAAGATCAACAATGGGTGAAGAATCGCATGACGCGGTTCCGGCGTCACGTGAGCAAGATGAATCATGCACATGCGGATCCGATCTTAAGAGGTCTTGGTAGTAGGAGCCGCAAAGCACACAATCGCGCGGTGGATCTCGTCTTGGGCGAAGGCGAATTCCAAGGGAGCGGCTTGGATGACTCAGTCGACTTTTTGATCCTCTACCACGGCCTTTCACGGGAACATTTTAAAGGGGCCCGATTTGACGAGGTTCGGGGCCTGATCGTTCTCAATCCGAAGAGTCTCCCCAAAGGATTCTACCTTGAAAATCCTGAAAATGGGGTGAATACGCCTTTCGGCCGGCATCAGCGGTATCTCCGTTACACGCTTCTTACAACTAACGATGAAGGCGAGCCGAATTCCGTAACCGTGAGACACGAAAAGGCGCATGAACGGGAAAATCTAGAAATTGAAGACTACGACGGCAGGATATTTGGCCATAAGACAGGTAAAGAATATGGAAAAGCACTCCTCAAGGGTGAACTCAACGCATATGGAACAGAAGTCTATGCCGATGAAAAGATCTTGGGACTCGAGGAGGAATGGCGACAAGTGAATGCCTTGCACCGGCATTGGACGGATAAGAGGCAGGTGCTTGATGGATATTTAAGACGATTAAGGGCCAAGATTTTGGATCCGAGAAACAAGTTGAGCCTCGACGAACCTGTCGACGAAATTATTGACGAGATCAAGGGCAAGCTCAACAAGATCATCATGCTTTTGTGGAAGAAACAGGTTGAGGATTTGCACCGTCAACATGTATCCGGCCAACCCATCGATCGAGAAATCCTTGCCAATCAATATCAAGAGTTTATCCTTAGCCATTCCTTCGATGAGCTGGCAAGGTTGGCCGAAACGGAACCTATCGGTGTCGAGCCGGCGCAAACGACCGAAGTTCATTATGCTCAAGATCCGGATCGGAAGCCAACACACTTTGAGGCGCTCGCGCATTGGTGGCATGTAGAGCAGTTACTCAAAATCCCTGGCGGAAGTGGAGATGAGGATGCGGTCATCGACAAAGTGCTCGAACTCTTAAACGGCCTTGGCTTTCAACCGTGGCTTCCCGACGGCCGCTTGCGGGATAAGAATGGCAACCTGGTACTCGATCTTCCAGGAAATCCAGATCTTCCTGGCTACCTCCTCAGTGCCCACGCGGACGTCGGCAAGACGATTAAAGCAGCCATGGAATTCTTCATGGATTTCTTGGGCACCGTGCGTTCGAAGAGGCCGGATTCCAACGTGGGTGCTGACAACCGGGCGTGGCTTGCTGCCGTGGTCACGATCGCACAAGTTCTCGCCAGTATTCCGGCATCCGATCGGGGACACCTTAGAATCGTTATCACGACCAAGGAAGAAGAACACATTGGGATCCGAGGCCTTGATCCCGAGTCGAAGATTCTAGATGGACTCGACATTGCGATCTTCGGCGACAGCCAAGCCACCTATCTGGAAGGGAAGCGGGACGATTCGGGCAGGACGCACGAGTCCGGCAGCCTGAGGCACCACGTGGAATATTACGGTGTACAACCTGAACTCTTGCAATTGTTAGGTGGAATCTTCAGCTCTCGCGGAATTGATCTTGCTTTCTTCGACGGCACGACCTCGGGACAAGACGGAATGGCCGACCAGAACGGTGACTTCCGCCACGTCCGCAGTTTTAGTCCAACGATTCAGGTGCTCAACGTCTACGACGGCGGCCGGCATGCGGATGACCCCAAACATGGCGAATCCAATAACTTTTTTGACAACGTGGACATGGTGGATGGGGTTGTGGAATTCATCCTTGGCGGTTACAGCGTGACACCCGAACCTCCCCTTGAGCAGTTTTTGGAGGAATCAAGCCGTCAGGTTGAATTTGAGTTAATCAAAAGCGACTATGAAGCGATCAACCAAGAGTTTAAAGGGAAAATTACAGCCGACCGGGCACGCGAGCTTCAGACGTCTCTCGGCCTTTTGGCGCGGCGCTTTGGGGCGGTCATCGCGGTGGCGCAAACGGTTCGCGATGAAGGACCAGAAGCTCAGCGTGACGCAGATCTGGTTTCCATCGGCCGCCAGTATCAGAAACAAATTCACAAGCAGATCAGCTTTTTGGAAGAGCACGCGATACGGCGAGATTACGATGATCTCGTTCGCGAGTTTAACGATCCACTAACGACGCCGGAGCGAAAGACCGCGATTCCGGGCGAATTCGCGGCGGCCGCCGCGAATCTCGAAACCCGCGTCATCGACGTCGCGCCGGATCCTGACACCTTACCGCTCGAAGAAGCGAAGGAAGCAAAAGCTCGGCTTGCGCGGCTCCGCAAACTGAAGAGGAGTATGGGGAAGACCGTCGAAGACATGAGACAAGCGCTCAAGAGAGCGGAGGAATTGCGCCCGATTTTAGACGCGTATCATGGCCTGATGGACGAGTTTAACGATTCACGAACGCGGCGAGAGCGAAAGACCGCCATTCCGGACGAGGTGACAGCGCTCGCCGCCAGATTCGACGCGTCTTTCATCGCTGTCCAACTGGATCCTGACACATTGCCGGAGGAGATTCGCGCGCAAGCCAGGAAGCGGCTCGAGCACCTCCGCGAGATAAGGAGCAATATGGATGAGACAGTCGAAGACATGAGAGAAGCACTCGTGCGGTTCGACGAGCAGCAAGCGATTTTGCGGCGGTATGAGGTGCTCCGCGTTGAATTTGAGTATCCTGGGACAACGGAGGCAAGAAAAAATCAAATTCCGGGTGAGTTGACTGAGTTGGCGGACACGAGACTGGAACGGCTGATTCAAGGGCTACCTGACGATGGGAAATTGACGGAGGAAGGACGAAAGCAAAAAAATGAGGAAACGGCCCGGCTTCGGTCGGTTCAGGACAAGATGCGTCAGGATGCGGAGCAGATGAAGTCACATCTAGCTGCGACCGTAGGACTACCGGCGAGGATACAAGCTGTTCTTGACGAATTTGACGCGGTCACGAGGGAAGAATTATTAAGTCCGTCGGTCGGACCTCATCAAATCAGCATTCTTCGCGCGAAGTTAGACCAATTGAATGCGAAGGTGACGGAAATTTTCAGACTTGCACAGGCCGCAGGCGTCGCGTTAAGAAGCAGGGAGCTTCAAGACCTACAAGACAAGATTCGAGATATGATCGCTAAAATCGACCGTGAGCAACGTTCCGAGGCACGCACTTCGGACCTCGAACCCGGCCGCGCCGACATGCGGGATATTGCAGATTTCGACAATTGGAGCGATAGAGAGGCCCTAGCCTCCTTCGTGAGAAACCTATTACGTGATCTTTTAGATCGAGGGGTCGAAGAACAAGTGCGCACCTTACTTGAAAGGGGCTGGTACACGAAAGCGGTTCAGTTTTTGCGTTCTGGCGAATCTGGCATTCTATCGGACATCCTTCAAACCGTGACTTTGGTAATTATTTGGCATAAAACTAAGGATCCGCATTTATCCGCCCCAGCAAATGAGTTTCTCATGTCGCTGGGCACCAATAAGTCTGTGCCGGCGTGGGTGAAATTGCAAGCGGCCTCTCAGATTTTATTTCTGCAGAAGATGTTGAATCGAAAGGATTATTTATCAACGAACGTCAGCGAGGCAATCCTTATTGCGGGTGAGACCATTAAAAATCCTAAAAAATCAAGTACTACCGATCAAATAACTGCCATCAAATTTTTAAATGCTGTTTTAGACGGTGCAGATGAAACGGGTGTACGACACGCTCGAAACATTTTAACGCCGGATAATCTTTCCTCCATGGCGATGTTCATGCAGGTTTTTGACGAGGAACTTGCGAACAAAATTTTCGACGCCTTGGGTCGCGAAAACACAGTCAGTCAAGCTTATGCACTGGCTCGGATCGCACGTGGCCTGAATACATATGATGGCCGTAAGACGCATATGGATGTGAGGGGAATGGCAATGGACCGGATGTTCTCCCTTTGGACATTCGTGCTTAGGAGGGACGAATTGCCAAACCTTAATGCTGCTGTACGACTGTCTGATGAGGCAGTGACGGTAGGAGATAGGCTCTTAAGTTTACTGAAAATACCGGATGAAGCAGGAACTGTGGCGGGTGATCTGAAAGGGGCGCTATATCCCGATTATTCCTATTCTTCATCAAAAGAATGGCTCACGAACATGTTGCGTAATCTTCCGGGAAATTTTCATAGCGGCGGATTCTTAATTCTGAGGCGGTTTTGGGATGATCAGCAATTTTTGATGGCAGTTCTTCAGGATGAAGCCATGGATGCAAGACTACGGCTGTACGCGCTGGGCGGTCTTGTTGTGCGTCACGGTTTACAATCAAGGACGCTGGCAAATAGACCGGTCAGGAAAGCCGCCGCCAAGTTTCTCGATGAAATCGTTTCCGACAAAGTGAAGGATGATGGAGTTTCGAAAGATGCCATTGCCGATCTGCTTTCTTCTCCCTTTGGTGCCGAAGAATTAAAAGTTATTAATTTAGCGATTTTACTGGCCATCGATCGTGAAGAACCCCAACTTATGGAAGGCGATTTCCTCAATCAAGAAATCGGCAGGATCATGCAGGCGAAAATTGTACATGGCTATGATAATGCAGATTCAACGCATCAGTTCGGCAGTGAAATCCTGCATAGGTCGGGCGCCGAAGCTTTTCTCGGGATGGTGACTCATGAAATAATGCACAATATTTTGATCGACCGTTATGAATTTTCTCCCGAAGGGCTTGATGCCGGGGCGCTTAGCGAGTGGTTATGCGATTTGCTGGCGATTAATTTATTAATCAGCAGGGGCATGAAAATCGAGCCTTTTCTCAGTTTAGTCAAGACTGAACAGAATCATAAAAATGTATTCAACCGGGGCAGGATAAGTTATGGGGTACATGAACCGGCGCGATATGCAATAGGAGAAGTGTTAGAAGCTGCTCTGCCAAAGGAAAAGGAGAATGATTTTTTTTCAGTGCTATTCTCAGCTGCTTTAGAGAATTTCGGAGCCGGCGATTTTAATAAAGTGGTCCGTTCCTCATGGAATAAAATCGAAAAACAATTTGGTATTGCCCCTAATAGTTATTTTCCGATTGAACTGCAGGACGAGATCCGCTCCGAGGTGCGGCGATTGGAATTTGAATCCGAAAATGACCCGGAAGCGGGCCAGCAGGAAGTTCGAGAAGGACAGCGAGGAGCGGAAGTTAAGCCTCGTTCCGAATCGCGAATGATAGTAACGGAAAATACGCCTCTCAAGGACGTCGTTGATTATGTAATAAGGAAGGAAGGAGTTATCGGGTCGGCAATCGATGGCGGGAAAATGATTCCGGCATTTGCGCTTCACGGTGTGGCAGAGTATGAAAGAACCCATCCCGAAAACAACGATATTGATGTGGACTATTATTATTGGGACCCTGACGACAATCGATATAAAGACCTGGAAGCAAAAGATCTTGAAAAAGCTCGAAAGACTGGATTACGGATGAGGCCTCAACCTTCGGGCATCCACTTCACAGAACTTTCTATGGCAGCACAAAACTTTCTTGAAAGATTTTATGGTGCAGTCAACAAGACCCGTGCCTACAGCCAGTTTGATGCGGCCAACAACGTATTTCCCGTAATCCATATCTTCAGTCAAACGGGAAAATATAAGTTTAATTTTTGGTCAGACATACCAGCTCATGCTGGACAGACAGGTATGTACCCATTGCGGATCGGCGTGCAGAATAAAAGCTTTATTCTTCGAGGCAAGAGCCCGAAGACCGCTGCTAATGGTGCGAAGATAGGTGAACTCACAGTCAGTAAAGAAGAAGTCGAGGCGGCGGGAAGGTGGGAAAAAGAAAAAAGTTATCCTCAAACAGCCTTTATAACCCTTCTCCTTTACGCCAAAGCCTTAGACCTAATTGAGACTGAATTGATAAAGAGCGGAGCGATCCGTGACGAAACCGCGCCACAAAGCCCCGATGGGCAAGTTCGGCAAGAAACGCGCTCCGAGGTGCGGGATCAGTCTGCCGATGACGTAGTAGAAGAGGTTTATCTCCCGAATCGAATCGCTGATATCTTTGGCATGGGTGCGACGGAGCAGCCAGTTTACAATTTGCCAGGACTTAGAGACAAAGCGCGTGTTAAAAAAAGTGAAGTTCAGCAATACATAGATCAGGATTGGGCCGAGCTTGGAGCAGTGGCCCGTGAGCTGTCTCGGGAACGGGGGGTCACTGTGACGGCAAAAGAGGCACGGGACATCATCGTTGAGCGAATGGAAGAGTTGTTGAGCCGTGGACTTACGGTAGGTAACGGCGGTGAATTTGAAGATGGCCGCTATCACGTGGTCCTGACTCGCGATAGTCTTAGTAACAGACATCCGCTTCTTCGTCGGGATGTGATGCTTGTATTTAATGATCCTGAAAATCCAACTGTGGAGCGCATCCTCAGGCTAAATCACATTTCGATCGCCTTTGCGAGACGATTCGGCGCCTTTTACAAGGGACCGCCCGGTGATGAGCCATTCCGCGGTCAACATGCACACTGGGACCAAACCTATCCAACGTCACCAATGAATTTCTACAAATGGCACATCAGGCCGCTCGAGGCTTCCGATGCCGTAAAGACCGGAGTTCGTGCTGAGGCGCGGGCGAAAGACTCTCAAGAGACGGAAGAGTTAATAGTCCCATTTACGCCGGCTGAGGAGAAGTTCTTTACGGAGGAGGAGCGGGCGGATATTGCGCGAGCGATGAAAGAACTTCGCGTGAAAGGGGTGCCGCCTGAGACGGAGCGGTTCATGCGCGCTGAGATTCGACTCATTCAGGACGAATTTCGCCGGCATACGATGGGGGCGAGTCCAAGCGACCGCCTTTATGCGAAGCTGTTCGACGGGCTCATTCCGTTCTTGGATGTTCTTGAGATTGAAGCTGCCGATCTGGACGGCGCGTTTGCGTATGCGGATCTCGTCGAGAAGAAGATTGTAATCGACCGCTCGATTGTCGAAGCAGCGTACCGCATGAGAGACAATCCTGACGCAGCGGAGGTAAAGCTCTTGCTTGCCAAGCTGCTTCACGAGGCGATTCACCTGTCGCAAAATCACCGGGCTGGGATGAAAACAGCGGTTGAACTTTACGGCGCTGGATTTGCAGTGTGGCTCGACGAGTTCCTTGCCGAGTCAGCCGCGTCCATCTTTATGCCTGTCACGCCGGATCAATATGCTTTTCGGGAGAGTGAAGAACTCATCGGTCAGTTAGAACGCAGCGGGGACATTAGCCCGCTTCAGGCGTTTACGCTTCGCCGTCAGATCGCCGACCGTTGGGCTTACATTGGTCTTGATATGAGCCGCGTGATCAATGAAAATCAAATTACAGCTCCGACCCATGTGTCCGTCCACGGGGTCGAAAATCTCCAAGCCGCGTTACGCGACCGCAGGCTTGAAGGCGTTCCAGTGACCGATCAAATCCTTGCTGCAGCGAACGGTAATCGGCTGCCGCCTCAGGCGCTCACTCGTTTCCGTATTCAATTTTACGATATCCATGATCCGGGAGGACTTGAGTTAGCGCAGCGCTACGGCGCTCCGGTTATCAACACGCTTGGGCTTGTGGGTTGGCTTGAGCGGCAACGAATCATTTCAGGCTTGCGTCTTGCCGCCGATTCCGGCCGCGTGGTCTATTTCGATTACAACCTTGTTCATGCGATTGCTGAAACCTGGAACCGCATTCAAATCACCTCTCGACTCAAAGCCGCTGCGTAAGACACGCCTGCAGTCTACACTGGGCAATCGTGTTTAATCGTAAATATTTTTTCGGTGGCCAACGTCAAGAACAATCACTTTTTTATCCGTGTGATTCACGAGATAAAGCATGCGATAACGCCGCGTCACGCGTGCAGACCAGATGCTTTTCAATGGTCCGCTCAAGCGTTTTCCATAGGAAGGGTTCTCAGCAATTTTGAGCAGCACGCGCTCTGCGATTCGCTTCAGATCGGGTGTGAGCTTTGCGATCCCTTGGAGTGCCTCTGGTGTGTATTGAAGGGTGTAGCGTTGCACGAGGAAGGAAGGTCACACGGAATTAAGATTTCGGTTGGCGGTGTCCAAAGACTTTCTCATGCGGGTAGAGTTTACCTCGCTTTAGGTGCTTTAAGGCACGTGCAAGCCGTTCGACTTGCGGTCGATCACTTAAGATCTCAAGCGTTTCCATCAGGGATTCATATTCCTCTTCGCTCACCAGCCGCGCGACTGCCTTTCCCTTGGCAGTCAAGACAAACGTTGCGGCATGTGCTTCACAGTCCTTGATCAAGGCGTACAACTCCTTGCGCGCATCGGTCACTGCTAGTATCTTGTTTGCGTCCATCGCTACCCCTTTACCGTACGTTAGAACGTACGTAAGGAAGAATACCGTAGTCCCTCTCGAAAATCAAGCGAATGAAAGTTACGGGGTGCACGCAAAAGATCGTTCTTTCAGATTTGCCGGTTGTGGCCGTTATTTACTTGAGCCGTCGGGGAGTTTTTTTCAGATAAAGACGGCTCATCCCACC
>MHFT01000038.1:24851-25698 GCA_001804315.1 Omnitrophica bacterium RIFCSPLOWO2_12_FULL_50_11
CTCAGGGCAGGCTCCGGGCCGAAAGGATCTCATTGATGAGATCCCTCGCTTCGCTCGGGATGAGGGGTCGGGAAAACACCCCGACCCCTCATTTACTTAGAAAAGCTATGGATGAGAGAGTCATGTCTGGAATTATTCTTACGTGTGTCTTTTACCTCTTGATTTCGGTGTTTCTGCTGACGCGGGTTCAAGCCGAGGCGCTCCTGATTCCGCTAGAACTTCTTTTCGGGAATCCCGAAAAAACACGTCCTCAAATTTCACCAGATGGAAAGCGTCTTGCGTACTTGGCGCCGCTTGACGGCGTGCTAAATGTGTGGGTGAAAACGCTCAGCGCGGACGATGGCCGGGCGGTCACGAAAGACACCGATCGCGGCATCGAAAGTTACTTTTGGGGCTACGACAACGTGCATCTTTTTTATGTTCGGGATACAAAAGGAGACGAAAACTGGCGCTTGTATTCGGTCGACTTAAATACGGAAGAGACGAAAGAGTTAACGCCATTTGAGAATGTTCAAGTCAGGATTGTGGAACACAATCAGCACGTCCCCGGTGCAATGCTGATCGCGATCAACCAACGCCATCCGGTCCTTCATGACGTCTACCACATCAATTTGCAAACGGGCGAGCTCAAACTCATTGAGGAAAATCCAGGCAACGTCACGGGGTGGATCGCAGATCCGGTTCTGAACGTCCGCGGCGCCGTGGTCGCTGAGCCGACCGGCACGGACGCATTGCTTGTGAGGGAAAGCGCAAGCGGTGTCTGGAAGAAACTGGCGTCATGGACCCTAGAAGATTCGCTCACGAGCCGGCCGATTGGATTTACGAAAGACGGGAGTGCGATCTACCT
>MHFT01000039.1 GCA_001804315.1 Omnitrophica bacterium RIFCSPLOWO2_12_FULL_50_11
ACACAGCGCGGCGGATCCGCCACGTTCTATTGCGGATATCCTCTCCCCCTGAAAAAGGGGGAGAGGAGAGTAGGAACAGTGCGGAAGTTAAGGGATTAATTAATGTATCTCGCATTTACATTTGGAATTCTGAATTGCTTTTCAGACTTCTATGATTTCGCGTTCTTTCTTGGCGAGTGCGTCGTCGACGAGGCGAATGTACTTGTCCGTCACATCTTGAATCTTCTTCTGAGTGCCCTTGGAAACGTCCTCCCCGATCGTATGAGCGCGCTCAAGCTTTTTCACCGCATCATTCGCTTCGTGACGGATGTTCCGAATCGAAATTCGACCCTCTTCTGCAATCTTACGGACCACTTTGTTTAATTCCTGGCGGCGTTCATCGGTGAGGGGAGGCATCTGGATGCGAATCACGTTCCCGTCATTATTCGGCGTGAGGCCTAAACGTGACGCCAAAATCGCTTTTTCAATCGCTTCCAGAGACGACGCGTCCCACGGTTGGATGAGAATGGTTCGCGCGTCCGGCGTGGTGAGCGAGGCGAGGCTCTTTAACTGCGTCTTCGTATTGTAGTAATCGACTGAAACGGTTTCGACCAACATAATAGAAGCGCGACCCGTCCGCAGGCTGTGAAACTCTTGGGTGGTTGCATCTACAGCCTTTTGCATCTTCCGTTCCGCATCGGCGAAAAGCGTCTTTACCTGATCGAGCACTTGAGCCATAAAATTTTCTCCCTCTTGCTCTCATCCCATCACCTGCTGTAGCACCACAGGCGCCTCGGCTGAAAGCCGAGGTTGCCGCTTCGCGGCAACACAGCAGGTGATGGGATCAGCTGACACGCGTGCCAATCCGTTCGCCCAAAACGGCGCGCTTGATGTTGCCGGGACGCGTCAGGTTGAAAACCACAATAGGCAGATCGTGATCCATGCACAGTGAGATGGCAGTTGCATCCATTACCTGCAACCGTCTATTGAGCACTTCAATATATTTGAGTGCGTCAAATTTCGTCGCGTTGGGATCTTTAGCAGGGTCGCTCGAGTAAACCCCGTCCACTTTGGTTGCTTTCAAAATCACATCCGCTCCAATTTCGATTGCTCGCAGCGCCGCAGTTGTGTCCGTTGAGAAATAAGGATTTCCAGTTCCTCCAGCGAAAATCACAACCCGTCCTTTTTCGAGATGTCGAATCGCTCTCCGGCGGATGTACGGTTCCGCAACCCGCTCGATTTCAATTGCCGTCTGCACCCGCGTATACACGCCCTCTTGTTCAAGCGCATCCTGAAGCGCGAGCGAATTCATCACCGTAGCCAACATTCCGATATAATCGGCTGTCACACGCTCCATGCCCTCACGCGCAGCATGAAACCCGCGGAAGATGTTCCCCCCGCCGATGACACAGGCCAAGTCCACACCGATCTCTTTGACTTCTTTAATTTCCTGCGCTACAGAGCGGGCTACCTTGAGGTCGATGCCATAACCTTTTCGCCCTTGAAGCGATTCCCCTGTGAGTTTCAGAACGACCCGCTTGTATACTGCCTTGTCCTTTTTAGGCACTGAAGATAACCTATTCGGAACCGACTTGAAAGCGCCGGAAGCGCTTGATTACAATGCGCTCGCCTACTTTTGAGATCAAGTCTGTTAAGAGGTCTTGAACGGTGAGATCCTCATTCTTGATGAATTTCTGCTCGAGAAGACACACTTCTGAGAACCGTTTTTCCAACTTCCCTTGAATCGCCTCGTCCTGTACCTTCGTCGGTTTACCTTTGATCTCCGATTGAAACGATTCTTTTTCGCGCTCGATCCATTTTGGATCTATTTCTTCGCGCGAAACAAAAATGGGGCTGCTGGCTGCAATTTGCAAGGCGATATCACGGCCGAAGTCGCAGAACTCGGAATTTCGTGCGACAAAGTCGCTTTCGCAATTAATTTCAACGAGGACACCGATCTTGCCACCGAGGTGAACATAGGAAAACACTTGTCCTTCGCGCGCCGCGCGAGTTGCTTTTCCCCGCGCCTTGTCGAAACCCTTTTGGCGAAGCACCTGCTGGGCACGACCGAAATCCCCTTTTGCTTCCTCAAGGGCCCGTTTGCAATCCATAACGCCGGCGCCACTCACCTGCCGTAAGGCACGCACTTGCTCCGCATCCGATTTTGCCATGGTTTTTTGAGTCATCGTACTGGGTCTCAAATGACGAAGTATCAAAATCCAATGTCGAATGAAATCCCAATGATTGAAATTCCAAAGTTTGCACATTGGAATTTGGATATTATTTCGTCATTGTGATTTGGTTATTACAATTCGATTCGTCATTCGAGTTTCGTCATTCGTGGTCAAGATCCATACAAATTTGTGTTCCAGTGCACTAAACTGAATCTTGGACTTTTTTCGGCCGGCTGCCCTCAGCTTTTGGCTTCGCAATTTCATCGTTTACTTTGGATCCAACTTTTTTCTCTTCAAGTGCGTCGGCGATCTCTTCGATCTCCGGCTCCCCGGCTTTTGCACCCTCTGCCTCTTTGACTTCTTCCACCTCGCGGGCTTGCTTGCACCGATTCCGCGCTTCTTCAACCGCTGAGCCAAGGTAGTCACAAATGAGCTTCACGGAACGGATCGCATCGTCATTACCGGGAATGGGATAATCGATCACATCGGGGTCGCAATTGGTATCAATAATCGCAACCACCGGAATGTTCAGCTTGCGCGCTTCGCGGACCGCAATTTCCTCTTGCTTCGGATCGACGACAAACACCACATCCGGCAATCGTTTTAAATGCCGGACACCGATCAAAACCTTGAGCAATTTTTCCCGCTGTGTCTTGAGTGCCATGACTTCTTTCTTCGTGAGAAATTGATAGGTACCTTCCGCTTCCATTTTTTCAATCTGTTCTAGGCGGGCCACGCTCTTCCGCACCGTTTCAAAATTGGTGAGCATTCCTCCTAACCAGCGCTGATGGACGTAGGGCATCTCGGTTCTCTGAGCGATGTCGAAAATCGCTTGCTGAGCCTGGCGCTTCGTTCCCACAAAGAGAATCGTGCCGCCTTTCTCCGCAACTCCGCCCAAAAATTCTCCGGCAGCTTTTAAGTGAACCAGGGTTTTTTCTAAATCGATAATGTAGACCTTGTTCCGATCAGTAAAGATGAACCGCGCCATTTTGGGATTCCACCGATTCGTGTGATGCCCAAAATGAACTCCGGCTTCTAAGAGCTGCTTAACCGTTACTTCCTGTAGCAAAATTCCCTCCCTCGATACCTTCAAATCCTATTGCCAGCCAATAAGTTACAACAAAAAAACAGGCCGAAATCCGCAAGTTGGCGTAAATTCTAGCACATTTTTAAGGCGGGGCAAGAATATTCTACTTCAGTGTCAACGCAAAATAGAAATGTCCGCTTCTCCGCAAAATAGAAAGGAGGTATAGAGGACATTTCTATTTTGCTCAAAGAGGACATTACTACGTTGCGGTTCAGAATACTCTACTTCAGCTTTTGCATCGCAAGGACGAAGTAATACGCCGCGTCCGTCATTGCGAGACAGAAAACCAGAGCGATGTCGAAGCAATCTCGCATCCGAGATTGCGGAGCCTGTCCCGAGCCCGCGAGATTGCTTCGGCCCTTCGGGCCTCGCAATGACGGATGCGCTAGTTTGCAAACAACATGATCTAACCTACGACAGTACTTACCCTTACGATGTTTTGAATGTGTATCGAAATAACACAATTTTCGGTACGTACCGAAAATTGAGAGTCAAGCAAGGATAAGTAAATCCTTAAGCTGCGACGAGAAAGGCACGCAGACGGCGGAGCTCATCGGCAATTCGAGCCCATTCACCGACAATCATATCCTTCGCACGCTGGACACCACGCGTGATAATGTCAATCGTGAGTTTCTTAAGCCGTTCGGCGGCTAAGAGAAGGGCAACCGTGTGGTCGGCCGGATCTTCAACGGATACTCGCAAGAGGTTGCGGCGATACCGTGCTTTTTCGACTGCCTCTACATCTTGAGCGACCAAGGCCGCTGGTGCATTCGCTTTTGAGACAAGGGTGTGAACTTTTTGAAGGAGATGTCGTAGAGATGAAAAAACTCGAATAGAGAAATTCTTAAAAGAAGAGAGCGTGCGGCCTGTCTTCTCCCGAAGTAGATGATCGAGCGTGCTTCTAAACGCTTCAACTTCATCGGGAGAAGCCACCACGAGAAGCACATGCCTTAGTTCCGATCGATGCCCAAGGGCAATGATATCAGTCGCTGCGCTGGCAGGATTTGGAATTCCTTCACCGTAATAGCTCATTACCAGATTTCCTTCTTCAGTCGTTGGAGTCGGTGTTAAGAGCTGGTTCAAATGCTCAAGCGAGGCCAGGAACTCAGTCATTTGCTCATCAAAACCCACCTTTGCCTCTTCAAGAGGAGTTTCCATCCCGAACGTGTCCAGAAGTTGATAGACAGCAACTGTCAAGGCAGTCTTGCCGAAGAGAACCCCTAACCGGACAGGAGCAAGTAAAGCACGAAACTCTTCCATTACGATTCTCACCGGTTCTGGAAACACCTCGCGCAGCACTTCTGAAACTTGTTGCCGAGCCTCGGGGCGGCCATCTGTTCTTGCGTTAGAGATGTCTGTTTTCAGCTGTTGAAGTTCATCTGGAGAAAGACCTTTCGAAATAATCGCACGAGTGTCCGTGTACAGATGCCTCGCTTGATCGACATTGTCTTGCAAAACCTCCCGAATTTGCGTTACCAAACCCTCTGCATGTTGTCTTTCTTGATTCCGCGCTTCGGGGTGGGGAACATTGTCCTGATGCGAATGAATCTCCCCTTTCTCCAAGGCGGTTTTGATCCCTCTAACTTCTCCCACAAGAAACGGCACCTTGTTGTAGAAAAAGACGTCGTCCTTGGTGGGAGTCGGGTGCCTCGGTTTCACTTCTTCGATCGCCTTCGCGAGCTGCTCAAGTGCCCCAGCGACGTCGAGGTCATTTCCTTTGAGACGGCCTGCTAACGCTTTTGCGCTTTCGGCAACATTTGGATGGCCGGCGTGCCTCAAGTCTCGCGCGATAAATTTCAACACGGCAATCGACATAGCTAAGGAGTCCCTTGCCACGATCAATTCCTCCGGCTCCGTCGTACGAATTTCGAATAGGTCCATCTTTCGGGACCATATCGTCCAATAGACGGGAGCCCCATAATAAGGCGGTTCATCGGGACCGCGTTTGAATGTGCCTAGAATCCGTGTATCCAGAGCACTCAAAATCTTACTCGCCTCTTCGTCCATCGGGAAATTCATTCCATCGATCGTGATCCTCTTCAATCTGCCGTTCTTAAGGTACCTTTTTACCCACTTTTGCATCGACGAGCCATGCCGCTTCCACGTTTGGATCAGGGCCCACGAGAACAACCGCTCCGGAAGCGGAAGAGCGACTCGCTTTCCCGCCCTCGCTTCGGGGCGGGGCGAAAGAAAGGGAAGAGGGAAGAGGGAAGAGGGAAGAGACTTACTTGAGTTGATAGTATCTGTTGGCAAAATCGCAGACAGATTTTCCTCTCCCCTCTTACCTCTCACCTCTGCCCTTTTTCCTCTTCCGATATTCTCCAACGCCCCAACCACATCCTCCACCGATTGAGCTTGACTTAACAAAGCTCGCAATTCGGCGCGCTCGGTCGAGTCGGGACGAAGCCGGAATCCCACGAACCCAGCAATGTCAAGCGCTGCGTCTGTCGTAAGAGCATTGATTTCCATTTCGTCCTCAAGCATCTGCGACTTTGCTGCGGAAAGGGAGGACTGGAAGGGGGGCTCATCCTCGACCGGCGTTCCTTCACGATTCAGCTCCGCAACTACAGCTAGTAACCTTCTGAGACGGGAACTGCTTTCTTCCAGGTACTTCTTGATCTTAACGATTACCTGACGAATTCTTTTGTTAGCGAACTGACGAACAAGGTCTTCAATTTGTTCTAACCCCGATTTATTGGGACCGAGCCGGCCAAGCGCCCCTATTGCCTCGTCAACAACGTGCTGCAACTCCTTCCTTGCGCGTTCAATCCGTCTCTCTGAAATCGTGTCAACGGTATGGTCAAAAACTTCATGAACTGTGTCAACATTGGCAAATTGAGTAGGAGGCAAATCAAAATGCTGAGCCATCACAGCTTTCATCTGTTCCACAAGCTCACGAGAACGCTCGTCTATCAATTCCGCGACTTCAGCGGCCGACGACGGTGTGGATTCCTGTTGGTTACCTACGACTGCCAGACCTTCAGCTTTTTGCTGCTGTTTTCCTTCCCGTCCTTTTCGTTCCTGCTGAATGGCATCGAGCACCTCCTTCCGATGGACGGGAACTTCTTTTGGCGCCTTGACTTCAAGCCGGACTTTGCCTCCCCTGATTTCAACAACCTCAACAGTAATCTTAGACCCAATCTGGATTATCTCACCCCTCTTTCTGCTTAACACCACCCTTGCTTCGGGGCGCGTTTGGTCTACGGCTGGCCCGCCTTCTTGATCAGGTTTTTTTCGCTCGTCCGCTTCATAGATCTCTTTACGGAGAGCTTCGTAGACCTCTTTACGGAGAATGGTAACGTCACGAGGAGCGTCAAAACCGAGCCGCACCCTGTCACCTATCGTCGAAAGGACCGTAACGACAATGTTGTTGTTAATCACAATTTGTTGACCCACTTTGCGCTGCAGAACCAGCATCCGTGCTTCGGAGCGGGACGAATCAGTTGTAAGTGGTAAGTCGTAAGTAATAAGTTCATTCGAGCCGTCGATCAACTTACGACTTAAAACTTCTAACTTATTACTGCTTTCGCTCCGCACCTCAGAGCGGATCGATTTAAGCACGTGGATGACGACTGAATCATGAGCACCTTGCGGGCTTCGTCCAATCTTGAGCCACAAATCTTTATTCGCTCGATGCGGCCGGTCATATTTCACTTTACGATGAAATGCGTGCACGAGATAGCCGCT
>MHFT01000040.1 GCA_001804315.1 Omnitrophica bacterium RIFCSPLOWO2_12_FULL_50_11
CTACCGGTTCAACTAATTACCAATCTGTACGTATTGATGTAGTTAATGGATCTTCTTCCACGATTTATGGAAATTTTGGAGGAACAGAAACAGAAAAAGATTTAATTTTAGGTTCTTATACATATAGAACTAACCAATTGGTTCTTGATACAACAGGCAACGTCGGCATCGGGACGACGGGGCCGGGGGCGAAGTTGGATGTTCTCGGCACCGTTGCAGGGGGTGAAAGCGTACTGGCGCGCCTGCATAACAATGATCTGACAGCCGGAACGACCAGCACGTTGGCCGTCCGCATGTTCGACAGGACGGCGAAGATCCAAGGCATCCGTACCGCGAACAACGAGGGCAACGACTTGGCGTTCCTAGTGGACAGCACAGCGGCAGGAGATGACCCCACAGAGCGGATGAGGATCACTGAATCCGGCAACGTCGGCATCGGGACGGCAGCGCCAACCAGGGACCTTCATGTGCACGGCGGGTCTGGGGGTGACATTGCCATAACGGACAGCACTTCCGGATCTCTGACGGCCGATGGCATGCTGATTCAGCAGTTTGGCGCGGATTCCTATGTATGGAATAACGAGAATGGATTCATGGTTTTCGCTACAAACAACGCGGAAAAGGTGAGAATAACATCTCTCGGCCTCGTTGGCATCGGCGAGACAAACCCCTCATCGACGCTCCACGTTAAGAGCACCGGGTCGCTCGCCATTCCGCAGGGTGCAGCACCCACGGTCGATGCGGCAGGGGAGGTCGCCATCGACACCACCAGCGACCAGCTTGTCTACTTCGGCGGTGCCAAGCGGGTGCTTCCCTACCCACAGTACAAGAGTGCAACGCTGGCAAGTCCGACCGACGCCGATAATTTTAACCTCTTTAAGGCGCCGTACGCGCTCACGATCACCGACATCGAGTGTATTGTGGTGGGCGGCACCTCGGTCGTGATCGACGTCGAGGAACGAACCGCCACCGGCACCATCCCCGCCTCCGTGGATGCCCCAATCACCTGCGACACCGACGGCGCATCAGACGACGGGGTGTTGACGAACGGCCCCATCGACGCGGGCGACTGGGTGTCTCTCGACATCGGAATTGTGACGGGAACTGTGACGCAAGTGACGGTGACGATCACGTATACAGCGGATGCGACATAAAGAAAGGGCAGAGGGAAGGCCGAATGAGGAATGGGGAACGTGGAATGGGAAACGCAAGCTTGGGTCAAGGGTCAAGGGGCAAGGGTCAGGGCATGAATGGGTTGGAGGAGCATGGAGCAAAGAGGAAAGAGCATGGAGGAAATGAAAAAAGAAAGAAAAGTAAAAAAAGGGATACGGGAGGATAAAAGATGCGAGGCAGTCTTGTGTTAAGCCGCCTTGCCGATTTTGGCTTCCAAAGCCGCGAGGCGTTCTCTGATCTCTACGGCGAGGTGAAATTCACTGCGCAAGTGGCGGAGCTCTTCTTTAACGCTGTCAATTTTCTGCTCAAGGCCCGCAATCTTGCTGTCCATTTTCTGCGCAACGCTGTCAATTTTCTGCTCAAGGCCCGCAATCTTGGTGTCAATTTTCTGCTCAAGGCCCGCAATCTTGGTGTCAATTTTCTGATCCAGGCTCGCAATCTTGGTGTCAATTTTCTGATCCAGCCGTCTGATTTCCACCTCGACCGTGGCGAGCTTCGTCTTAATCTCGTGAAGTTCCGGTACGACCAGATCTTGAATGATCTTTTTAACGTCCACTGCGGCCATCAGGATTTCCTTTCCATGGCACACGATAGCAGATCAGAGTCACATTGTCAAACACGGCAGAAGAGCCGGGTGCATACCAGTTCATGCAGCCGTCATTGCGAGGCTCCTTCGGACGTCATCCTGAGCCCCGAAGGGGCGAAGGATCCCGTCCTGAGGGCATGCGCCGGCCGAACAATCCAGACCGAGATCCTTCGGCCACTTCGTGGCCTCAGGATGACGGTGGCTGGGATCCTTCGGCCAATGCTAGGATCGCTGGCCTCGCAATGACGTTGGGGATTACTGCATCAAGTGGTACGCACCTGCGATGAGGGTAGAGGGGTGAGGGGAGGGGGCGTGACGAATGCGGAGTACGGAGTGCGGAATGGGCAATGAACGAACGTCATCCTGAGACGGCAGGACAGAGCAAGGTCGAAGGATCCCGTTCTGGATTCTTCGACGTCGTTTTGTACCGCCGTCTCAGAATGACAGGCGCTGTAGGGGCGAGCAATGAATAGGACAGGAGGAATTATGAGAAGGTTATTTTTGGTAGGTTTCATGGCGCTTTGGAGTGGACTTGTACTTATTCCTACCGCCTATGCTATGGACCAGCCGATTTTCGGCGGCACGTTGGATAACTTAAGCGGCACGGCCACCGAGTATGTCAGGATCAACGACAATGGGCAGACGTGGCACGGCACGATTGCCCGTTCCTACACGGCCGTGCCGGCTAATGTAAGCGGAAAGTTCAAGAATCTCAAGGTACACGTCACCATTGCCCCCGGCGCCGGCACTAGTTACGCCTTCACGCTCATGGTAGACGGTGTCGCCTCGGCCTTAACCTGTACCATTTCTGACACGGCCATCGCCTGCTCGGATACTACCAACCAAGTGACCGTCACCGAAAAGCAGACGCTTTCGCTGCGCAGTGTTCCGACCGGCACGCCGTCGTCGCTAGCCGACGCCACCTGGTCCATGCTGTGGGAAGGATCGAGCGCCATCGTAATCGGCGGGACCCCAGGTAACCTCGTGAATAGTGGAACGCAGTACGAGAAAATCAGCGGCGGAGACTCGTCCGGAAGCGGCACGATCGCTGCAAGATCTCAGCTCAACGCCACCGCCGGCACGCTCAAAAACCTCTATGTTGCCACCGATCTGCCGTCGGGCCCGGGCACGGGAAAATCCTACCAGTTTAACGTTATTGTAGACGGTACTGCTTCCGGTATCACCTGCACCATTTCCGACGCCGCTGCCAACTGCGAGGATGCGACCAACACCAAAGCGCTCACGGGAGGGGAAGAGATCGTCCTTGAGCATGTCCCGAGCGGCACGCCGACCGCCGCCGATAACACCTGGTGGGGGATTGAGTTTGTCCCAACGACGAGCGGAGAAAGCCCGGTTTGGGGAGGGGACAACGACAGCCCGGGTACCCTCGACACGGAATATAACTTCGTGCATGGCGGTGAGATCTGGGATGCGGGCGAGTCGAGCATGTATCAGTTGAACCAGGTGTGCACGCTTCGGGATCTTTATGTGAAGGCTGCCGGTGCGCCAGGCAGTACGAAATCGTTTACTTTTACTCTGCGCACGAGCGACGCTGGGAACTCGCTCCTCGGCTGCGCGGTCAGTGACACCGCCACCACCTGCAACGACACGGCGGACGACATCTCCATCACCGATACCGATAACCGCTTATCCATATCGTCCGTTCCGTCCGCAACCGCGCCAACCACCGGGCGTTATTACTGGGGCATGACCGCATTCATACAGCCGGCGAGCACTCGGAATCGGCTCATCGTGGTGGACTGATGGAGAGAGGAATGAGGAATGGGGAATGGCCAGCATGGGTCAAAGGGTCAAGGGGCAAGGGGCAAGGCAGATATTGCGAAGACGGTGCCGGATACGGAGGCAGGACGTTACTTGAAAAACGCAAACAGGATGGCGGTGATGGTGCCGACCTGGCCGACCCAGAAGATAAACATCCACTTGATAATATCCGCTCGTACTTCGCTGAGCCGTTTCTCAAATTTATCTTCGGAAACTTGAACCGCACGTTCGTGAGAATCGGCTTCAAGTCGGTTGAGTATTTCAACCAGAGCACGGGCTCCTTCGTCGGAGAGCTTCTCGGTCAGGATTTTTGGCAACGCGATGACAGCCATTGGCAGTTCCTTACTTCAAACCAAGTATATCCGAATGTCGGGGAATCGTCAAATGTTATTGGGTGGCAGCCTCTCCTGCATGGGTCCTTGGGTCAAGGGGCACAAGAAACGTTGCTGGGTACGGAGGGGACCGGTTGATGAAACCATTACTGGATTTCGAGAAAGGCTTTTCTGAAATTGAGACGGAGGTCGAAATGCGAAAGAAAGTTCAAACCGAGAAGGCCGTCGACAGGAGATCCATCAGGCAATGTGTGGCAGAGGACTTCGAGGTTCCGTATCGCATGACCCAGAGAGATGAACTTTGGGATTGTGACGACGGAGCAGAGAACTTTAGAACTACCCGTCAGAATTTCTCTCGTTTCCTTAGCCTGTGCCGGATTGACGCCAATGCGAAAAGCAGCCTCAGGCGCAATGATCGTGACCGAAGCACCGGTATCCAGAGCGAGCCTCAGATCATGGATGCCTTTTGGGCCCTTGATTTCGGCATCGCAAATAATAATGCCTGTTTCAAGATTCAGGCTGAGCCGCTTTGTTTTCTTCACGTGGGCTTAAAAAGCAGCAGCATAACCTTTGGGGAGCTCATCCGAAGCGCATGTCACGTATGTTCTGATGACGCGATTGACGTGCTGCAGCTTCTCGTAAACCTCGTACCGGTGCGGGCTGTGGGCGAGGAGACGGCCTCGAAGCGGCGTGGTCGTCGATTCATCCATTTTGGTGACCTGGATGAGCAGCCATTCGCGGCGCCGTTCGTACCGTTTCTTGATCGTTTCAATCGCTTCGATTTTCATAAGAACGTGAGTATACCATGGCAGAAAAATTAGGTCAAACGATGTGGAAAGCAAGCATGGGTGGGAGAAGAATAAGGGCAAGGGGCAAGGCAGATATTGGGAAGACGGTGCCGGATACGGAGGCAGGACGTTACTTGAAAAACACAAACAGGATGGCGGTGATGGTGCCGACCTGGCCGACCCAGAAGATGAACATCCATTTGATAAGGTCGGCGCGAATTTTTTCCATGTCGACGCGGAGTCTTCCAATTTCTTCGGTGAGACGCCGTTCGAACCGGTCTTCAACAACTTCGACCGTTTGGTCTTTTGCTTGCGCCGCCATTTGGTTGATCAAATCAACAAGGGCCTGCGCGACGGCCTCTCCAAATTTATCTTTCAGTATACCGGGAAGCACAATAAGCGCCATCTGTTTTCCTCCTGAGTACCGGAGAAGTCTACCAGACTCGGGAGCAAATTACAAGAGGGAGAGGGGAAAAGACTACAGCTACGGTGGTGCACCCGGAATGGGAGTGGCAAACAGGGGTCAGAGGGATATACGGGCAACGGGCAGAGGTGCAGGCAAGCTTGGATGGGACGGGAATGCGGAATGGGCAATGATGGATGGGGCGGAGGTAAATCAATGAAGAAAGCGGACCTGCTAATGAGCAATTTAAACGATTTCGGAGTGCGTGGTCAGTGCGCGCGGATGCGAACTAGAGATTTAGTCAGGTCAATGAGCGCTTTGAGCGGAATGAGAATGTCGAGCCCAAGCAGTCCATCGATCGGCGTTCCAGGCGGCAGTTCGTGGCAGGCGACCGTTACGCGGCGAAGTTTCCTCTCAAACAACGTTACCTGCGGGACAACAACCAGTGGGATAAATTCTCTACCGCTTGCAGTCAGCGTTTCGCGGAACGCGCGAGCCCGAGCGGGGTGGCAGCCGATGGCTAACGCGACTTTTGGCGGAATCATCGTAGCTGTTGCGCCAGTGTCGACGGCGAGCCGGACAAGACAACTTCCCTTTGGTCCGGTCAGTCGTACAAACATGATGAACAGGCCAGCTTCCCGGAGAAGAGGATACTCAGATCGAGAAAGCGATGGCATAGTTCTTCGGCAGGGTTTTTTCCGAATAAAGGGCAAGAGCGAGTCCTTTTACTTCGACGAGACGGTCGTAGATCTCATCCCGGTCGGGCGAGTGAGCCAACAAACGTCCGGTGAGAGGGATTTGCGTGCGTGGGTCCATCCGACCCACGGCGATCAGGAGCCACTGGCGGCGAAACCGCTTTCGGATTCGGTCAATGGGTTGAGGTTTCATCATAACTGGAGTATACCACGGCGCAAAAATCGGGTCAACGAAGGGGCGGGAGAAGAAACATGGGCCAGAGGGTCAAGGGGCAAGGCAAGCTTGGGTTGGAGGAGCATGGAGCAAGGAGCTAGGAGGATCTGATGAATTTGACGCACTGCTCGGCGGTCAAGACACGAAACGGCAAGGTCTTATGCCTGCTAAGAAAATGCCGGTTTTCGGTCACCGGCCAATCGGCGCGTACCCATTTCGCGTATGCTGCAATGAGCGCGTCCGCTGACTTCAGGCCCGCGAGTTCATATTTGGAACCAAGCTCAAATGGAATGAGGAAGTCCTCATCGATATGGGTAAGGCGTTGGATGAAGGCGATGACTTCACGGAAGATGTCGCCGGGCAGGTTCCGGCGGATTTCTTCGATGATGAGACGAGGGATGCGGATGGTGAGGAGAGCTTGGCGTGTGACAATCAAATCCATTAATACGATGGACGCTGGTTTCTTAGCAAAGCCAAACGCGAAAAGGTACTCGTTGCTATCGAGTACCAGACGCAATTTTGGCCTCCCAGAGTTCCTTCCGGGTTTTACGGAGCATTTGGATCACTTGTTCGTCTGTCGGCTCAAGGGAGGGCAGGCGGCTTTTGGAAACCAGCCGTCGAATGCGGGTCAGATATCTTTGTGCCGTGTACGTGCTCGAACGCTTCATGGCTCGCATTTTAGTCGTCCTTCTCTCGTTGCAAAGTATATCACGGCAGAAAAGTTGGGTCAACGAAACGAAATGCGGCGGTGCACCCGAAATGCAAAGTGCGGAATGGAGAATGGGTAATGGTGGATGCGGCGGAGGTGAATCAATGAACACGGTTCAGGCCGGTACGGCTGTCAGTTCATGGCAGTGCGCTCGGGTACGGCGTTTTCATTTTGCAGGTCGACGGTCATTCGCCGAGCTTGAGGGCGATTTTCACACGCCGGCGGACGTCGTCGAATACGGTTTGAGGGAGGCGGCCAATGGTTTTTAGTGATCAAATGGGCGTAAAACGAATGCGTTTTCTGGAATTGTCGAAAGTAAGAGAAAATTTTGAAAAGATATCTTTCCTACCCAGAATAAAGGGTGTGTTCTCTCTCGCGGCAAAAGCACAGGTGACTGCAATCGGTTCCTCAATGATTTTCATCTTGATACGCGCGATGCGCGCACTTACGGATTCGCCGCCAATCCCCGGGAATTTTATCCGAGAAGAATCTTCCAGATCGATCGAAAGATCCTGTGCTGCAGCGGCTGGCATCATGGAGCAATCCGCTCCTGTATCCACGAGAAAGTCAAAATTTTGGTATCCATATTTGGTCAAAATCGGAATGCGAATGATGGGGTCAGCGAGAATTCCGAGTGCGGTTCGTTTTTCACCAAACGGAAACTCACCACGCATAGATACAGAGAGTTTCCTTGGGAGGAACGTACCCAAAGGTCAGGGTGCGGCGGTCCAAACGCTTCTGCCTGATTTGGCGAATAAGTCCGCCGTAGGTAGCGGCGCTTGCGAGGACCAGGCAGTCCTTACGGGCGATGAATTTTCCTCCGTAACGACCTTGAAGCTTCGCGTAGGAAATTTCAGTGTTCATACCATTGAGAGTATACCATGGCAGAGAAATTAG
>MHFT01000041.1 GCA_001804315.1 Omnitrophica bacterium RIFCSPLOWO2_12_FULL_50_11
TTCCACGTGGCAAGGGCGGGTGGATTGCCTTCAAGATCTGGAAGGAGGCGTTGGAAACCTTGAGCAAGCTGGACGAGATTACCAGATCCGTCATCCAGTGAAAGCGACCAGTATGCGAAACCCGGATGATCGGCTAAACCTTTAATGGCAATGGTGCCTGAGACGGTAGCGCCATCCACTGGCTCTACGATTTGAGCGAAGGCAGTACTGGGATCTAGTTTCACGGTGACAGAGGTGACTGCTTCTTTGACGATGTTTGAGCCCTGATCAAAGACCAGGAGCCTTAATTGATAGAGGCCATCAGGATGTTCCCAGCTATTCCAGGTGGCAAGGGTGGGTGGATTGCCTTCAAGATCTGGAAGGAGGCGTTGGAAACCTTGAGCAAGCTGGACGAGATTACCAGATCCGTCATCCAGTAAAAGCCGCCAGTAATAGAAACCTGGATGATCCGCTAAACCTTTAATGGCAATGGTGCCGGAGACGGTAGCGTTTTGATGGGGTTCCAGGATAATCGCCAAACCTGTACTACCGGAAACGAAAACGTCAATTGACTGCCAAAGAGTCGAGTTGCCGCTTGTATCTACAGCTCTGACACGGATGCGAATGGTGGAGAGGCTTTTGAGTTGATCTTCTGATACTGGATAAGACCAGGTTTGGGTGGAAAGGTCATTGTCTGCAAGGTCATAGTTTCCCTGTTTGGGCTGGGTGGGATGTGGGAGGTATCTTTTGTTCACTGGGTCATAGAGTAAGACATAGACATAGCGAATCTCCTGATTGTCAGAGGCGGCGCCTTCAAGATTAAATCCAGTGTCTGGAGCGATAGCTCCTTGGGTAGGAGAGGTGATTGATAGCTCTGGGCGTGTTGTGTCTTGTTCTCCTGAGATGAAAAGGCTGAGCTTCTGTCCTGTCCTGTTGCCAGCCTGGTCTTGGGCATAGAGGTAAAGCTCTAAGGTTCTGCCTGGGATGAGTAAGTCCTCCTGGAGGTTAAGAGACCAAGTATGGGAAGTTGGATCATAGGAGGCTAGACGCTTGAAACGGAAGCTTGATCTTAAACGGTAGGTTAGCTCTGCATGGACACCTTCAAAGTGTTCATCCCTTGCCTCACCTTCAAGGTGAAATCCTGTCTGGGGGATTGTGTCTCCTGAGGTAATTGGGGTTGTAATGGAAAAGAGGGGTTTTGTTTGGTCAAGAGTCACTTGAGCGTTAATGGGGAGGCTTTCTGTGCCGGACTTGTCTCTTGCCGTAATCGAAAGGCTCTGGGTGTCGCCATCGGTCTTTAGGTTCTTGAGCTTAACCAAATACGACCATTCATTGGGACGGGTGGGTTTTGGGGTTGGAAGAGGCTCTGGAGTTGGATAAGGAATTGGGGCAAGCTGGCTTGGTTTCAGGCCGTTGATTCTGATACTGGTGTCTTTGGCTGTTGTGCCGCTTAGGGTGAGCGTGGTTTGACTTACGTATTGTGGAATCGGATCCACACTTGGAGGCTCAAGTTGAGCAAAAGCTTGGGGAAGTGGAAGGAAGAAAGCTGAAAGAATAAAAGCATAGAAGGAGAGAATCCGTTTCAGACAAACACGAGAACCTTTACTCACCATAATAAGAGACCTCCTTCGTAAGATCCACCAAGATAGCTTGTTTGATCTTGCATTGGTAGCGGGTGCAGCAAGTGATACAGCCAAAGGGGAAATAGCCCGGCCTTGTGGTATTGAGTTCAACTGTGCGGCTCTCCCCTGGCTCAAGATGAAGATTAACCCCAAAATCAGGAATGACAAACCAGTGGTCTTCCTCTTCGGCTGTGAGGTCAAGAATGACCCTGTCTCCTACAGAGGCTTCAATGTGAGCTGGTTCAATTACCTTTGGAAGAATACGGAGTGGGGTGCGGATGGTTTTAGCCTTCACGTCATCCTGAGTCCCGCCTTTGGCGGGACGAAGGATCCCGTCCGTCCGTTGGGGTCCTTCCGCCAAAAACTCGGCGGACAAGTCGGCAACGCTTTGGATTTCTGCCTCAGGATGACGGCGAAGGATCCTCATCAACTGTGCCGATGCTTCTTTATCTGTTTGCCCTACGGCTTCCCCTGCTATGGGAAGTCCTTCGCCGATCCAGCCTCTTAGACCATGGGGATACATCATGGCCAGGTTGGAAAATCCTTTTTCCTTCATTTCAACTGCTGCCACATAACCCCGGAAGTCCCAGTTGCAGTATAGAACAAAGGTTGTGTTAGGAGGAAACTTCAAGCGGTCATAATAAGCTTCACGGCTTGAGAAAGGGATGTTGAGTGCGTTTGGGAGGTGGGATTGGGCGAACTCCTTGGGTTCCCGGATATCGAGAAAGGTGACTCGATTCTTGAGAAGAGCTCGGAATAACTCCTCTCGCTCAATGGTGCGGATCTGGTGCTCTAGGGGAATCAGGTTTTCTCCATGAGAAGCCCAATAGGAGGTGCGGGGTGTTGGAAGCTCCAGGACAGGAATTCCTGTCACTACCTCTCCTGAAAGGGATGAAGGATAAATGATATATAGAACAAGAGCAGCTGACACGAGATAAGTCGGAATCTTTTTCAGAAATGAACACTCAGAAATTGTCATAAACCAGATACCAAGCGGGAGGAAAACGCTGGCAATCTAGCACGAAAAAAGCAGCCGCACAACGAAAAAGTTCACGAGGGCGCATCCCATTCCAGACGGTCGCACTTACCGCACCCAGAGTACAGAGAACAGATGACAGAGAACAGAAAATAGAAGTTAGAGGTCAGAGGTCAGAAAAGAGCCAAAAACAACTTGAGCGATCGTCCTTTTTTTGTTTTTTTCTGTCCTCTTTTTTCTGCTTTCTGTGTTCTGTTGTCTGACCTCTGTCTTCTGTTATCTGGGCGCAGCGAATTCAACCGTCTCAAGTGGGATGCGCCCCAATACCAGTAACTTAAGGTAAACAAAAAGGGACTCCAGTCCGATCAATAGGTAATACATCAATCTACCTAATGGTGGAAAGGAGTCCCCAATGTCAAAAGTACTATCGGAACAAATCTTGAAAGACTTAAATGAAAATATGGTCATCGAGGCAATTCATCGGTATGTATCGAAACCGTTTCTGGAACAGCAAATCGTGGTTTCTCGAGCCAAAGAAAAGCGAAAGCGAAAATTAGGCAGTCTCGTTATGGTGTATTGGGTCCTCTATGCTTGTCTTTTTCGAGAGTCTAATCAGAAAGAAGTGCTCAAGAAGCTTATGGAAGGGTATCAAATACGCGGGTGGCGTATTGAGGCTGGGAAGCTTGCAAGCGGACCGGCTATCTCCAAAGCGCGGACACGGCTGGGATGGGCCGTCATGAAGCAAAGCTATGAAGCATTAACAGCACGAACGGAGCCATGCGCGGACAGCTTTTATAAAGGAATGAGGCTTAAAGCGTATGATGGAAGCTGCTTTAACTTGCAGGATACGGAGGAGCTTCACGAAGTTTTCCGAAAGCCATCGACCGGACAAGGTCAGAGTGCCTGGCCCCAGCTTAGGCTTGCCATGGAGGTCGATGTCGGAACCCATCACCCCATCCAGCTGGCCTTTGGTGGATACGAAGAAAGTGAAAAGACGATGGTGAAGGCTTTGTTAAAAAATGTCCATGCCGGAGAGCTCGTGCTTTTGGATCGGGGTCTGGGTTTCTTCGATGATTTAAAGAGCATTCGGACGCAAGGAGGCCATTTCTTAGTCCACGCCATTGCCAGCGGTAAGGTGAAGCCTGTGAAGCTGTTAAAGGACGGCAGCTATCTGGGCATCATTCGGCACAGTCAAACCGGCGAGAAGATGCTGGTGCGTGTGATCGAGTACCGTATCACCAACCCCCAGAGGGCCCATCCAGAAGAAATCCACAGGCTCACCACCAGCCTGCTTGACGAAACCCTTCATCCGGCGGAAGCATTGATCGAGCTCTATCACGAGAGATGGGAAATCGAACTCAGTTTTGACGAATTAAAAACCCATTTGTTTCGGAGAAACGAGCTGGAACCTTTTTTCCGAAGCAAATCTAAAACGGGTGTGCTTCAAGAGCTCTATGGGTTACTCCTGCTCTACCACGTGATCAGGTCCTTCATGCAGGAAGCAGCGGCTAAGTATGATTTAGCGCCGCGGCGCCTGTCGTTTACAGACTGTGTCCAGATCCTCAGAAGAGGTGTTGTCCGAATGCAAGCCATGCGAGCCGAACAGCTTGCTCAAGCGTACGAGGACTTACTGGATGAAATGACAAGCACGCTCCTGCCGGAGCGAAGAAACAGGATCAACCCGAGAGTGGTAAAGAAACATCAACGGAAATTTCCTCCAAAGCAGCCAAAGTATCCTTGTTTCGACAGACTGCAAACTACGTTCAAGGAGGAAATGGTCATGGTGCGCCGTGCTTAAGTTACTGGTATTGGGATGCGCCCGTGGCCGCCTTTAGCCATCCTCCGCTGTTTTAGCCTCTTCGACAAGCGCCTCCATTTGCGCAACGAGTTTCTCAATCACTTCATGGCCGAAGGGCTTTGGAACCACAGGTTCTTCTTTTCCAAGAAGCGCTTTCATCTTGTCCCGTGAGATTTGATCATTGCCGACCCCTGAGATGAAAATCACACCTCTTGGGGGCTGCTCGGACTTCCGCAGCTCATAGACCATGTCAATCCCGTCCATGAGGCCGGGCATTCTGATATCCGCGATCACAATGTCCGCATGAAAAAGACCGTTTAATTTAAGCGCCTCGGCCGGGCGGTTTGCCGTGGACACGACAAACCCTCTTTCCCGGAACAGATCCCTGAGACAAGAAGTGATTTCGACTTGATCATCCACAATCAAAAGTCTTGCCTTCGCGCGTTCGCTAAATGTCCGTTCAGAGCCGGGACGTTTCACGGCATCAAAAACCATCTTCTCCAAATCCTGCCGGTAAAAACGCTTCGCGAGATAACCAAAAACGTTCATCTCAGGCGTGATTTGATTCTTGAATTCATCATAGTAGCCGGTCAGAAGAATCACCGGAATTTGTTTTTCCTCGCGGCGGAAGTCTTTTAGAAACTCAATGCCGTTCGTGCCCGGCATTTTAAGATCCAAAATGACCAGATCCGGCCTTAACTCCTTGACAAGCGCCATAGCCTGCGGCGCCGTCGCAGCGGACAAAACATGAAAGCCGCAAAAGGTGAGCGGTTCCCTGATCGCCTTGATCACATGCTCATTGTCATCAACAATAAGAATGATGCCTTGTGTCTGCGTCATTGGAACATATTACCCGTCTGAGCCATCCTTACCCGCTTGCGTACTCTTCCGCTTAGATTCATCCACGACCTGCCGATGAGCTTCGCGCGCGCGCTCTTTCCTCCTGCTCATATGCATCCGCGCGAAGGTAAGCTGCTTCATCCCCATTTCAAAGTCCTCTTTCAAACATTTCTCCACCGCTTCCAAAACCGCTTCTTGGATTTCCCCGTCCGCAAACGGCTTGAGGAGAAACTTGTCCACCTTGTACGTTTGAGTCGCCTCCTGCTTCACTCGCTCGTCATCGTAAGCGGTAATCACGATAAAACGCGGCGGGCGGCGCCACTTTTCTTTGGCGTGTGTATGGAATTCCTTGATCAAATCCATCCCGGATTCCTCACCCAAACGGACGTCCACAATGACAACATCCGGGTTTTGAGATTTGAGCATATTGAGACCCTCGTTACCGGAAGTTGCCGTAAGCAGAAGATAACCAGGCAGAATCGTCGTAAAGGTCTTCCCTAACGCGCGGACAACGTTAATGTCATCGTCTACAATCAAAATCTTGCGTTCATTCATGCGGACCTCTTTCTTTGAAGACAGGCAGCCGGATCGTAAACGTGGCGCCTCCGCCAAAAACACTCTGTGCGCTGATCGTGCCGCCGAAACTCTCGACGATCAGTTTACTTTGATAAAGGCCTGCGCCCGTTCCTTTTTCTCCTTTGGTCGTAAATCCTCTCACAAATAACTTATCGGCGAGATCGGGGGGAATTCCAGTCCCTGTATCCGAAAAGTCGATTCTGACGAATGCGGGGTCGTCATCCCGCCGAGCTGTGATTCTGATCTTCTTCTCCGGTTTGGAGTTCATGGCCTCCTTTGCATTCTTGTAGAGATTAAGAAGCACCTGTCTGAGCTGGGTAGGGTTTCCGGTAACGGGCGGTAGATCCTTTTCAATATGCTCCTCGACTGCGACTTCGGCGAGTTCACCGGGCAGGGTGAGCGGAAGAAGAGAGCGCGTTTCTTTAAACACAGCCTTAAAATCGATTGGGCCGATTGTTTCAACATCGCCTTTGGCGGATTGTCTTAAGGTGTTCACGACAAGGAAGATATGACTTGTATTCGTCTCGATTTCATCCGATGCTCTTTTTAAGGAGAGAAGGGCATCGAGGAATTTGTCTCGCACTTCTTGGTGAAGCTCTGGTTTTATGTCCTCGTAACAGTCAAAGAACTTCAGATACACTTCTTCTCCGATCGACTGGTTCCAAAGCCGGATCGGGAGAAGCGGATTGTGGATCTCGTGGGCAATGTCTTTGACGAGGCTTTCCACGACTGCCAGTTTCTCGCGTTTGACCAACTCCTGCTGCATGGTTTCAATCGTGCGGGCGTGACGCTCGGCTTCTTTTCTGGCTCGCTCGGCTTCATCGATGGAATGCATGAGGCTGGTTTGGGCGTTATTAAGTTCCTGGTTGATTTGTCTGAGCTCCTGGGCACGCTTGATGGCTTCATCATAGAGGCGGGCATTCTCAAAGGCAATGGAGGATTCCTGGCCAAGCGTGAAGA
>MHFT01000042.1:0-4428 GCA_001804315.1 Omnitrophica bacterium RIFCSPLOWO2_12_FULL_50_11
CCCTCTTTTTACCCGTCATGATAGCGAAGCTATTCCCTCCCATTGTCCTCATAGCGGCGGGTTTCTCCCTTATCAGGTTGGCCAAGAGCAACGAAATCATGGCCATGCAGGTCGCAGGGCTTAGCCTGTACAGGATACTCTTACCAATCTTTGTTGTCGCCACCCTCTTTTCCTTTGTGGCCCTGGCCAATCAGGAATTGCTGCTCCCCACCCTGGCGGATAAACTGGAAAGGGCCAGGACTATTACCTTTGACGAGAGCGAAATAAAGGACATCTTTGTGGAAGACCAGGCTAACGGCCTCGTCCTTAGAGTGGCCAGATACGACATAGTAGACGAGACCATGAAGGGTATCTTTATCCTGGGGATGGACAGGGAAGAAAAAAAGATGTTCACCCTCTCCGCAAAGGAAGGCAAGTGGGTCGGTAAAGATACCTGGTACCTTAGCGATGTCACCAGACACAACTATAAAGAGAGGAATTGGGTACCTCCAGCAATTATAGAAAAAGGACTCTTTTTTAAGACTAATGTCCGCCCTGAGGATATGCGTAGAGAGGAGCGCGACCCCACCCTTATTAGCATGATGGGTCTACTGGACCTCTCCCGAAAACAACCTGAAAACCCTAAGTACCCCGTCTTCTTCTATTCCCGTATGACCTATCCCTTTGTAAGCCTCGTCTTTCTCCTCCTGGGTACACCCTTCATCTTAGGCTTTGGAACACTCAGGAGGAACCTCTTCCTGGGCATCAGCGCCACCCTTTGTGTCATTGGTGCTTTCTTTGTAGTAACGGTTTTTTGCACGAACCTCGGGGTGACTGGCTACCTCCACCCAATATTGGCAGGATGGACCCCCCTCCTGCTCTTCATACTGGGAGGACTGTTGCTCTTTGACTGGATGGGGGCCTGATGTGGGGAGAGGTACCCTCAAGGCGGCGGCCATTCAGATGTCCTCCCTGGGGGATAAGGACGCAAACCTCCTTAAGGCCGCGCGCCTGGTAAAGGAGGCCAGGACCGCCGGGGCAAGACTAGTCCTCCTCCCCGAATACTTTAACTGCTACGATTCCCTAGAGGTAATGTCCAAGCAGGCAGAACCTATTCCCGGCCGTACGTACCAATTTATGGCAGATTTAGCAAGGAGATGGAGACTTTACCTCTGTGGGAGCATCCTCGTGAAGGCCTCAGCTAACAAGGTCTACAATACTGCCTTGCTCTTCGCCCCAACGGGAGACCTGTTAGGGAGGTACAGAAAGATACACCTCTTTAACGTATCCCTGCCAGGATTAAACTATCAGGAGTCACGGTATATACTCCCAGGGAGACGATTAGCCCTGATGGACGTGGAGGGTTTTAGAACGGCCCTGACTATATGCTTTGACCTGCGATTCCCAGGGCTCTTCCAGACCCTCGCCTCAAGGGGGGCAGACCTCTTTCTCTTACCCTCGGCGTCTACGGCCACTACCAGCAGAGACCACTGGGAACCACTGTTAAAGGCGAGAGCCATAGAAAACCAGTGCTATGTAGTGACCGCAAATCAATTCGGCAGACACCCCAACGGCGTCACCACCTTTGGTCACAGCCTTATAATCAACCCATGGGGACAGGTTATGTCCAGGGTGCTCAAAGGGGAAGGTGTAGCAGTAGCCAGCATGGATATGAGGTTCTTGAGACAGGTAAGAAAAAAGATTCCCCTCTACGGGGATTTTACATTGTGTAGAGGGGAAAGGAGGGAGGCCAGATAGTGCCTATCTATCTGGCCTTTCTGGGAAAAACTGCCTGTGGTTCTGTATGGCAGGTAACAGAACCTAATGGGAGAGTTAGCAATAACTGTGCCAGTAACTGACTGCTGAGGGTAAGTATTTGTATGTTGTGATACAACAATAGGTTATAAGAAAGTTGCCCTAACTCTGATTTGATAGACACCGGCAGATTTGTGTCGTTATAATAGACATGTGTCGTATAAATATACATGAAAATTAGACTGAAAGACATCTGGGAGACTGCGGTAAACCTCCTGTACCCACCACACTGCCTGGGCTGTGAGTCAAGCCTGCACAGGCAGGTGGACCAATACTTATGTGGAGGCTGTAGAAAGGGGATAACGTACGTACAAAGCCCAAGATGCCCCAGGTGCGGGGCAGGATTGGGTCCATACAGTCACAGCCCGGAAAAGGGCTGTGTATACTGCAAGACAGTGCGGCTGCGGTTTGATGGCGCCTTCTCTGCCGTCTACTTCCAGGGGGCAGTAAAGGAGCTTATACATCACTTTAAATATAGGAAGAAGGAATACCTGGCAGGGCCTCTTACGACCCTCGTATACAAGGCCCTGGACATTGGTGTCCCCTTTCCTGAAAACCCCCACTGGATAATCCCCGTGCCCCTGCACTGGAGGAGAAAGGTACAGAGGGGTTTTAATCAGGCAGAACTCCTGGCCCGATACATTGGGAAGTACCTGGGAGTAGAGGTATTACCCAGTAATCTTTCCAGGGTGAGAGACACCCACTCACAGACCTCACTGGGCACTAGCCAGAGGGAAGAGAATGTAAGAGGTGCCTTTGAGGTCAGGACACCTGCCAGGATTAACGGTAAGAACGTCCTGCTGGTAGATGATGTGCTCACTACTGGCCTAACTGCCTCTGAGTGTGCCAGGGTACTGAAGGGGGCGGGGGCGAGAATGGTATACGTCCTGACGGTGGCAAGGTCCGTAGGCCCTGACCAGGAGCCTTAAGGTGGCAGGGGGTAGGCCATGCACCACATAGGGTGCATGGCAGGTGGTAGAGAAGAATTGTATTGTAAATTGGAAATTGCAAATTTTAAAATTTCCAATTTACATTTTACAATTCTGTCTGCCCTAAGCGGTGGGTAGGGAGTAGGGGGTAGGGGTAGCCGCAGGTCACGCCTGAGGCAGATTCGCCCGCCCAAAAAAATGGCGAACTTTAGCCTGCGTTATACTTTTTCCCTGGTTCCTAGCCCCTAATCTCTGGCTTTGGGGTGGTAAGGGAGAAACCTTCCCCGCACATTTGGTCAATGTCTATTTTTGGGTCAGTGAAAAAGATTGACACTATAAAGAATGCTGTGATACAATTTTACGCATAGCCTTCTCTCTTAAACTGCTGGAGAGGGTGGCGGGTCCCTGGCCATGAACTCATCTGGATTGGCCGTTCCCGACAGAGGACAAACCATTGAGACTGTGGGCCTTGTGCTTATTGGCCCTGTTCCTGGGGTCTGGATGTGTATCTAACCAAAGTACCACCGTGGGCATGGCTGGGGGTGCCGCCGCGGGGGTAGGTATTGGGGCGGCCCTTGGCAATCCAATACTGGGCGCTATTGTGGGTCTAGGGCTTGGCACCGCTGGTGGTGCCCTGGTTCAGGGTCACCAGGATAAAGAACGGGCTAAGAAGGAAAAGAAGGAACTAGAACAACAGCTAGAGGCGGCTAACCCACCGACACCTATGCCCCAAAAAAGCTTCATAGAAGGGCACTATGAACATGTAAAAAAGAAACGATGGCTGGATACCTCCCAAAGGGAACGCGTCTGGGTGGATGAACACGAGGAAGAAGGCAAGACGATTGATGGTCATTACGAAGAACGCCTGACCCCCTCTGGTTACTGGGAAGAATCTGAGGAAAAGGTCTGGGTCCCAGACCATTACGAGTAACTAACTCCCCTCATGCCTTATAATAGCGAAAGATTATTTTTACAGATAGCCAGGGTCAGACACAGGTTTAACCACTCTGCCCTGATAAGGACGCTGATAAATATATCCGTGGTGGGCCTTGCCCTGGCCATCGCTGCTACCCTGACAAGGAAAATCGTTGGAGGTTACGCCCCCCTTTATTTCTTATTCCTCCTCCCCCTTATTATCTATGCGGCTATAGCAACTGTAAGGCTACACAACAGGTGGATAAGCCTTTCTCAGACTACTACCTTTTTAGACCGTCGTTTAAACCTTAAGGCCCGCCTCATCACAGCCATTGAATGCGTAAGGGAACCTAACCCCTCAAAGTTTTCCTCCGCACTGGTAGTAGACGTCCTTAATAAACTGGACGACAGAAGCCTGCAGAAGATACTCCCAGGCAGGGTGCCCAAATCGCTGGCGGCGGTAATACCTCTGGCCATAATCCTGCCACTACTATTCCTCTTGATGCCTAACCTCCACCAGAAAGAACCCTTTTGGGCCTTTAAGGAATCCTCCCCTCAACTGATGTTCTCTACTCCAGGGTTTAGCCGGGACACACTGGCAAAGGAACAATCCGCCCCAGGCGGAGAGACGGCTCCCACCCCAGGCCCGCAATCCGCCTCAGGCGAAGCAGCCCCTGAAAAGAAACAAGAGGAACAGAAGAAAGAAGAGACCAGTCAGCCCAAGCCTGACACAGGCGGCGGGGCCACGCAAGACAAAGAGCCACAGCAAAAGACCGCTAAAGAAAACGAA
>MHFT01000042.1:4503-7589 GCA_001804315.1 Omnitrophica bacterium RIFCSPLOWO2_12_FULL_50_11
GCCCAGAAGAAAATAGATAAGGAGATGACCTCCATCCAATCCCTCCTGGCCAAGCTTATGCCCCCCATGCTCCAGCCACCCATGCCACCTATGCCAATGCCTCCGATGCTGAAGCCCCCGCAGTCGGGCGGCGGTGGTGGTGGACAAAGCGGAGGGGGCGGAGAGGGTGGAAGTGCCAATAACTCAGGGAAAGGCGATAGCAGTGAAAACACCTCTTCCTCTGGGAGTGGAAAAGATTCCTCTAAGTCTACCTCCGGTGGGACGGAAAGTTCTACCCCCAGCACGGCATCAAACCAGGGAGGCGCCTCCAAGAAATCGGGAAGTACAGGTGGCGGGGCGTCCCCATCTCAAGGCGATACCTCCCCACAACCATCTGGACAAGGGGGAGGCAGTTCTACCTCGCAAACGGCCTCAAGTACCGGAGGTACAGGCAGTGGTCAATCCTCTCAAAGCGCAACAGCATCCGGGGGGCAGTCTGGTTCACCTCAGACAGGCAGCAAACAGCCCCCACAAACTGGTTCAGGTGGAGGAGACCAAAAAGGCCAGACGGCCCCACAGTCCGCCTCAGGCGGACAAGGTGGCGGCAGTCCCGCCCCACAAACGGCCTCCGGCACTGGAGGTGCAAGTGGCGGTCAACCCTCTTCTGGTGGAGCGGGAACCGGGGGACAGACCAGTCCATCTCAGACAGACGCTAAACAACCTGCACAGGCTGGTTCTGGAGGGACGGACCAAAAGGGGCAGACGGGACAAGGCACTTCCACCGGAGGTGCACAAAGCGGAGGACAGGGTTCACAAGGGGCGGGCCAGAGCGGCCTTGCCAAACAAGACCAGCCCGCCTCAGGCGGGCAATCTGGCGCTGGTGCTTCGCAATCTCAGACCGCTGGCTCATCACAGACCGCCCAGGGACAGGGCGCCCAGCAAGGGGCCTCTTCAGGAGGTGCCAGCGGCAGTCAGGGGACACAGGCAGGTGCCCAGGGTGGAGGACAGGGTTCTCAAGGAATGGACCAGAGTAATCTTACCAAACAAGACGCTCCCACCTCAGGCGGACAGTCTGGCGCTGGTGCTTCGCAATCTCAGACCGCTGGCCCTGCAAAAGCTGGGCAAGGGCATCCGCCTCAGGCGGATCAGAAAGAAACCGCCTCAGGAGGTGCTGGCAGTAGTACCCAAGGGGGGGCACAGACAGGCCCTGGACAACAAGATAAACTTGCACAAGGCCCTGCTGGTACAGGGGGCGAGAAGGGTGCCCCCCAGTCCGGTGGGACAGAAAAGGAAGGGGCAGCCAAAGGGAGTGGTGGCCAGGGAGAGCCGTCCCAGAAGGAAAAGTTAGCCCAGGCGGCAACCAGTAAAGGACAAGGAGAAAAACAAGATACCTCTCAGGGTGAAGGAGGTCAGCCCGCCGCAGGCGAACAGTCAGGTGCTGGAGGTACACAATCTCAACCGGCTGGTTCACCACAGACCGCCCAGGGACAGGGTGCCCAACAAGGGGACTCTTCGGGAAGTGCTGGCACCAGCCAAGAGGCACAGGCAGGTACCCAGGGCGGAGGCCAGGGTTCGCAGGAGACAGGGCAGAGCGGCCTTGCCAAACAAGACCAGCCCGCCTCAGGCGGACAGTCTGGCGCTGGGGCCTCGCAATCTCAGACCGCTGGTTCATCGCAGACCGCCCAGGGACAGGGTGCTCAAAAAGGGGCCTCCACAGAAAACGCTGGCAGTAGTCAGGGGGCACAGGCAGATACCCAGGGTGGAAGTCAAGGTTCACAAGGGGCTGGGCAGAGTGGTCTTGCCAAACAGGACCAGTCTACCTCAGGCGGACAAGGAGAGGGCGGAGAAGCTGGCAAACAACCCGACAAGGCTGGAGGGCAGGGTGGTAAATCCCAGGAGGCATTGAATCCGCCTCAGGCGGACTCAAGCGGGCAAGGTCAACAACCAGGGGTACCTACCCCTGGCGCAAAAGGAGGCGGGGGAGGGGCTGAACCAAATGCAACCCCCGCTGGAGGTGGCCTTGCAGAAAAAGGGATTGGTCAGGACTCCTCTCAGGGAGGGGGAGGTCAACCTAAGGCAAAGGCAGGGAAACAGCAGGGTTCCACTGGACAAGGAGACAGTCCTGGGGCAGGGAAATCGGGTGAAAAGGGGATGGCCGGTGGGGCATCCGCCGCCGGAGGTGGTAGTACGGCCGGACAGCAGAAAAGCGGCCCTGCCACCGCTGAGGGGGGCGCTGAGGGGGGCGAAGAGGGGGGCCAGATGGGAACCTCCGGTGAACAGGTTGCTTCAGGTGGCCAGGGCCTCTCCGGGGAGATGAAGGGGTCATCTGCTGACCCTGATTCCACTGCAAAAGAACAGGCAGCTTCGGGTAAGGCCCCGGGGAAAGAGAAGGGTGCGGGGGATAGTAAGGTCAATCAAAAAGGCCAGGGGGATAAAACAGCCCAGGAGGGTAAGGGCCCTAACGATGTAAAAATGACCAAGAGAGATACAGGTGGAGAGCAGGGGGGCGGAGGCCAGGGGACAAAAGACGTCCACCAATTGAGACAGGACATCCAGAAGACCCTAAAGGATATTAATTATGACCTTAAACGTTTAAAGACTGCTACGCAAGAGGGGAAATCCTCGTCTCAACCCACCCCAGGTGGACGGTCCGCCCCTGGTAAACAAGAGCAAGGGGCATCTCAGGGCGGGGGGACACAACCCGGTCAGGATAAGGCCCTGGAGGAACAGACTGCAATGGGTGCGGAATCCGGGGGGCCGCAGGGAGAGGAAATGGGAGTTGCCCAAGAAGGGCAAGAAGGAACAAGTACACCTAACGCCGGGACGGAGGCCGGGAAGGAAATGGGTTATTCTCCCATGGAGGGTACAAAAGTTGGAGGTATGGGTGCTGGAGACAAACCTGGCGACAAACTCTTCTCTGAGAGAGAAGAGGAAATGGGGCCTCCCGGGGAAAGGGGCCATGAATTAAGACTAAAGGCAGACAAGGCACCCACGCAAGGGAAACGGGAGGTACTCTCCACCGGTCAGGAGGTAGTTGAGGGTGCGGTGCCCTTTAAACAGCACAGCCCTACCGTGGAGGTTGACCCTTATACCAGGCTTGGTAAGGA
>MHFT01000043.1 GCA_001804315.1 Omnitrophica bacterium RIFCSPLOWO2_12_FULL_50_11
GCACCGCTCTGAAAAGCCGCGACATCACCATGATCCGTTTTGCTGTCATTCCAATGATCCCCAACAATTTGTAACCATTCAGCCAATTTGTAACTGTTCAGGGGCTCTCCATCCCACGTCATTCCGGACGACCCCGGACTTGATCCTGGGCCGTCCGGAATCCAGGATCCTGGATTCCGGCTTTCGCCGGAATGACGTGGGGGGAAGGGTATCTGTACGGTCCCTCCGAGTCATTGGACACTTGTGCATATACGTTTAATGCATCTAAGTTTCCAGTAATCCTTCAGTGGGTTCTAAGAAATTTCACCAATTTTATCTGTAGCGAAGGTTTAAACCTTCGCTACAATTTGGGGAGTAAACGCCTTGATCCTTACCAACCACTGAAGTAACCGTTCAGCCCCGTCATCCTGAGCGGAGTAGCACTCAGAGTAAACTCCGCGAAGGATCTCGTTTTTCGAGATTCTTCGGCCTTCGGCCTCAGAATGACGATACGTGGGTGGCTGAACGGTTACCCACTGAAGGATTACCCAACCAGCGTTTCTAGACAGTTGTAAGCCGCTCTTCCTATAAAAGTCTCTTTTCTTAGGGTTGAACAAAGTCAAACAAAATCACAATTAGCTGAGAAATAAACTGTTCAATTCTTGAATGGAATAGAGTGGGATGTTAAGCTTATTGTGTTAATACTTTGTAAATGTTAATTAAGAGTTTTTTTCTTCAGATGATGAGGTCACTTATGACTTAGTAGGGAAGAGGACAAAGTAAGTTATCAGGCTCATTTGGAAATGGAGTGTCTAGTGAGAGAGTCGAAAACGAAACCTAATAGGATGTATTCGCGTAAGCTGTTCGCTTATGAGAATCAAAGCGCTATTGTTTTTTTTGGCCGAAAGCTAAATATATTAGAAATAGATTTATCGTTGTTAGAAAAGAAATTATTTCTGATAATTTTCATAATCCAGCAGCTCATACCTTTTCCATTGACTGCATACGCTAGAGATCCAACACAAACGCTTCAGGGAGCGAGCACGGCTCAGCCCGTCATTAGTGTCACTGCGTATTCAGATGCTGAGGTAGATAGCTCGACTGCATCTGTTCCCGACAATTCTTTTTTTGCATTTTCTACTGAGAGTCCTGTTTCAGAACCGGTTCCTGCTACCGAGGGGGACGTGATTGATGCCGAGACTTTAGACTATCTGGAATTGGTGTCGGAGGAGTTCGCTTTTATGCTTGACTCTATTAAGGATGAATATGCCAAAGTCACTAAGATGAACCTCCTCAATGTCCAGCAGAATCTTGAAACCTTCCTTGCGAATCACCCTACTCTTACAGATGCGGAGAAAGATCGTTATCGAGGGCTGCAGCATTATTACGATGTCATGCAAGCATTTGGAGAAGCAATCGCATCGAGCACTCTTAACGAGCTCCGCAGCGATTCCAAGTACTCAGACGCCTTTGATCCTCTCACCGGTGACTGGGCTCATGATTTCAAAGACTTTGCAGCCAAGGAAAACCTTTCTCTTCTCATGCCCCCTTTGGCGATCCCCAATGACCTCAATTCCCTCAGTCCTCAAGATGCGGTCAATCTCAAGAATGCCTTGCAGGCTGTGATGAACACTGATCCAGTCTCATACTTTGCCAGGTACCGAGACAATGCTCAAGCCGATGTCGCCGAAGTGCTTGAAGACATGCGCGGCATTAAAGCACAGATGAAGCTCAAGGTCGAGATGTCAGCCAAAACCAATTTTCCGCTCTTCGATTACGTTGCTCTCGAAGGCAACCTACCGGACTTTCGGGAAGAGGGTCTACAGCCTATTATGGCATTGACTCACCATTATTTTTTCAAGTGGAATCCCAGGAGAGACTCGACGGGGGAGGTGATGAAGGATCTGGAAACGGGCAAGATTCTGGGCGACTACGACTTCGACAGTGGCGTCAACGTGGACATCTTGTTGGAACGTCTTGAGAAAAAGGAAATTGACGAGGAGGTCTTCTATTACTTGAACATCGAGCCGTGGTATTTGCCTAACTTGCACAAGACGAATCGTGAGAAATTTGACTGGGCCCTCGGCCAACTCAAGCTTGCCGCTAAGACGATCCATGCGTTCAACCCCAATCTTCTTGTTGGATTTTACCGCCTCCTGCCCGACCCTAATCTAGCAGCTGCTTATGCAGGTCCTGAAAGTACTCTTTATCGCGAGTGGCAGGAGCACAATGATCGAGTAGCTGCCGCCTTGGAAGACCACGTTGACTTTCTTGCCCCTTCTCTTTACAGCCGCCATCTTTTCTGTGGAGCTGACATCATTTGCAGGAGATCAGCGCAGCACACATCAGACGACATCGACTGGAACCACACCTGGGAGCGTTGGAAGATCGCAGCCGAGGCAGATTTGAGCGAAGCGGCGAGAGAAAAGGAAGAGGGGGACAGGGACAGAAAACCAATTATCCCTTTCGTGGGTACCTATCATCATCCCAATGGGACGATTGATCTCCCTGGTACCCCCTACCATGGCTTAACCAATAATATCTCAGGTTGGAAGCCTGTTGAGGGCCACTTGATGGCATCCCAACTCAAGACCTTGTTCGAGCTTGCTCAACAGTACGGCATTGTCGATGCAGCCATCGTCTACGCCGACGCTGGATATGACAAAGGATCGCCCAATGCGGGTCAATGGGACCCTGAGTTAGAGCAAGGAGAGGACAATTGGTGGCAGGCGATTAAACAGTTTGTGCAGGACCATAAAGTTACCGCCGCCGAAGGGGAACCGGACGAGCCCCCCGAGCCGGAACCAGATGAACCATCGGCTCCGGCGATTGAGGTGGCGGGCGAGATTCCCAAAGTCATTACGACTTTAGACAACCCTCTGGTTGTCCGCTACCAGGTGGATGAGGGTGAAGTGCAAGTAATGGAATTTACTGATTTAAACATCGGCCGCAATAATTTGTCCATCGAAGTCGACAATCCTCAAGGTGAGCCAACAAGATTTAACTTCTCCGTTTATGCGTGGACTCACGCCTTTATGCCTCCGCCTAATGCCGCCGATGGCGGCGTCGATGTGAACATCTTGGATTGGACAGCCAACCCAAGTGCCACCGGTTACCATATCTACCGGAGACCGCTTGGAAGCCTCGAATGGCTGTCAGAACCCTATGCCACAGTTTCCGGACAGACTCGCTTTATCGACACCGAAATTGACGGTGATGCTGCTTACCAGTATGACGTCCGTGCTTTTGACGACAGCGGCGAGCTCCTCGATAAAACCCAGGTGAGCCGGTCCGCCAATTATGAGCATGATACGAGGCTTGAGCCTGAAAACGTTTTGGTGGTGATTAATCGAGACGAGCCGGCGTTGGTGGATGTTACGGCACCTGTGGCTGAAGCAGTGCGAGCCAATGGAAAGCTCGATCCCATTTCAGAAGAAGCACTTCTCGCCTACCTTGGCCTTTCTCCTGCCGCCTTGCAGGATGGATCCGAGGCGATCTGGATGATCCACAAGGATGAGGATGGAAAGATCTGGGTTCCGATTGGTGTTTATTATGCATTCCGGCGGAATATCCCAAAGGAAAATATCGTCTTTCTTGACAACGTTCCGGCTGAGGAACGCGTTCAAATGTCTGACGAACTCTTCCGCGCACGTTTTATCGATCCTTTGGTTTCTCATATGCAGGAAGAAGGTATTCTTCCTGATATCAAGTCGCTTGTCTTCATGCATCGTTTCCCGTTGAAAATAGGGGAATCCATTCCCGCCAATTATGAAGTCTTGGTCGATCCCACATGGACTCCGTCATTTGAAGAGCGGATCCACCTCGAATTGTCGCAGGCGCTCGGCATGAATCCGGATCCGAAACGTTATGATCTCGGCCACTCGATTTCTCGCGACCTCGGTGACGAGGGATTCATCGTTACGCGAATGGAAGCACCGGATACTCCTGACCGCTCCGCAATCCAGATCATTTACGACAACATCAACCGGTCGATTATGGCCGAAGAGGAATATCGATTCGGAGACGCCGAGTGGCTTGAAAATACCTCTCTATCTTCCTATATCGATCTTCTGGGTGGAGCGGGGCAACACGACGCCCATACGTTCCCACATGCAGCAGTCCGGTTGGGAGAAAGCGGATTATTTGGGGACGCTGTTGAGCGTGAATTTGTGGCTTTGCATTTGGACAAAGAATACACGCTTAGCGAGCTCGACCGCGACGGCGATCGGCGCTACGACAACACGTTTCTTTACCTCGGCTGGTATTCACATCTCGGTTATCCTGTGTTTCCAAACCAATACGGCTTCGATGTGGAACCGGGTGCTTTCGGCTGGCATCTGGAATCCAGCGCAGCGCGCAGCTGGCGGATTACTTCGTGGGGCAACGGCCAATATCGGCCGTGGGGACCGAATCTATTGGCTGATGGATTCGTGGCTACTCTCGGTTCTGTCAATGAACCCTATCTTCACGGTCATACGGATCCGGCAAAGTTCATTCATTACATGACGAATGGTTATACCTTTGCGGAAGCTGCCTGGCTCGCCACGGATGAGACGGCAACCAAACAGATGTCGGTGAATGCGGATCCCCTTTATTCGCCGTTCAAGCACTTAGACCAAGTGACTGTTTCAACCCTCCCGAACGGCTTGACTCGCCGGCAGTGGCATTTGGACGCCGCAGGAAACACAGCCTATATCGACTATGACGCCGGCACTGGAAGACGCTCACGGGAACAGCTGCCGGACGGCACTCAAATCCTTTATCTCGATGACGGCAGAGCGGTGTTTTATCAGCCAGACCTTGGCGGGTCTCACCACGATCTGATCGTTTACAGTAAGACGGGAAAACTCGTCAGTTGGGGCCGTATTCCGCAAGGCGGCAGCGACGTAGAACGGGACGATGTGCTTATCATGCCGGATGGATCCATCCGGGTTGAGCGGCGTTATCGTGGTACGGACAAGGTTGACACGTTCGACCAAGATGGTTTTCTGCTGACGCTTGATTCCGGCGGTTCTGTTGTAGATCGGTCTCTTGTCACGGACGGCACTGTCTACGGTACTGGCGCAATACGCTATCGAAATTATGGAAGTGTTACCGTCACGCCGCTCACGGTCGGCGGAGAAACGCGCGGCGTGATTACGAAATTAACTCGCCCGGATGGGACCTATGTTGAAGTGGATTATGACACGGCGAGCTTCAGAATTCGCGAAGCACGGTTTTATGACGGCGATGACATGCTCAGAGTCACTTTGAACGCAGTTGGTGATGGCGGCACACCTTACGGAATCACTTACTTTGACATCAACTCCGAATGGACAGACCGAGTGGCAGGGGAGCCATTTGTGAGCGAGCAGCTCATTAAATTTTTGAATCAAGCAGAGCAATTTCAAGTGAACCACGTGGCCCGGGCGCGTGATTTCGGCGTGAGAGATGCTCTTATTCTCGCAGTCTCCTCTCAGTTGGGATCATCCGATCCAAGCTTCGACCTAGATGGTTCCGGGACGGTCGATGTGGATGATTTTTCCATCTTGGCCGACTTCTTCGATTCGAGCCCGTCGGCTGAAGAGTCGCAGACTGTATTCGACAAAATCACAGGGGCTGTTGACGCACGTCTCGGATTCCATGCCACCCATCCCGAATATCTCGCTCAACTCGACGTGACAGGCGATGAGCTCATTGATACAAGAGACTTATTCCTGATCCAATTTGTGCTCGCAACAAGGGCGAATCGTTCGCTGGATGAAGTTGTCGAATCGCTTCTGTTTGCCGGCTTCATGGGTTGGATCGATAGCGGCGCTTTCTCATGGTCACCGGAGGAATTCGAAAGCCTTGTTACCGATGAATGGCATGTGGAATTAAGGTCAATGTCAGATAGCGATGTGGCTTTATATCTTGATTCCGCGTCTCGTGCTTTTGAAGCACGGTTTGGCCTCGCCGAGGGAAACGAGACGTTTGATTCGCGCTTTGACCTCACCAGAGACGGTGTGATTACACCGCTTGACTTGACCGCCCTCCGGGCATGGGCCAAGTACCATCGTCCGCAGCTCTTTGACATAGTTTTAATTGATTTGGTAAGTCCTATTCCTCCAGTGACGGATGAGGACGAGATCGAAGTGCGTTACAAGGTGAATGGCGGGCCGGTTCAGAGTGAGGTATTTGATCTGAGCGACGGTGCGAATCAATTTTCCCTTGACGTCACCGATTCTGCGGGCAACGTAGGACGCATCATTTTTGAGGTGACTTTAAATGCCGCCGTCCCCGAGATTGATCCACATCCGACTCCTTCGCCGTCACCTGAAGGCGAACCGGAATCAGACGACGGCGAAGGACGGGAGGAACTGTCATCGAGCGGGCAACCGCGGATTGAAATTCAAAGTGCTTACCTGATTGAGAGTGCATCAGCGGATCGAACAACTTTTGCAGCGAGGCCCTCAGTAAGCGCGGAAGATTCCGAGGAGGAAGAGGAAGAGCTGTGGTGGCAACGGAAGAGCTCACAGGCTGAAAATGAGCCATTGCAGAAATCGTCCAGTGCATATAGACCGCCGCGCTTCAATCTCATTATTGACCCGGCTCAGTTGGATTTATCGGGCACTCGTGTTGAAGTGAGTACGAAGCAATTGCTTTTGCCCCTTTTTGAAGATAAGCGAACGGATACCAATCCTATTTCCGCCACGCTCAATGAAGTTGGTTTGCCTCGCCCCCGTCTCGACAAAATTATGCTCCTGCCATTACCGCCGGAGGGTGCCGTGGAGGCTGTGACACATGAACGAACATTGAAAGTTGACAGATCAACGGAATCGTTATCCTGAACGCGGCCGCCTAAGACGGCTATGTCTTTAGCATCGTCTCCTCTCCCAGGGTACGTGTTTACCGCCCGTAACCGTTCAGGTACCCCTGCAACGTCATTCTGAGGCCCCTTCGCCGCCATCCTGAGCCCCGAAGGGGCGAAGGATCTCTGGCTCAGGGCAGGCTCCGGCCGAAGTCGCCAAAAGGCATCGGCGACCCGCCAAAGCGTTATGGCGGGAATCTCAAAAAACGAGATCCTTCGCGGAGTTTACTCTGAGTGCTACTCCGCTCAGGATGACGGAGCTGAACGGTTACCGGATTTTTCTACCTTGCCCCTTACTACTGTCTCGAAAGAACGACAGCCAGACACTTAAACCGTTACACTTTTAACAGTACTTATCAATCCATTACCGCTAAAGAAAGTCTAAGAATATTGGCCGCCAGAAGGAAAAAGTAAGTAAGCAGCTTGACTAACCTATACCTCAATGCTAATCTTCCAATAGCTGCATATTTTATAAAAGCTATTTAATAGAATTAGGAAATACTTAACGCTTAGTCGCGGGGGCGACAAAGTGAATATCTACAGCAGAAAGAGGCGATCCAAATGCATGGGGGGCATAAGGATACGGGGAAATGGTGTTTTTCTGCCAATGGGGGAAAAAGAGTAGAGGTTTTTTTTAACCATAACTTAAAGTCTTTTCTAACCTGC
>MHFT01000044.1:0-851 GCA_001804315.1 Omnitrophica bacterium RIFCSPLOWO2_12_FULL_50_11
GGCTTCTCCAAGAGACACGGTGGATGAACTACTTGATAGGCCAATTGGTTCCGAAGCTCCTGATTTTTCCCTTGTACTAACGGCAACGGCACTTGTGGATGACCAGCACCTGATGGCGCCTCGCTCAAGGGAGGTAAGAGCGCAGCGCATTATCGTGAGCACAGCGGATCAGGTTCCTATGTCGCTCAAGTGGCTCCGATTTGCTGTGGATGGCGTTGCCGTTAAGCTTGTTGGGGCGGTGTCACTCCCATATGAACTGACGTTGGATTTTGGGCCCTTAGGTGTGGGCAGCCATCGGGTCGAGATCGAGGGATTCACCGATTCAGGACGTCTAGGCTATGGGTCAGTTGTGGTGAGCGTGTGAAGAGTCGGGGGCTTGGTTTTGCTGTTGTCTTCACTTTGATCGTCTCAGGTTGTGCGGCAGGACATGCGGCGCGTCCGCAGGCGGTTTCGAGATTCGAAATTCGTGAGGTGGGCGCAAATCCAAAAACACTTGATTTTGCCAAAGCAGGCGGAGAAGGTGCCGTGATCAATTTCAAATTAACGGATGACGCCTCTCATGCAACGGTGTATATTTTTGACCTGGACGACAATCTCGTGCGCCAAATCCAGGTGAAGGATGTCCGGAAGGGAAAAATGCAGTTTGTCGTCTGGGACGGAATCGATGGAGAAGGAAGACGCGTTTCCTCCGGTGTTTATGTCTACACTATCTTTGCAGATCACGTCGATGGCCGACTCGCGCGCTACGATGTCACGGATGAAACTGGAGGGGTTGAGCTAAAGACCTGGGAGCTTGATTTTAATGAAGAAACCGGCGAGATAAGCTACGTACTCCCAAAATCTGCACTGGT
>MHFT01000044.1:866-13805 GCA_001804315.1 Omnitrophica bacterium RIFCSPLOWO2_12_FULL_50_11
ACTTTAAGGATCAAGATAGGTTGTTTACCCTGAACGATCACCCCAATGTGCAGAAAAACCTGCTCGCTTTCTCGCTTCCGGACAATTCCGTCATCGTGAGAAACGAGGTGAGTCCTGAAGCCGCGGCTCCCCTTATAGCCGGAACAGGAATCCGGAGGCCGAAAGTCCTGGGTGCCATGACACCCGTCAAAGAGTTTCATGGGCTTCATTCACGAAAGATCTGTCATGAGCCTCGTTTTGAGATGGACATTCTCAGTGAAAGGCGTACACAAGAAGGGTTGCCGGTGATTGAAGGGCCGACTCCGATCCGAGTCACCATCGACCCTCGGGACAAGGCACATCTCTTAAATTCAAGGTTTGAAGTCATTTTGTTCTGTGACCTCAACTTTGTTTATGAAGAGGAAGAAGGAACCACTCCTTTTACCTTTGAGTGGCATCCAAAAGGTCTCACAACAGGGGAACATATCCTCACCGCGAGCCTCATGAGTTTCGATGACCATATCGGGGTGTTGAGTAAGAAAGTTTGGGTGGAAGGGTCATGATCGGGATTTGTAAGCATCCATTTCTAAAATCCGTGTCGCTCGTCGTGACCCTCTTGCTTCTCTCCCTCACAATCCAACCCAACTCTGCCTACACCTTTGATGCCGGAGCTGGGGATCTTCATTCAGGCCAGGTGATTGGAACTCCAACCCCATCTGACCCTCCCGTTACTCCACCCGATAAACCATGTGCCAGTTCCTGTGATCCCCGCTGCAGCGCTGGCGACCCGATCAGGCTTCAAAATGGGCTCTTTACCTACCGAAGATCCTTTCTTTCCATGCCAGGCCGCATTCCCATGGTGCTCACCTTTAACTACAGTGCCAACTCTCTCTTTAATGGCCCAGCAGGATATGGCTGGTCTTTTAATTACAACATGAGGCTCTTCCGCCTGGCCAATGGCAGCTTCCTTATTCGAAGAGGGGATATGCAGCGTGTGGAATTCACCCACCAAGGAGGCGGAACCTATCTCTCAAGTGACCGGAACTTTGAAACGATCACGGAACACCCAGACGGCACCTACACCTGGCTCCAGCATGACCAAATGGCCTATGTCTTTGACCCAAATGGGCTCATTTCAAGTATTCAGGATCGAAACGGAAATGCTCTCCTTTTCACCTATGACCCAGCTGGAAAACTCCCCGTAAGCGGCATCTCTCCTTATTCCAATATCACCACCCCCATTGTAGTTGCAATGGATTGGCGCCTCGCAAGAATAGATGAGTACTCAGGTGGTCTTGCAACTGGGAGGCATTACACCTTTACCTATAACTCAGACGGCCGCCTCACAAAGGTGCGTGATTCAAACGCTAGAGAGATCACCTTAAGCTTTGACCCCCTTCAAACAGGAAACCTCTTCTCAATTGAAGACCCGGAAGGGAATCTTCACTCCTTTACCTATGACACCAAGCACCGGATGATTACCTTCCTTGGCGTTGGCTGCGCAAGCTGCAGCCTTCGCTCTAACACCTATGACGACGAGAGCCGTGTCACGCGCCAACAGCACGGCAGCCTCGTCATTAACTTTAACTATCTAGTGCCAGGCCAGGTAACAGAGACGGTCACAGAAATCCATGATGATGAAACAGGAGCGCTCATCAATGCCCGCACGGAACGATATGAATTTAATGAAGACGGCTTTACCACCCAATACACAGTCCTGCGGGGCGGTGGTCTTGACGAAGCAACGGGTGAAACCGATGACCTGATTACGGTGTATCAGTACAATAGCATCAATCAATTAACAAGTGAGATCACCCCTCGCGGCAGCACGATTACCTACACCTATGATGCCCAAGGAAATATTCCCACCATCGCGGAACAAATCGATGGCACGGGGAACACCCGAACCACAGCGCAGACTTTTGACACCGCCAATCAGCTCACCGAGCGGCGAATCTCTGTCACAAATGACACGAGTATCTCCCTCACACGGTTTGAATACGATACGGAAGGAAACCTCATCCGCCAAATCAGGGTCTTGGATGAAAGTGAAGAAAATCCCATTGAACTTATCACGACTTACACCTATACCTCCAGAGGCGACCTTGAAACCGAAGCAGATCCCCGGGGAAACGTAATCCAGCACGAGTATAACGATCTTGGCTACCGCATCCGAACCTTTGATCCGGCTCATCCTGCCCGCCAGACTCAATATGAATATGACAGCGCAGGCAACCAGACTGCAGTCATTGATCCCAGAGGAAACAGAACTGAATACACCTATGACACCCTTGGCCGCCTCACGAAGGTGACGAATCCTCTTCTAGAAGAAACGATTTACACTTACACCGGTGCCAACCTCACGCAGATTGAGGAAGGAAAGACAGCTACCAGTCCAGGCCAGGTCAGCCGCTTTGAGTTTGATGCCCTAAACCGGAGAACTGCCATCTGGAAGCTGGATGAACAGGACGCTCCTATCCTTCAGGCAAGTTTCACTTTTGACAGTGAAGGAAAGGTGCTTTCCACAAGCAATGGACTCAGTCACAGGACCAGGAATGAGTACGATGAGCTTGGAAGGCTTATTAAGACCATTGATCCACTTACTAATGAAACCAGCTTTGAATATGACAAATCAGGAAATGCAACAAAGAAGATCGATCCTGAGCTTAAGGAAACACAGTATTCATTCGATTATTTAAACCGGCTCACAACTGTAACGGATGCAGCCAGTGGAACCACCACTTACACCCATGATGCCAAAGACCAGGTCACCCAAGTCACAGATGCCAAGAGCTACACCACCACCTTTGCCTATGACCGGGGAGGACGCTTGATAAAGGTTACCAATCCATTAACCTTTGCCACCCAGTATGAATACGACGCAAATGACAATCTCACCAAAAGGCTTGACGCCAATGCTCATGAAACCCTCTACACCTATGACTCATACGATCAATTGAAGACGATCACCTATCCGGTATCTGGAGGAGTAGAGTTCTTCTATGATGATTCAGGTAATCTTACAAGCTACGGACAAGGCGCCTATCAGGCAAGCTACACTTTTGACAAGCTCAACCGCCTTGAAACGGTTACGCAGCAGTACCCAGGATTTGAGAAAGTGATCTCCTACACCTATGACTCCTTTAACAACCGAAAGACCATGACCGATCCAGAAGGAATAGTCACGACCTACTCCTATGACCGGCTCAATCGATTGAAATCGATCTCGCATTCTACCCTAGGTCTCACAAGCTACAGCTATGACAATGCAAGTCGCCTTGAGTCAAAAACCCTTCCCAATGGTGTGGTGACGGAGTACAGCTTTGATGAGGCAGATCGTCTTAAGTCCCTTGTCACAAAGAATCCCAATCAAGTGATCCTGAGTCAATTTGACTACACCTTTGACAAATCAGGCAATCGCCTGTCTCGCACCACGCTAGAAGGAACCACGAGTTACACCTATGATGACCTGTACCAGCTTAAGACAGTTTCACCAGAAGCTGAATCATTCACCTATGACCCAGTAGGAAACAGGTTAACAGACCAACGAGGCGCTTCTTACACCTATGATGAAGCCAACCGCCTCTTAAGTAGAAACGGCACCACCTATCCATATGACAAGAATGGAAACCAGACAAGTGACGGTACCTATACCTACACCTATGATGAAGAGAATCGATTGACTGAAGTTACTGAAAACACAGCTTTCCTTGCCACCTACACCTTTGACCCCTTTGGAAATCGCTTGAGTAAAACAGTATCAGGAGCAACAGCTTATTACCTTTATGATGAAGAAGACATCCTTGCCGCATTCGACTCCACCGGCAATCCGCTTGCCTCGATCACCCATGGCCCAGGCATTGATGAGCCCATTGCCCTTCACGAGCCAGCTTCAGGAGCAACCTACCATTACATCCTGGATGGCCTCGGGAGTATTGATGCGCTCACCAATACGACGCCAGATGTTGAGGAACAGTACCGCTACGCAAGCTTTGGTAGCCTTACGATCCTTAACCCCCAAGGCCAGCCTCAGTCCACCTCATCCCTGAATCCCTTGATTTCCCTCTACACCTTCACCGCCAGAGAACACGACCCAGAATCAGGCCTCTACTACTACCGGGCCAGGTACTACAACCCAATCCTCGGACGATTCACTCAAGAAGACCCCCTGAGCATTCTCGACACCGACTTATCCAGTCCTGACCTCAATCGATACCTCTACACACGAAATAATCCTATTAACTTTACCGACCCACACGGTCTAACGGTCGCTGTGCCTACTGGGCCTGGAACCGGTCCTGTGGACATACGAATTGGTACCGAATGCTCATTATCTCAAAAGGGAGCAAGAAAATGGACTTGTGAAGCGAGGTGTAATGTTCACCAATTGAATCGTAGTGCTAAATGTCCCGACCGTGTTTTTGGAACTGGATATGGGAAAACGCGTGAGGATGCGTGGCAAGCTGCTGTAAACAATGCAAACAGCCAAGTTCCTCGTGGTTGCCAGAAGAAGCATTGCCATGGTCCTTGTTCGAAAACATGACCTCACCTCAAAAGCATCAAGAATTACTCAGTAAATCATCCTTAATTAGACGCCACAATAAGTTTCTTAAAAAGCTCGAGGCTATTCCTGAACGTTTTCTAGGTGATACGCAGAAACACGTTCAAAAGGACATTGACCGTCTGAAGAAGGCAGGTGTAAATTCGTTGCGCTCATTAGTCCGCCTCACGCAGCGAGTATCAAATTTAGGAGGCGTCGCTTGTTGGGTCTTAGCTCAGCTTAAGGAAAAGCGGAATGCCAAGTATCTTTTAAAGGTTCTCAAAGACGGTGACAGCAAATGGTGGATGGAAGCAGGATCAGCCTTAGCTACTCTCGCGAACAGAGAAACATTGAAACCCTTGTTGCACACTTTTTTAAATGGCGCCCATACAAAACAACGGACCGCCGCTGCTTATGCGCTCTCATCCCTTCCATGGGACTATCGGTTGCACAGAGGATTCATAGAGGTATTGAAAAATAGTGAGGACTCGCCGATGGTTCGTGCTCAGGTTGCAGAAACTTTGGGTTCTTTATATCGGTTTTCACAGCGGTCGTCGAGGTTTTACACGGAAGCGGTGAGCGTATTGATTGAGTCGTTAAGGGACAAGTCACCGGAGGTGCGATTTTGGTCGGCATATGCCCTTGGTTCCATGCGGGAAAGAAGAGCATTGCCGAAACTCAGAAAGCTAGCTCAATCCGACAAGGCTATATGTCCGGGCTGGTGGGCTATTAAGGATGAGGCAAAAGCTGCGATACAAGTAATCCGGGGCGGCGAATGGCCAGATAGAAAAAATAGGTGCGTGGCGTCAGCCTTTGTGAAACGAAGTCTTTAGTTAATGGATACAGGATAGTTCTTCTATGATGAGGCAGGTAATCTTACAAGCTGCAGACAAGGAGACTATTAAGCAAGCTACACTTTTGACAAGCTCAATCGCCTTGAAACAGTCACATAGCAATACCCTGGCTTTAATAAAATCATCTCCTACACCTATGACTCCTTTAACAACCGTAAGACCATGACTGATCCAGAAGGCATAGTCACCACCTACACCTATGACCGTTTGAATCAGTTGAAATCCATCTCACATCCTACCCTTGGTCTCACAAGCTATAGCTACGACAATGCAAGTCGCCTTGAGTCGAAGACCCTTCCCAATGGCATCGTAACCAGTTACACCTTTGATGATGCGAATCGTCTTAAGTCTCTTGTCACAAAGCATCCCAATCAAACGGTCCTCAATCAATTTGGCTACACCTTTGACAAATCAGGCAATCGCTTGACGCGTACTACTCCAGAAGGAACCACCACCTACACCTATGATGACCTGTACCAGCTTAAGACAGTTTCAGCAGAACCTGAATCATTCACTTATGATCCCGTTGGCAATCGACTCACAGACCAGACAGGTGCCACTTACACTTATGACGATGCCAACCGCCTCTTAAGTAGAAACGGCACTACCTATCAGCATGACAAGAATGGAAACCAGACAAGTGACGGAGCCACCACCTACACTTATGATGAAGAGAATCGCCTTCTGGAAGTGAGGGACGAGAGCAATCAGTCATCAGTCGTCAGCTTTCAGTATGACCCCTTTGGAAATAGAATGACTAAGAGCGTATCAGGCCAAACTGCCTATTACCTTTATGATGAAGAAGACACCATTGGTGTCTTTGATCTACAAGGCAATCCTCTTGCCACAATCACCCATGGCCCAGGCATTGATGAACCTTTAGCAGCTCTCAGCCATCAGCCGTCAGCAGTCAGCTACTACTACTCAACAGATGGCCTTGGAAGTATTGATGCCTTAGCGAGCACTACCTCAGACGTCAAGGAGCGCTACCGCTACGCAAGCTTCGGCAGCCTCACTATCTTAAATGACGAGGGCCAGCCTCAATCCACCTCAGTCATTAATCACCTGAATCCCCTCTACACCTTCACCGCTAGAGAACACGACCCAGAATCAAGCCTCGACTTCTATCGGGCCAGGTCATATGAACCAAGCATCGGGCGCTTTATCCAGGAGGATCCCCTCAGTCTTCTTGATCATGATTTATCCGATCTGGACTTAAATCAATACCTCTACACCCACAATAATCCTATTAACTTTACTGATCCCGAAGGTCTCAGGGATATCTCAATCCTGTCCGGTTTCAAGACGCAGCGGTACACAGTCGCAATCGGGCCAGGGACTGATGGCGGTGGCGGAATACGCATAGGTAATGGCGGTCGAATAAAGACTGATCCCACCCCTCCGTATTGTCCCTTTTCTGAAGATGATGCACCACATGAGATATTGAAGTTTTGTGAACAATTATGCGATAGTCGGTTTGATCCTAAGAAAGAGCGGGAAGCATGGAACGAATGCTTTTTCGACTGTTTGGATTCTCATAACTAATCGTGCTTGATTTGAAATTATTGCGTTTGCAACCTTATTTTTGAGCGCCGACCAATGTTCTAGAGCATTCGGTGGATTGTATGCGATGGGAGGTATTTCAGATGGATTCCAACTTAAAGCGTTTAAACTTTGATGATCCTTCCTGGAAAGATCCCGAGGATTTCTTAATCCCAAGCTCCCCACAGGAAGGAGAGCTACCTGAGTTGCTAAAAAAAATGGGAGGTTCTGGGAAAGAAGCAAAACTGGCGGCTGAGCGGATAAAGACGGGTCTCAAGGAATACTTAAAGGATGTTGCGGTAGCTGGTGCCGAGAACCAGCGCCAGTTAGGCGCGTTGCTTTCTAGGGGTTGCCTTGCTTTGGACGCCGCCGTAGATTCTTTTCAGGGGGACCCAAAGACTTTTTCAGATCTTGTGAAGAATGAGATTAAAAGGGCGATCGAATCAATCACGCCTGCCGAGGAAGCTGCTTTACTGAAGAAGCTGGAGCAGAAAAAGAAGGCAAAAGCGGCACAAAGGGAATTGGAGGGGACCTTACGGGATGAAATGGCGGATATGGCCGTCCGTTTTGCCCATAGCAATAAAGAATACCTTGCACTTTTGTGGAAAGGTAAGCACGTTTTACAGCAGGCGATCGATTCATTTAAAGGAGACCGCAAGAATTTAGAATCCTTTGTTCGCGCCGAAGTCAAAAGAGCAATGTCGAAGGAAAAGTGACAGTTGTTAAAAATGAATGAGTGAAGCCGAGGTCTTACTAGCTGTGTCAGGCTGATGGCATGTGAAAGCAAACGTATGAAATATCCTACTGTGAACAAACTGTACCGTTACTCTAGGTGCCGGTCACCGCAAATGGGACTGGGTGAGATCAGTCACCGATGCTAAACAACACACCACCACCTTTGCCTATGACCGGGGAGGGCGGCTGACTCAAGTTGTGGATCCATTACCCCAACTTCCGCAGTTCGAAACCCCATAGAAATGGTACCATATTCACCCTCGCTTTTTCTGAGCACTTGGTCCTTGACCACTCTCCCGATTCCACAACCCACCTAATTTTCCCATCCTTCGGTAGAAAGTGACCCCCTCCATTGAATTTCCTGCAGGTAACAGCTATGCTTAAGTTATGCGTACGTTCCAGCTCACAATCATCTCAATCATCGTAACGCTTGGCCTTGTCGGATGCGCAGCGCATGAGCTAAATAGGGTCGAGAAGTTTTATCATGAGGATGGTTCCTTGTGGTTCGAGAGTTCTTACCGAAATGGCAAAGAACATGGGTTTCATAAGTGGTACTACAAAAGTGGAGCGCTTCAAGGAAAATATGAGTATGTGGACGGTGAGCGACATGGTGTTAGTCAATCGTATTACGAAAACGGAGCGCTTAAGGAAGAAGAAACGTATATGCACGACAAGCTTCATGGGACCAGCAAGCGGTATTATGAAGACGGTTCATTAAAGTCACAGTATGAATTGAAAGATGGAACTTACCATGGGCCCTTTAAACGGTACTATAGAAATGGCGAGGTATATCAGGAAGGCACCTATGTGGATGGCAAAGCGAGCGGGGTCATAAGGTATTACTTTGAAAGCGGGGATCTTTGGGTTGAAGGGGTTAGGGAAGAGGATAGACCGGATGAGTCTGTGGTAGAATATTACATGTCGGGCCAGTTAAAAATGGAAGGTACGTTGACCGAAAATAAGTGGAATGGCCCCCTTAAATATTATTACGAAGCTGGAGGGGTAGCAGTTGAATATCATATGAAGGACGGAAAAGCCGAGGGCATCGAAAAGCGGTATTATGCAGACGGTTCGTTGCGTGCAGAGACCGTACTCAAGAATGGGGAAAAGGATGGAGTTTATACGACGTATTTTGAATCGGGAGCGATGCAATCTAAGGGCGTTTTAAAAGATGGGAAGCCAGACGGGGCGCAAGAGAATTACTACGACTCGGGAGCCTTGCAAACGACGTGTCAGTACGACTCCGGGAAACCAACTGAGGGTTGTCACGGGTATACGGAAGGGGGGCACCCTGCCGATGGACTGGTGGTGGGCCACTACAGGACAGGTGAACTGGAGTCAGAAATCAGATACGTGAATGGAATGCCCGACGGCGATTGCAAAACCTATTACCAATCAGGCGTTGTGTCAAGCGAGGGAAATTGGCAAAATGGCTTGTTAAAAGGAATCGTGATGAACTATTATGAGTCCGGTGCGTTAGCTAACGAATTAATGTATACCAACGGAGTTTTAAAAGGGAGTTACATTTCGCGCTATGAATCTGGGTCGGTCAAGGAAGTAGGTTTTGTCGAAGATTGGCAGATGAACGGTTTGCGAACACAATATCTTGAAACCGGCGTTCCTTACGCACAAGCATTCTATCAGGACGGCGAGGCAATGCGTCATAGCTGCTACGATCCGTTAGAGAGGACGTTTCTCGATCAAGGAGGGGACCATTCATGCGACGAGTGATGTTGTAGGGTCACGGTGGTGCCGCCGGAGTGGAGATGACAAATGGGCGGAGACCTCAGCTTGTGAAGGTTCCCAAGGCCGTTTACCGCAATGTTACCTGCCAGCCTTTTTGGAAAGAACATGACCGCATGATCAGAGCAGTACACCGTCTTGTTGTTTCATGTAGGAAGCGACCCAATGGGTAGCGTGTACGAGCGGAAGCGAAGAACTTGTGCTCTTTGCAAACCTTGGAAAACGGGCCATATGCATAGGTACAAGGACAAGGAAAAAGAATTTCGAGACCACAGTAAATCAGGTGCCAGGCACCGCACAAGGGACAGCTGAGTACAGTGGTCGGGAAAACTGGACCACCCTTGACCGTGTTGACCGTACCCCTTCCGAACGTACGGACTTTGAAGACCATCACCAACCATCAAGGAAACGTCACCACCTTTCATCTCGGTACAGCGCGGCTCGGCGAAGGGGATCATCTTTTGACGATCAACGGTGATGGACGATGTGAACATGCACAAACGCAAAGGGAGGCGTTCTATTTGAAGGGCGTCCTGTAGGCTGTCCGCTTGCAGGACGCCTTCTAAGCTTCTTCTGTTGAAGATACTTCCCGCCTGGCGGCCGAGAGCGAAGGTGAAAGAAGTATCTCATCCGAAGTTTTATTTCTTTGACCCAGGCGTTAGCCGCGCAATTCAAAACCGTTTGCGTGAGCCCCTTGAGTCATCAGAACGCGGGCCCTTACTTGAGACCCTTGTGTTCCATGAGCTTCGATCCTGGATGAATATTTCAGGATGCGGCGGCGTGATTTCTTACTGGAGGACACCGAGTCAATCAGAAATTGATTTTATTTGGATGCGCGGGGAAAAAGCCGTCGGTATTGAAGTGAAAGCGGGAGCAGTGTTGAAGAGAGAATGTGGTGGACCGCTCAACCGATTGGCTCATGAAAGACAGCTTCAGAAATGCTTCGCTATTTATCTTGGGGATACCCAGTTAAGGGATGGAGCCGTCCACGTGCTCCCGGTCAAAGAGTTTATGAACGATGTCGCTTGTGGGAAAATACTGGGTTGATTTCATTCTAACCGGAACATTTCCAAAAGTGCCAGGTTCGGCATTGTCACTTGGCTCATCCGTCTCGCCAGGGACATAGGCCTTTGAAGGCTACGGCACCTGAGAAGAGATCCCCCATTCAACAGCATAAGACCGGATCGGGCCGTTTACTAATGGTTCGACTCAATTGAAATTGGCTGCCCTTGGACAAACTCAGGACGGTGAGCAAAGTCGAGCCATTAGTAACTTGAATTGTCGCTCACCATCTTGAGGTTGTCGAGAGCGTGAGCGATGCACCAAGATTCTCCGCCGAAGGACGGATCCGTCCGTATTTTGTCGCCACAAAGCGTTGGCGACCCGCCAGCGATTTTTGGCTGGGTGGGGTGGCGGAAGTCGATCCACGAGTTTGATTTCCCCTTGCCAAAGCCACAGCTGCTAGAGTATCCTCATTTAGCTGACCGCTACGGGAGTTTTTCTGTGTTCTCGAGAGGTCATCCTGAGTCCCGCCTCTGGCGGGACGAAGGATCTAGCGAAAGAGCAGAAGGGGAGTGTCCGCTTCCGGAGAAAGCGCCTGTCCCAAGCCATTTTCGAAGATTCAGTTCTAAACGAGGGTCCAAGATGAAACTCACGCGCTTTAATCAACTCATGGAACATGATAAGTTGGTCGACGGGAAGTGGCGTTTCAATGACCGCCATGAGCTTGAGTATTGGGAGAAAAATGGGGCGAAGAAAGCAAGGTTTAAAGCGGCACTCGTTGACGCTGAATCAAATGCCTTGGTCGTGGCTCTCAGCGCCGAGGAAAAAGAGGAGAAGATGGTCACGCGCACGGCCAGACTGACGGGCACGTGGCACCTCAACGAGACAAATCAGATTGTCTTTGACATCGAAAAACGAGGCGGGCTTAAGGACCGCCTCACCTTTCAAGGCGCCTGGCGGCTCAATGATTCTCACGAAATCGTTTACACGTACGATCAATCCCGCCTCAAGCGCCGGACCAAGGAAGTTCAGACCCTCACTTTTAAGGGCCATTGGGATCTTACGGAAGGAAACCGTCTCACCTATTTACTGGAAGGTGACACGGAATCAGCCTTTCGCATCCGAGGCACATTTCAAACCAAATCGATCCTTGCCAAAGAGGGCGAAATCCGCTACCAGTTCGGGACCGAGGCCGAGGGAAACGAGAGGCTTGAAACCGTCCGTCTCTTTGGTAAGTGGAAACTCTCACGCGACCTAGGGCTTTCCTTTGAAATCGAATATCGAGACGGAAGAAAACATGCCATGGTCTTTGGCGCCGAGTTGAGCCTGGGCTCGGGCCAAAGCATTCACGCGAGACTCCTAAATAAAGAAGATGACCCCTTGGGCGTGGAACTAATTTTCACCCAGGAATTTATGGAGGGGGAAGGCGGGCTGTTCCTCGGGCTACGGAAGACATTAGAGGAGTCCGCCCTTCACGCTGGGATCAAGATGCCCTGGTAGATTCTACGCTACACAAAAAAGAAAAAAGAGGACAGGCCCCAGAAAAGGGCTCCGACATCCGATTCCAGGAGATGGGAAAGGGGTTTCACATGTTTAAAATTTCTAAATCAACGAGATCGCTTATTCGACTCGCGCTTCGCGAGGATCTGGGTCGTGGTGATGTGACGACCGAAACTTTGATTCCTCATCGATTGAAAGGAGAAGCGCGCATCGTCGCAAATGACTTGGGGGTCCTTTGCGGGGGGGCAGTAGTGAAAGAAGTATTTCGCTTGATTGATCCGCACTTGAGTGTCGTACAAAACGTTCGCGACGGTGATCGTATTTCGAGCGGGAAAGCCGTTTTTGTCCTTCGCGGCCGACTTGCTTCTATTTTGAAAGGCGAGCGGGTGGCGCTCAATTTTCTTGGCCGGCTTTCAGGCATTGCCATGTTAACGAATCAGTTTGTACGCAAGGTGAAGGGAACTCGTGCCAAGATTTACGATACCCGGAAAACCACGCCGTTGTGGCGTGAGCTTGAAAAATATGCGGTGCGTCAGGGAGGCGGCGGAAATCATCGTTTCGGTTTGTGGGATGAGATCTTGGTCAAGAACAATCACTGGAATGCGATTCGACCGCTTCTTATCGAAACCCAGTGTCAGTACTTCGGCGATCGGCTTCGGCCGGTGCTGGGGCGCAATCGTTTGCCTGTTGAAGTCGAAGTCCGAACGATGAGCGAGTTCACCCATTCATTGGAAGGGCGATTTCATCCAGATCGGATTCTCCTTGACCATTTCAATACGAGAGAGCTGAAACAAGCGGTCCGCTTGACACGCCACTTTCAACCCCGTCCTCTTTTGGAAGCTTCTGGCGGCGTTTCGCTTTCCAGCGTTCGGGCAATCGCAAGAACCGGAGTCGATCGCATTTCCGTCGGCGCGATAACTCAATCCGCCTCTAGCTTAGATTTCTCTCTTAAGGTTCTTCCTCCCTGACGATCTTTCAAGATGTCCGTCTTTAAACTCACCACGAAACTTAAACCCCAAGGCGATCAGCCGCAGGCCATTGAGG
>MHFT01000044.1:13828-15554 GCA_001804315.1 Omnitrophica bacterium RIFCSPLOWO2_12_FULL_50_11
ACGACTACTACCAGCCGGAAGCCTATATTCCCCAGCGGGACATTTACATAGAAAAAGATGCTTCCATTAATGACGACTTGGACCGGCTTCGTCTCGCTGCTACGGGTTCGATCCTTTCGCGCGAAGACGTGATTGTCGTCTCTAGCGTTTCCTGTATTTATGGCATTGGTGCACCTGAGGACTGGGAACAGATGCTTGTCCGCGTCGAGACAGGCAAGAACATCGTACGTGATGAGTTTTTGTCTCATCTCGTTGAAATTCAATATGAGCGAACCGACGGTCCTCTGAAACGTGGGTGCTTTCGGGCACGCGGTAACGTGGTCGACCTTCTTCCTTCCTATGGAATGAATCCGTATCGCATTCAATTTTCAGGCGATACGGTTGAACGCGTGACCCTTTTAGATGCGGTCCACTTCAAAGAGATCAAGGCGGTCAGCCATCTTGCGATTTATCCTGCAAAGCATTTTGTCACGTCCTCAGGACGCCTTGAGCAAGCGATGAGGGCGATCGAGGCGGAACTTGTAGATCGAGTTCGGGAACTGACGCGTCTGGGTAAGGATCTCGAAGCGAAACGCCTTGAGTCGAGGACCCGCTACGATCTAGAGATGTTGCATGAAGTGGGCTACTGTTCTGGAATTGAAAATTATTCACGTCATATTTCAAGCCGCCCGCCAGGCTCGAAACCCTACACGTTGCTTGACTATTTTCCGAAAGGTTTCCTCGTCGTCATTGATGAGTCGCATCAAACCGTGCCGCAAATTCGCGGGATGTATCAAGGCGACCATTCCCGCAAGGAGGTCTTGGTGGAGCACGGTTTTCGTCTGCCGTCGGCATTGGACAATCGGCCGCTCAATTTCGCGGAGTTTGAACGTTTGATCGGGCAAGTCATTTATGTGTCGGCGACACCCGCTCCTTATGAAATGACTCGTGCCGGCCAAGTTGTTGAACAGATCATTCGGCCCACCGGTTTGATGGATCCTGTATCGAGTGTGCGTCCCACGGAAGGGCAAATTGATGATTTAATTGCTGAAATTAAGTCGCGGGCTCAGAAGAAAGAGCGGACATTGGTGACGACACTCACAAAGCGGATGGCCGAAGACCTGAGCCGCTATCTGAAAGAAGCCGGTGTTCGTGCTCACTATCTTCATTCGGAATTTGATGCTTTTGAACGTGTCGAGATTTTGAATGACCTGAGGCTTCAGAAGTACGACTGCGTCGTCGGCATTAATTTGCTCAGAGAAGGACTCGATTTGCCGGAGGTGTCGCTCGTTGCGATTTTGGATGCTGATAAAGAAGGTTTCTTAAGGAGCGATGTGTCCCTCATTCAGATCTCTGGCCGGGCAGCTCGCCACATCCATGGAGCTGTGATCATGTATGCCGACCGGATGACTAAGTCTATGGCGAAAGCAATCGAGGAAACGAGTCGGAGACGCGAGCTTCAACTCGATTTCAATCGGAAACACAAAATTGAGCCTGTCTCAATCAAAAAAGGAATTCGGGAAGGGATCCAGCGGTGGCGAGAAGCGGAAGAATTTGTCGGAGAGGTGGTAGGCGAAAATAAAAAAGAGCATGAAATGAAATCTTATCTTGCCTACCTTTATGATCGGATGACGCGTGCTTCCAGTCTTCTAGACTTCGAACGCGCAGCGCGGCTTCGCGACGAAATTAGAAGCCTGGAAACGAAGTATGGACTGGAACAGGAATCAAAGCTCGGGAAAGCAGGAAA
>MHFT01000044.1:15575-62949 GCA_001804315.1 Omnitrophica bacterium RIFCSPLOWO2_12_FULL_50_11
AGTGAGTCGAAGAAAAAAGGGAGCTCACTGATTGACATTTGCTGGCGTAAACGTATACTTTTGTCGAACGCCTGCTCGGTCAAAGGGAGCAGCAGAGCGAAACGATTTTTCGAGGATGGAAGACCTTCTGAGGTTTGTTGAGGATCAAAAAATTATTGCGGTCATTCGTGTGAGTGACCACAGCGATGCCGAGTGCATTGCGAAAGCAGTGATCGACGGCGGCATCCGGGTGATTGAGATCACGCCTCATGTTTCGCAGTCCACAAAATTAGTCGAAACACTTGCCAAGCAAAGTGACGTCGTGGTCGGTTTAGGTTCCGCAACAGATGGAGAACAAGCTTACCGAGCGATCCAAGTAGGAGCCCGATTCGTAAGCAGTTTGTATCTAGATAACAGCATCTTGACCGTGTGCAAGAACAACAATGCCATGGTCATGCAAGGCGCCTCCACAGTGACAGAAGCGATCGAAGCCTATCATTTTGGGGTGGACCTTGTCCGTCTGTTTCCAGCCGATTTCTTGGGAGGCGCACCCTATGTGAAATGCTTGAGACGTTCATTTCCTTTTCTGAAGGTGGTGCCTACGAGCGGTGTCACGCTTGACAATTTTCTCGATTACATCAGGGCCGGCGCAACTGCGTGTGCGGTGGGCCGCGGGTTTTACGATGCAAGTATGGTTCGCGGTCACCTTTGGTCTGAAATTACGGATCGGGCAAAGCAGTTTGCGGAAAGGCTTGAGTCGCTGAAAGTCACTCGCTGAATGAAAAAGGAATCGTGCTTTTTCAATCCAACTTGGGTCTTGTGACTCTTTCTAACATCTCAAAAGTCCAGCGCTGACCCTCTTCCTTTTCCCAGTTTTATGGTTTCAAGACAAACGGAACATGTACGGCAGAGTTTTTTTTCCAGTTTTCGTGCGCTTCTTTGTTCAAAATATGTTTGCGATAAAACTCCGAAAACTCCACATATTGCTCCATAGAAAGCACTGGCGGAGGAAGTGACTCCTTGATCGTCGGTAGATTTAGCGTTTCCAATTCTTTAATGCCTCCAAAATTTTCTTGTAGATTGCTGCTGAACCATATTTGAGGCAAAGGTCTCGAAATTTTTTCGACCGAAAAGCAATGCGATTTCTTTTAATCAACTCAAGGATATCATAGAGGTCCCGATATTCTCGCTCGTTCGGATTATTTTTAATCGAATGTAGCTTTAGAGCAAAAAGATGATCCAATGAGGGTATCTTAAACCGATGGCCGCTAATTTTAGCATCCCCTGCATCTTCTATGATCCCTTCAAACGTATTCGGGTCGACAAAAATAAGGTCTATTTCCATCAACCTTGCCTTTGGTTCGCGAAAGCGGGCGAAGAGAGGATTCTTCCTTTCTTCTCTGTAGCCCGCTCCTTCTAAGGCAGCACGTGCTGTGTCATAATTTTTCTCGAGGATTAAGACATCAAGATCTGCGGTACCCCGGGTTGCCTTGTAGTAATTAACGGCAAAACCGCCGACGAGGACGAAAGGGATTTTTGCTTTTCCAAACGCCTCGGCAAGTAGCTCCAGAACATTGGGATATTTCATGGGCAATCATTCAGCGTCGACAATCTTTATGTTACTTGATTCTTGATTCAGCCGTCTATGAAAATTTGTTACACCGCATTTGGAAGTGAACTGCGTTGTCCCGAGCTTTTTGAGATTTGCATAGCACCGGTGCATCGGGTACGCTTTAGTTACCAACCAAGGTGGCCCGGTGGACATGATTTCGTTTGGTTCCGAGGTATGTCGGAACTTTACGGAAGCGATCAAAAGAGAGTGGTACCAAACCAACGAGCTCGGCGGATTCGCCGCTTCGACGATCTTGTCACTGAACACGCGCCGTGATCACGGCCTTTTGGTGGCGTCTCTGAGACCACCGCTTGGCCGTTATGTGCTTTTGAGCGGTCTTGACGAGACCCTCTACATCGATGACGCTGCTTACCCCTTATCGACGCGGATACAAGCGAATACCATTTATCCAAATGGATTTCTTTACTTGGATCAGTGCTCGTTGGAACCGTTTCCGAGCTGGATTTATTCGGTCGAAGATCTTTTGTTGGGGAAAAGCGTTGTGCTCCTACGCGGCGAGCAGACGGTTTTGATCCGCTATCAGATTTTATCAGGTGATGAGGACCTCGTTCGTTTGGAGCTCAGGCCGTTGACCGCTTTTCGCCACGTTGACGATTTAGCTCGTCGTAACCAGAGTCTCAATACGAAAATGGTGGTGACCAGTGACCGGATCACTTTTGCTGGCATGTACTTTTATCATAATGCCGCCATCGTCGAAGAGTCCGGTAACTGGTACCAGCACATTCAATATCCAGAGGATAAGAAGGTTGGTCGTGAGTTCGAAGAAGATCTCTTTGCTCCATTTCGACTGATCTACGCCTTTGGCAATCGACGTGAGAATTTTTTGGTTGGTTCCATGATCGGCCGCGAACGGATGGATTTCAAAAGCCTACTTGCGCGAGAGGTAGAGCGCCGAGCGCGGTCAAGGTAATCGCCTTAACCGTAAGGCAAATCACGATTTGCGAAAAGAGGATTGAGAACAAGACAGCGTCTTTTTTTACTGCATTTGACACACGACATTTCTGATGGTAGAATTAACCCTTTTAAACACAAGTACTTACGGTGTTTTCTGCTCGGGTTTCTTCTGAAACGCGGTTTCAAAGAAATACAAGACTGGGTTGTAGGGCGTGGGATGAAGCGGAATCGATCGTTTCTTTTTTTGTTCCTTGTCGGTTTCATTTTTGTGTTTGGACAAATGAGCTACACAGCCTTTTTTGGCGAAGTCAAAACGGGTCTCCAAAACGTCGCAAGTGATCAATATGGATATTCCTTCTATGTCCCACCAGATTACACACCGGATCGAGGTTGGCCGCTTGTTGTTGTGTTACACGATGAAGGAGACTTAGGGGAGGAATATATCCAAGGGTGGCTTGGTGCAGCGAAGGAACGCGGATTTTTAATATTTTGCCCGAATTATCCGGTGCCGCGAGATTTCCCTTACGACAGCGAAGCATGGTTGCTCAAGCACAAACGCACGTTCCAAAGCCAATATCACATTGATCCCAACCGAATTTTAGTGACCGGTTCCGGTTTTGGCGGTCATTACGCGTTGTACTTGGGTCTCCGATATCCTGAGGAATTCGCGGCCGTTGCTTCTGTGGGTAATGCAATGAGCGGGAGATTTCAGAGGTTGTTTGCATTCTCGTTTGCTAAAGTGAATCGCTTACCGGTTCTTATCTTGAAGGGGTCGGAGGATAACGCGGACGATTCGGAGAAAGCGACAGCGGAACTCAAGACGATGCGATCGCGCGGGTATGTAGTGGAAACGGTCGAAGCCAAAACCCGAGAGGAGTTATCTGTTGCAAACGCGAGCCCTCATATTTTTGAATGGTTTGAGCAAGTGAGTTTGGAGCGGGAAAGTGGCGCACGAAGTCGTTCTTGGAGTCCACGACAGAAGTTTTTCGAGTGGGCAGATAATTTATTGCGGAATCGTTGACAAGAGAGGTAAACATTGTGGCGGAGCTGACAGGGGCTAAGATCATGATCGAGTGTTTGAAACGTGAAGGAGTCGAATATCTCTTTGGGCTTCCGGGGGGCGCAATTTTGCCGACTTTCGATGCTCTTTATGATTCAGACTTGAAGTTTATTTTGGTGCGGCACGAGCAAGGCGCTGCACATATGGCGGATGGATACGCACGTGCGACGGGAAAGCCAGGTGTGTGCCTGGTGACTTCGGGGCCTGGAGCGACGAACACAGTGACTGGCCTTTGCACAGCATATATGGATTCGGTCCCGTTGGTTTGCATTACCGGCCAGGTTGCGACGCATGTGATTGGCAGCGACGCCTTTCAAGAAGCAGACATTATTGGGGTAACGCGTCCAGTGACGAAGCACAATTATTTGGTGAGGGACGTAAACGATCTAGCGCGGGTTGTGCGTGAGGCTTTTTACATTGCTACAACGGGCCGACCAGGACCCGTTTTAATCGATTTCCCGGTCGATGTCAGCCGCGCGAAAATCGAGTTCGTTTATCCAAAAGAAGTTAACATCCGTGGTTATCGGCCGAAGACCGAGGGCCATCCGAAGCAAATTCAAAAGGCTGCGGAACTGATCATGGAAAGCACACGGCCGTGCCTCTATGTGGGTGGGGGAACGGTCGGTTCTGGAGCACAAAAAGAGCTGTTTGAACTGGTGGAAAAAACTGGAATTCCGGTGACGACAACGGTTTTAGGACTGGGTATTTTTCCGGAAAATCATCCATCCTCGCTTCGTATGCTTGGAATGCATGGAACGCATTACGCGAATTATTCGGTACAAAATTCAGATCTTTTGATTGCGGTGGGGGCACGGTTTGACGATCGCGTTACGGGAAATATCGCAAAATTTGCGCCGCATGCGAAGATCATTCACATTGACATCGACCCGGCCTCGATTTCCAAAACGGTTAAAGTAGATGTTCCCATCGTTGGAGACATTAAGCCCATCTTGAGGGAAGTGAATAAATTGGTGAAGGACAAGCGGTCACAGATGAAGGAATGGCTCACGCAGATTGAAGGCTGGAAAAAGAAGCATCCGCTCAAGTATGACAATTCGGGCACTGAGATTAAGCAGCAATATGTGATCCAAAAGATTGGAGAAATGACCGATCACAAAGCGGTGGTCACCACGGGGGTTGGTCAGCATCAAATGTGGACCGCACAGTGGTATCAGTTTACGGCCCCTCGGAGCATGATTACGTCAGGCGGTTTGGGAACCATGGGGTATGGCTTTCCCGCAGCGATTGGGGCGCAATTAGGTCGGCCTAAGGAACAAGTGATTTGCATTGATGGAGACGGTTCATTTCAGATGACGATGACCGAACTTTCCACAGCGTCTTATTACAAAGTCCCAGTGAAAGTGATCATCATGGACAATGCTCATCACGGGATGGTGCGCCAGTGGCAGGAGCTCTTTTACAATCGTCGATACTCAGGATCGCAGTTGGGACCTTCGAATCCAGATTTTGTGAAAATTGCGGAAGGTTGTGGTGCATTTGGAATTAAGGTATCGAGAAAAGAAGAAGTGGTGGGTGCGCTTGAGAAAGCGTTCGCGTACAATGGACCTGCCGTCGTTCATTGCGTGGTCGCTCCTGCTGATAATGTATATCCCATGGTGCCAGCAGGCCACGCACTTGATCAAGTGCTGGACATGGCGTAAGTGGGAGAGAACAGAGGTCAGAAGTCAGAGGTCAGAAGTCAGAAGTCAGAGGACAGAAGACGGAGGGAAAAGAAGAGAAATGAGCGGGACAATTAAAACGGTAAACGACCTCAGGGTTTACGAGAAGGCGTACCCGCTTGCAATGGAGATTTTTGAAATCACAAAGGATTTCCCGAAAGACGAGACGTATTCCTTGACAGACCAAATCAGGAGGTCGTCAAGATCGGTTGCGATCAATATTCGAGAAGGGTTTGCCAAGAGAAAGTATGAGCACGTTCTAACTCGACACTTAAATGATGCGTTAGGATCAGCCGATGAGACAAGGGGGTGGTTATCCTTTGCATTGGATTGCAAGTACATTTCAAGGAAGAAGTGGGAAGATCTTGATCAGCGGTATGACGAAGTGGGTGCGATGTTGTATTCATTGATGAGTACTTGGCGCAATTTCGCCGATGACTGACATCAGAAGTCAGACGTCAGAAGTTAGAAGACAGACGTCAGAAGACAGAAGTCAGACGTCAGAAAATAGATGTTAGAATTTAGAAAATAGAAGTGAGAAAAAAACGAGAAGGCCTCTGTCTTCTGACTTCTGTCTTCTGACGTCTGTCTTCTAACTTCTGACGTCTGACTTCTGATGTCAGTCATCTGATCATAAGGAGACACGATGAAACATACGATTTCGGTTCTGGTCGAAAATCAGGCTGGCGTGCTCGCACGAATCGCAGGTCTTTTTTCTGCGCGCGGTTTCAATATTGACAGTCTCGCGGTTGGCGAGACGGAAGATCCGACCGTTTCGCGGATGACGATCGTCACGCACGGCGACGATCGTGTGGTCGAGCAAATTATGAAGCAACTTAACAAGCTGATCGATGTGATCAAAGTTCAGGATTTGAATGAGGTCGACATGATTGAGCGTGAACTTGTGCTCATCAAAGTCGCAGCCACGGCGAGCACGCGTTCGGAATTGATGCAGATTGTGAATACCTTTCGTGCGAAGGTGGTCGATGTGAATCCAAAATCGCTGACGGTTGAAGTGACGGGAAATCAAAGCAAAATCGATGCACTGCTCGAACTCGTTCGGCCGTTTGGCATTAAAAGCGTGGCGCGAACGGGTGTGATCGCGCTCACACGCGGGGTAGAGGAGAAAAAACCAGCTGAGAAAGCGAGTGGGTAAAGAGATCTCGTAACCGTTAGAAACGGGAAAGGACGAACAACATGGCAAAAATTTATTACGATCAAGACGCAGATTTGAACGTGTTGAAAGGGAAAAAAGTTGCGGTCATTGGCTACGGCATTCAGGGCCGAGGGCAAGGTCTTAATTTACGCGATTCTGGGGTCGAAGTGATCGTCAGCCAACGCCGCGGTGGAAAGAATTATGAGCTTGCGGTTCAAGATGGGTTTCAGCCGGTCGGTGCCGAAGAAGCAGCCGAGCAAGCGGACATTATCCAAATCCTGACGCAAGACCACTTACAAGCGGAGATTTATCAGAAATCAGTTGCGCCGCTTTTAAACCCTGGGAAAGCGCTCCTTTTTTCACACGGCTTCAACATTCATTTTGGGTACATTAAACCGCCCAAAGAGATCGATGTTTTCATGGTAGCGCCGAAGGGCCCTGGCGCTTTGGTGAGGAGTCAGTTCTTGGAAGGTGGCGGTGTTCCGTGTTTGGTTGCGGTTCATCAAAACCCAACGGGCAATGCATTGAAACTTGCGCTTGCACACGCGAAAGCAATCGGGGGAACTCGTGCGGGTGTCATTGAAACCACATTTAAAGAAGAGACCGAGACCGATCTTTTTGGGGAACAGGTCGTCCTTTGCGGGGGCCTCAGCGAATTGATTCGTGCGGGATTTGATACGTTGGTAAAGGCCGGATATCAGCCGGAGCTTGCTTATTTTGAATGTTTGCATGAGGTAAAGCTGATTACGGATGCCATCTTTGCTTCTGGAATCAGCGGAATGCATCGACGTGTCTCTGATACGGCCGAGTATGGTGATTACAGCCGGGGCAAACGGATCATTACGAAAGAAACAAGAAAAGAGATGCAGAACATTTTGAGCAAGATTCAGTCTGGGGAATTTGCGAAAGAGTGGATTGAAGAGAACAAAAAAGGACGCCCCAATTACAACCGAATGCGTGCCGAGTGCGATGGGCACATGATCGAGCAAGTGGGCGAAAAGCTTCGACGGATGATGCCGTGGATCGGTGGGTCACTTGAGAAAAAGGCTCATGCGGTTCAGCGTTCGATCGTGTCCTGAAGGAGAATGAGAATCGGTGACTACGTCGAAAAGTAGAAAAAAAGTTTACATCTTTGATACGACGCTTCGCGATGGCGAACAGTGTCCGGGCGCGACCCTTACGCCCGAAGAAAAGCTTGAAATCGCAAAGCAGTTAGAACGTTTGAATGTGGACATCATCGAAGCCGGTTTTCCCGTGGCATCGCCGGGAGAAGTGGAGGCGATCCAGATGATTTCTAAGGAAGTCAAGCGCCCTGTCATTTGTGGACTTTCACGGATGGCGCAAAGGGACATAGACATCGCACGTGAAGCGCTTAAGTTTGCGTCGAAAAAGAGACTCCATGTGTTCTTAGCAACGTCCAAGATCCACAGGGAGTACAAGTTAAAAAAGGGGAAACGTGAGATCTTGAAACTTTCGGTGCAAAACATTAAATATGGGAAAAAATTTTTTGACGATATCGAGTTTTCACCGGAAGACTCAGCACGCACGGAACGCAATTTCTTGACGGATGTCGTGAGAGCTGGAATTGATGCGGGTGCGACGACGGTGAATATTCCAGATACGGTCGGCTACACGATGCCGGATGAGTTTGGTCAATTGATCGCCTTTCTCGTCAAAAAGAATCCCGAGCTTGGGAAAACGGTGAATCTTTCCGTGCACTGTCATAATGACTTAGGCTTGGCGGTTGCGAATTCACTAGCTGCGATCAAACATGGAGCTAATCAAGTAGAATGTACCGTAAACGGAATTGGGGAGCGTGCTGGCAATGCTTCCCTTGAAGAAATTGTGATGGCAATTGACACGCGCCGGGACCTCATGGGTGTGTACACGGATATTCGGTTGAAGGAAATTACAAAATCGTCACGCTTGGTTTCTCATTTAACCGGCCTTGTTGTTCAACCGAACAAAGCCATTGTTGGACGTAATGCGTTTGCACATGAATCGGGTATCCATCAGGATGGGATTCTAAAGAAACGGCAGACCTACGAAATTATCGATCCTCAGCGCATCGGATTGGCGGGCAGTGAAATGGTGATGGGCAAACATTCCGGTCGGCACGCGTTTCGCGAGCGTCTGGCAAAATTGGGCTACGAGTTGAAAGCGGGAGAGCTCGAGCAAGCCTTTGAACGGTTTAAGAAACTTTCCGATCAGAAGAAATACGTGTTCGACAAGGATTTGGAAGCGATTGTCGAAGACACGATAAGCAAGGTCCCCGAGATCTGGCGGCTTGAGCATTTGAAAATCACAAGCGAGACTGGTTTGGCGCCGCGAGCAACTGTGCGTTTGAGCCGGGAAGGGAAAACAGACGAAGCAACCTCGGAAGGCGACGGCCCCGTAGATGCTTGTTACAAAGCGATTGAAAAGATTACGGGGCTCAGTCCTAAACTCGTGGGGTACGCGATCCAGTCCGTCACGAGTGGAAAGGATGCCCTTGGAGAGGTGAATCTTAAGTTGGAAATTGAGGGCAGAGATGTGAGTGGCCGTGGGACGAGTACGGATGTCCTTGAAGCGAGTGTCAAAGCGTATCTTTTCGCGCTCAATAAAGTCGGTGCCAAAGTACTCGGCAAGTCCTCTTCTCCAATTTAAGAGTCATCAGCCGTCAGCTTTCGGTCATCAGCCGTGAAACCTGGGACAGAAATGCAAGGCATAATGGGCCGAGCAAAATGCATGACCCTATTTCACTTAAAATGAGCAGCAGGGAAACTGCGGTTACCTTTACGGTTTATGCCTTCTATCGCCTTCAACGTTTTCAGCTGATAGCTGACGACTGATAGCTGAAAGCTGAGAGCTGATATTCATGCGGGCAGCGGGTGATCCTGAATTAAAGGTGTACGGCATCTTTGGCTGGCCGCTGGGCCATACCGTTTCCCCTGTATTCCAGAATCGTGCGTTTGATTATTATCACTTGAAATCGATTTACTTTGCTTTTGAGCGCCCACCTTCGCGATTTCGGTTCTTGATGCGGCACCTTAAGTCCTTTATGCTCGATGGTTTTAATGTCACCGTCCCGTATAAGGAGACCGTCATTGCCTATTTGGATCGGCTGAGCCCTGAGGCGCGCATCATTGGTTCAGTAAACACCGTCAAGAAAGAAGGGAACCGGTGGGCCGGTTACAACACGGATCTCCACGGATTCTTAGCGGGACTTCGTGAGGCGAAATTCAGAGCCAGTGGGAAATCCGGCATGGTTTTAGGGGCAGGGGGATCCGCACGGACCGTCGTCTACGCACTGGCGAAGAGCGGTGCGCGAGACATTGTGATCGCCAATCGAACGTTGTCAAGAGCGCGGCGTCTCGTTAATAGGTTTCAGAGGCAGTTCCCAAAAACCGCGTTGCGTGCAACCTTTCTTAGAGGGAAAGAATTTGAGCGCGCGATTTCCGAAGTGGATATTTTGGTTAATGCAACGAAAGTCGGTTTGAAACCGAGCGATGGATCGCTCCTTCAGAAGAAATTATTTCCCAAAAAGAAAATTCTTGTTTACGATCTTATTTATCGGCCGCGACGAACAAAGTTACTTCAGTTAGCGAAGCAGTGCGGATACAAGATTCAGAATGGCGAGACGATGCTCCTCCATCAAGGGGCAAAGGCATTCGAAATGTGGACCGGCAAGCGGGCACCGCTTCGTGAGATGAAAGAAGCGCTTCATGTGGCTCTCAAATCTCAATAATGTTTTTGTATTCCTCTTGGGAGCTGTCGTTGGAAGCTTTTTGAACGTTTGTATTCACCGTTTACCACGTGAGGAATCAATCGTCTGGCCCTCCTCACGCTGTCCGTTGTGTCACAAACCGATTCGGTGGTATGACAATATCCCGATCGCGAGTATGATTTTGTTAAAAGGCCGGTGTCGCTACTGTTACGGACGGATTTCTTCGCGTTATCTGGTGGTCGAGTTGTTAACAGCAGTGTCGTTTTTGTGGATTTGGTTAACTTTTGGTCTCGCGATTCAAACGCTGGTTGTAGCACTTCTCTTTTCACTTTTGTTCATTGCCACGGTCGTCGACTTAGAACATCAAATTATCCCAGACGAAGTAAGTTTAGGGGGTCTTGGGGCAGGAATCGTGCTGAGCACCGTGGTTCCTTCGTTACATGGTGAGACGATCTGGTTCAAAGGGTCGATTGCGTCGCTCCTTGGTGCTCTAGTAGGCGGCGCAGTGATTTATGCCACGGGCGTGGTGGGCAAGCTCGTCTTTCGAAAAGAAGCGATGGGGGGCGGTGATGTCAAACTCCTCGCCATGCTGGGCGCGTTTTTAGGCTGGAAGAAGGTGGTCTTCGTTTATGTTCTAGCGCCCTTTTTTGCGCTTCCTGTGGGTCTCTTTGTGAAATTTGTGAAACGAACCGAAATCATACCGTTCGGGCCGTTTCTTTCGCTCGCTGGCTGGATTGCTTTTCTATGGGCGGAGCCGATTCTGGCTTGGTATTGGGGCGGGTGGTTCATCTGAAACCGCCCGAAGGAGAATCTGATGCTTCAATTCATTACGTGCGGTGAATCGCACGGAAAATACTTATCCGCAATTTTAGAAGGAGTCCCAAGCGGTTTGAAGGTGGACCTCGAGTTCGTTCAACAGGAGCTCGTGCGGCGGCAGCAAGGTTACGGCCGGGGCGGTCGGCAGAAAATCGAAAAGGATCGCGTCGAACTAACCGGCGGCGTTTATCGCGGAATGACCACAGGAGCTCCGATTGGATTTTTACTTCAAAATAAGGATGTCACGATTAATACCTTGCCGCAGCTCGACCGACCGAGGCCCGGCCACGCTGATTTGGCGGGTGCTTTGAAGTATCGCCAGGGAATCCGGGAGGTGTTGGAGCGCGCAAGTGCGCGCGAGACGACCATGAGAGTTGCGATCGGTGCCGTTTGTAAATTGTTGCTGTGTGAATTTGGGGTTCACGTGATTGGACATGTGATTCAAATTGGGAAGGCTCGGCTTGAAGAGGAAGTTTCATTTGAAGATATTGAAAAACGGCGTGAAGGTTCCCCCGTCAATTGCGTGTCTCGTGAGATCGAAAAGCAGATGGTGGAGGAAATCAATCAAGCCATGAAAAACCGCGACACGGTAGGAGGGAAATTCGAGATCCGCGTGCATGGCGTACCGATCGGTTTAGGTTCGCATGTTCATTACAAGCGAAAGCTGACGGGACGTATTGCGCAAGGTTTAATGAGCATGCAGTCGATCAAGGCAGTTGAATTTGGCCTCGGCGTTTTGGAAGCGCAAACACCCGGTTCCAAGGCTCATGATGAAATCTTTTATGATCCAAAAAAAGGATACTATCATAAAACCAACCGTGCGGGCGGTTTCACAGGAGGAATGACAAACGGTGCCGACATTTTGGTGCGGGCAACCATGAAACCTATTTCGACGCTCCGCCGTGAGCTGCAGTCGGTCAATATGAAAACGAAGGAGAAAGAAAAAGCGGACTTCGAACGGTCTGACATTTGTGCGGTGCCGGCCGGAAGTGTCATTGGCGAGGCGGTCGTTGCGTTTGAGGTGGCAGATGCATTTTTAGAAAAATTTGGCGGCGACTCAACGGTCGAGCTCAAACGCAACTATGACGGGTACCTGAAGCAATTGAAGGAAATGTGAATAATATTTATCTCGTTGGCATGATGGGATCGGGCAAGTCGTCCAGCGGGCGGGAATTGGCACGGCTGCTCTCATTTTCCTTTGTCGACCTCGACGAACGGGTCGAGGAGCGTCTTGGGATGTCCATCAACGAAATTTTCAAAACGTACGGAGAGCCTTATTTCCGAAAGGTGGAAAGCGAGGTCCTGAGCGAAGTCGCACGCGACTCGGATCAGGTTGTAGCTTCCGGTGGTGGTATTGTATTGAACCCTTGTAATAACGAGACGATGCGGAAAACAGGGCGCGCGATTTATTTGAAGACCATGCTTGACGCGTTGTGGGAGCGTGTGAAACATAAGCGGGACAGGCCGCTCCTTCAAACGCCGAATCCTAAACAGGTGCTCGCGGATCTTCTGCGCATACGCGGCCCACTTTACGAAGAAACTTCTAGCGGTCAGTTTGTGACGAATGGAAAGTCACCAGAAGCCGTGGCGCTCGAGATCTACCGAACGTGTTTTAAACAATCATGAAGCGAATTTACTTACGGTCGTCACAAGGTTGTTATCCTATTCTGATCGGACGAAATTTACTCCGCTGCGTTGGCTCTTTGATGAGAAAGGTCGAAGGAGCGCACGGCCGCGCGCCCCAACGGACGAAGGTTTTCATCGTCTCCAATAGGACCGTGGCACGATATTATCTTGCGCCAGTCCAACATTCCTTGGAACGCAGTGGTTTTCGTATTTCGCGGTTTCTCTTGCCTTATGGCAGCGAGCGGGATAAGTCTGAAGGCGTTCTTCGCGGCCTTTGGAGCGAAATGGCTCGAGTTCCGCTTGAGAGGACCAGCACCGTGGTTGCTTTAGGAGGCGGAGTGGTTGGCGATGTATCAGGCTTAGCAGCCTCGACGTATATGCGCGGCATTTCACTCGTTCATGTGCCGACAACCTTGTTGGCCCAAGTCGACAGCGCGATTGGCGGGAAAACCGCAATTAATTTGGCGTTTGCCAAAAACATTATTGGAACGTTTTATCAGCCCAAGATGGTGATCTCAGATGTGGATACTTTGAAAACCATGAGTTTGAGGGAATGGCGAAATTCGTTCGCAGAGGTGATTAAATATGGTGTGATTGGCGATCCCAAGCTTTTCAGATTGCTTGAGCTACGCGTGGAGTGGTTTTTTTCGTCGCTTCGGAAGAAGGCCTTTGGATCACGAGTGCTTTCTTTTCTGGAGACCGTCATCTGGCGGTGCGCTCGTGTGAAGGCGACAGTTGTCGAAGGCGATGAGTATGAAACGAAAGGAATGCGCATGATATTAAACTACGGTCACACCTTTGCTCATGCGCTTGAAGCAGATTCTGGTTATCGTTTGCCTCACGGTGAGGCTGTGGCAATGGGTATGGTACTTGCGGCGAAAATGGCGTGTCAGAATGGGAGTCTTACAAGCTCTGCGGGCGAGAGGCAGCGACGCTTGCTCGAGAAGATGGGGCTGCCAGTTCGTCCGAAAAGCGACCGGCTTTCTGTCAGCCGGCTTCTCGCGTTTATGAAGCGTGATAAGAAGGCACGTGGGGGAAAATTAACGTTCATCTTACCAAGATCGATCGGCCGTGTCGAAGTACGGCGCGGCATTTCTAGAGAAAGGGTACGTAACATTTTACGCGCATTGTAGGAGTATATTGTCATGTCTGCGAAAATTAAGTTGGCGATTGGGGTTGTTGCAGGTCTTTGGATTGCGTATTTCCTCAGGGTTGTCAGCTCCCAGTATCTTTGGATTTTGTTTTACCAGTAATCTGGCATCAAGTCAGATCTACCTCGGAATACGGTGTACTGAATCTATAAGCAATTCGTTGAAGATGTGCAAGCGTTCTTGCCAGGTTTTTTCTTCAATCGACTTACCGTAAGCGTCGACAGCGTTTAGACGATCGAGCAAACCGATTCTATTTGCAAGTTGAATCGCAAGACCTGGACGGCCGTTCACTTCGAGAATCATCGGGCCTCGCAACTTATCGACGACGAAGTCAACGCCGGCATAACCCAGTTGAAATACCGAGTACGTTTTCACAGCTATTTCTACGATGTTTTTCCAAAACGGTATGCGAATGCCCTTCACCGGCTTTCTCGTATCGGGGTGGATATCCGTGTAGCGTGAGTGATGGACGCCGTGTAAGCTTACGCCCTCGGCCATGTCGATTCCGACACCGATCGCGCCTTGATGAAGATTTGCTCTGCCATCCGATTCCTTCGTCGGCAGACGAAGCATTCCGGCAACAGGAACGCCACGATAGACGAGGATCCGGATGTCAGGAGTACCCTGATAAGTGACCTCTGAAAATACATCATGGCATTCAGTACAATATTCAAAAAAAACTCGGTCGCTCCGTCCGCCCAGAGAATACAAACCCGCTAAGATGTTGGCAAGGTGCAGCTCCCACTCAAGGCGGGACAACAGCTGGCTATTCTTTTTTCTCCACACGCCATCGGTATGAGATTCGATCACTAAAATGCCGCGGCCTTCTCGACCGCGTGCAGGCTTCACCACGAAGCTTTGAGGAAGTTTTGCATCTTGAAAGGACCGAATCTCAAATTGATGCTCGATGACGCTGTACGTTTCGGGCACGGGAATCTCTATCTCCTGAAGCATGGCCTTCGCTTTTAATTTGTCGTCTGCGCGAGCCAGGTGCTGGCTGTCGTTCCAAACAGAGGAATAGGAAGCATTTCGTCTATTGAGTCCAAGCAATCCAGTGGAATTTAACTTTTTCATTTAGTGATGATTGACGTCGTATCTTATTTTTTCATGAGATCTCGAAACCGGTAATATTCTGTCCATCGAAGGCCGGTGTACCGGCCGAGGAGCAGCAAAAGGCCTGTGATGATGAGAATTGTTTCCGGATAGAGAAGCAAAAAATGTGAGATCAGATGGAATCTGATGATCCCGTAGATCACGATGGCTACAAACAAGGTGCCAGCAGCCGTTTTAAGGGCCTCACGGGTGCCGCTTTCGAGCTGCAATATTGCAAAGCGTTCAATCATCCATGTGATCACGACAATCGATAAAGGAGAAAAGTAATCAAGCGGAACACTGCCTTGATGATGAAGCACGAGAACAATGATGAGCATGGAAGTGGCGGCAACCGTCAGTACGATACTTAATGCGGGGATGAGAAGAATATGAAGACGGCTGAGATGCGACCGTACGAAGCTACCGACGAGTCCAGATGCGATGAGAAAGATAAGACCGAAAATGAGGGACGTTTCCCTCAAGGCAATTGCTAGGAGTACCGGCGTAGACGTACCGAATGTGCTGATGCCGACGACATTGCGGAACATGGTAACGACCAGTAACCCCAGCGGGATCAAAACGACAGACGTGACCTGCCCATGCATTTCGGGAGGGAAGATCGAGGACAGCCATGGACTCGTGACGGCATACGATTCTGATATTATGAATAAGGAGATGAAATGTCGAAAGAAGCCTATCGCTACGGCACCGAAAATGAGGATGGCTGCAATTCGGTACACACGGCGGTCCATTAAGTCAGTGTCTTTTTTAATTTTTGCCATTGCGAATCTGATTAGAACTGGTGCAGTCGGGTGTCTACCACTTGATGCAGTAATCCCCGACGTCATTGCGAGGATGCGTTCCAGGCAGATCCCTCGCAATGACGACTGCATGGAGTGGTACGCACCCGTGCAGTCAAAAAAGGTGAACGTTGTCCATGAGTATGCTATCTTATGATGCCGCTGAGTCGATTTGAAGAAAGATGATATCGCGATCGGCAAGGCAACCGGAAGAGATATTTTCAATGCCTTGTCCCTGTGAGAGGTTTCAAGCAACACTTTTTCCACTACAGGTGAGACCACTGATGTTCACGAGGAGAGAGAAACGATGAGACATTTTATGGGTCATATTAAGAAATACATTCTGCGCGGGCTCTTTGCCATTATTCCGATAGGTCTTTCGCTGTTTGCGATTAGATTCTTCTATGTCGCGATTGACCAGAAAATGATGGGGGCCGTCGATGATGTTCTCGGATTTCGTGTCCCTGGTTTTGGTATGCTTCTTTTACTCGTTTTTCTTTACTTACTGGGAGTCGGAGCAAGCAACGTGATGGGCAAACAGGTGTTTGGCCTCATCGAGCGCATCACCGATCGTATTCCTATTATCAAGACGACCTATCAGGTAGGCAAGCAAGTCGTATCCGCGTTTTCGCTTCCCGAAAGACAGGTCTTTAAAAAAGTCGTTCTCGTCGACTATCTGAAACCAGGAATTTGGACGATCGGGTTTGTCACAGGCACGATCATCGATCGTAAAAATAAAGACGACCGGCTACTCAAAGTATTTGTGCCGACACCGCCTAATCCCACATCGGGTACGATGGTCGTTGTCCGGGAATCACAAACCCGAGATCCAGGATGGACGATTGAAGAAGCGATGCGGTGTGTTATTTCCGGCGGTATCATCGGGCCCGACGAAATAAGGTAAGGAAACCAGCCCCTTCTCAACATGCGGATCTGGATCGGTTGGCTTTTTTTGTTCCTCACCCTTTTACTCCTCGCGTTTGGATCGTTCTCGCTGTACAGGGGCGTTGAAGAAAATCGGATCTTAACCGCGGTGATCGAACGCCTGTCGGCCGATGCTCGTGTGGCCGAAGTTGTCGTCACTGAGAGTTCCTATGATGAGAAGGAAGAGAATGTCGAAACCACGATTAAGTTTCTCGAATTTGACGCACTCGGAAAACCCCTTACCCCCAAATACTTCACCTTTAAGGGCAATACCATTCAATTTCAGGCGCTTGTGATTCGGTTTGAGGATGAGCTCGTTAAAAACGGTGACAAACTCCGAGGCAGAAGCGCATATCTCTTTCTCCGCGCGTTTGCGCTCAATCATGAAGAAGGTGCCCAGATCTTTGACATTACGAAGGTTAAAGAGGTGCCCGACGGCTATCGGTTAGCAGGAACATCAACAGATTTCGAACGCAAACTGTGGGAAAAATTTTGGTCTTATGTACAGGATGCTAATGCGAGAACAAGCTCACAGGTGAAGAATGCACAGATCGAGGCGCCTGGTTCCATCTTCGTGCCCGGCTTGATTTACAAGATTCGTATTGAACATGACGGTGGACTTAGGGTTGACTCAGAACCGATGCCGGAAATCTTGAAAGTGGAATTTTATGGCAAAGATTAGCGAGCATTTTTATAAAAATTTTGTGGCAAATGGCGTATAATGTGAAAGAAAAGTTGGTAATTTGTAGCGCTAATCCACCACCACTTTAAGGCTCGTCCACTGCGACATTCCTTAAAGTGGTGGGGGATTAAGACCAGATGAATACGAGGGATACAGTAATGGGATTGGATCCATCTAAAAAGAGAAGCCGTGAGAGAGAAAACCTAAGAAGTTGGTCGGATGAACTGGTGTCAGATCCGGTGATTCGAGCGGGGATGGATCGGATTCTTGCGTTCGAGGAAAAGGAACCTTGTGACTTTCTTGGTCCTCACCTGATGGATAAAGAAAATTCTGTGATCGTTCGGGCCTATTTGCCTAGAGCAAGCGAAGCTTGGGTTCAGTGGAATGGAAAGAAAAAAAATGGAACCATTTCGATGATGCGGGTTCGACCGGAAGGGATATTTGAAGCAATTCTTGAAGGGGAGAATAAACTTTATCCGTACGAAATTGGATTCACAGATGTGACGGGCGCAAAAGTGCAAGTGCAAGATCCCTACGCTTTTCGCGTCCAGCTGACGGGATCGGATCTCATGTTACTGGGCGAGGGGAATCACCTCAAGAGTTATGAAATATTGGGCGCCCATGTGAAGGTGATTGACGGTGTCAAAGGCGTTCACTTTGCGGTTTGGGCACCGAACGCCAAGAGCGTTAGCGTCGTTGGCAATTTTAACCACTGGCAGCCAGGGACACATGCGATGACCAGAATCTCTTTTTCAGGTTATTGGGCGCTTTTTGTTCCCGGCCTCAAAGAAGGCGATCTTTACAAATTTGCGGTGAGAGGGTGCGATGGTGAGATAAAGATCAAATGCGATCCGTACGGCTTTCAATGTGAGTTAAGGCCAAAGACGGCCAACGTAATCGCCTCGCTGGGGCGCTTCAAGTGGTGCGATGATTCATGGATGAAGAAAAGATTGGAGTGGAATTATGTGCGCGCACCAGTTTCCATTTACGAGGTCCATCTAGGATCGTGGAAACGTGATGAGAAAAGCGGCTGGGGTTTTATGAATTACCGAGATCTGGCCGAACAACTCGTCGCCTATGTTAAGGAGATGGGCTACACGCATATCGAGCTCTTGCCTGTAGCGGAACACCCCTTGGATGAATCCTGGGGATATCAGGTGATAAATTATTTTGCCCCGACCAGTCGTTTCGGACGCCCCGAAGACTTTATGTACTTCGTCGACTACTGCCATCGCCATAATTTGGGCGTGTTGTTAGACTGGACACCGGGGCATTTTCCGCGTGATGCACATGGCCTCGCTCATTTTGATGGTCGCGAGATTTATGGATACGAAGATTGGAAAAAGCGAGAGCATAAAGATTGGGGCACTTTCATTTTTGATTATGGCCGCAACGAAGTTAAAAATTTCCTCATTTCTAACGCCCTTTTTTGGTTGGATAAGTATCACATGGATGGCTTGCGGGTGGATGCCGTTGCCTCGATGCTTTATCTTGACTATTCGCGCGGCTCAGGCGAATGGGAGCGAAACGCATATGGAGGTAATGAAAATCTGGAGTCTATTTATTTTCTAAAAAGATTTAATGAAATTGTGCACACGGAATATCCTGGCGTGCTCACCATTGGGGAAGAGTCAACGGCTTGGCCGGGTGTGTCCAGACCCACCTATCATGGCGGCCTCGGCTTCAGCCTCAAGTGGAATATGGGGTGGATGCACGATACGCTCTATTATTTTTCGCAAGATCCAATTTATCGAAAATGGCACCAGGGAACGCTGACCTTCTCAGCCTTGTATGCGTTCACAGAAAATTTTGTACTGCCGATTTCGCATGATGAGGTCGTGCATGGCAAATGTTCGCTCCTTGAGAAAATGCCGGGGGACGATTGGCAAAAATTTGCGGGCGTCAGGCTTTTTCTGACGTATATGTTTGCTCATCCGGGCAAGAAATTGCTCTTCATGGGCTCTGACTTTGGGCAACGGAGAGAATGGGATTGCAAATATTCTATTGATTGGCATGTTTTGAATTGGATTGGGCATGAGCAAATTCAGCTGTTAACGAAGGATCTCAACACGTTGTATCGAAAAGAGAAAGCGCTCCATGAGCTCGACTTTGAAGGCGCAGGTTTTGAGTGGATCGATTTCCAGGATAGCGACTCAAGCGTGATCAGTTTCATTCGGTGGTCGCGAGATCATAGAAACTGTATCATTGCCGTGTGCAATATGACTCCTGTGCCGAGGCTTGGTTACCGCATTGGCGTGCCTCATCCTGGTTTTTACCGCGAGATACTAAATAGCGATGCATGTGAGTATGGGGGGAGCGGTGTGGGCAACCGGGGTGGCTTTGCAGCAGATCACAGTGCTTGTCATGGCAGACCGTATTCTTTAAATTTAGATTTGCCACCACTTGGAGCAGTCCTTTTCAGGCATGAAGGTGAGCTCGGAGTCAAAACCGCCCACACGTGAGAAAGTAAGAAATGAGTCCGGTGTCCACTCCTACGAAGCCTAAGAGGTTGTATCGGAAAGCATCTCTCACGCGTGCTGTGAAAAAGACAGAGCCGCCGCCGCTAGATCTTACTGCAGCAATTGTGATTGAAGACGTTAAGCCCCAAATCGACGGCGGCCTATATCCTGTGAAGAGCATTGTCGGCCAAGCGATCACGGTTCAAGCCACTATCTACCGTGATGGATGCCAAATTTTGGCGGCTTGCGTCAAGTTTAAAGAAGCGTCCCAGTCTGCTTGGCAGGAAGTACCTCTCGGGCCACTTGGAGACGATCAATGGCAGGCTACCTTTATTCCAACTAAGAACGCGCGTTACGTATACACCATTGAAGCTTGGTCGGATTTGATGGCAACGTGGCTGGATCGCACTGAGAAGAAAGGACGATGTGATCTCGCCATTAAAAGTGAGGCAGAGGAAGGACTTCACCTGTTGACTGAGTTGCAGGAGAAGTTGGAAAAGGAGGACCGACAACAGCTTGCGAAGTGGAGCAAACGCTTGTCTCGATCAGAGGGGATCAGTGAGGAGGTTCTAAGAATTATTCATGATCCGGAATTCCTTCGTTTGGTCAAGCAAGTGCCGCTCAAAAGCGAGACGAGCTCCTATCGAAACTTGGAACTCGTGGTGGACCGTAAGCGGGCGGAGTACGGCTCGTGGTATGAAATGTTCCCACGGTCGCAGGGAACGATAACGGGCAAGAGTGGGACGATCCGCGATTGCATCAGACGGCTTCCTGATATTAAGAGAATGGGATTTAATGTGGTTTATTTACCCCCGATTCATCCGATCGGCATGACTCATCGAAAAGGAAAAAACAACGCACTCACGGCGGACAAAACTTCGCCCGGATCACCCTGGGCGATCGGAAACGAAGAGGGCGGACACAAGTCGATTCATCCGGAACTTGGGACGATGGAAGACTTTGACGATTTCGTAGAGGCTGCGAACGATTTTGGAATTGAGATCGCTCTCGATTACGCGCTTCATTGCTCTGCGGATCATCCCTATGTGAAGTTACATCCAAATTGGTTTTACTCGTTGCCAGATGGATCCATCAAATATGCTGAAGATCCTCCCCAGAAGTACCTAGACATTTATCCGTTCAATTTTAATTGCGGTGACAGGGAAGCACTATGGATCGAGTTAAAACGAATTCTCGAATTTTGGGTCGCAAAAGGGATTAGAATTTTTCATGTCAGTAATCCACACATTAAGCCGCTTCGTTTTTGGCAATGGGTGATTTCTGAAATTCAACGAGATCACCCTGAGGTCATTTTTCTGGCCGAAGCTTTTACGGATCCTCATCGGATGAAATTTCTTGCCAAAGCAGGTTTTACTCAGTCCTATACCTATTTTATCTGGCGCACTCACAAGTGGGAGTTGCGGGATTATTTGACCGAGCTGGTTGGTACCAACATGAGGGATTACTTTCGCGGAAATTTTTTTGTCAATACGCCTGACATCCTTCACGAATACCTCCAACGAGGCGGTCCGAACGCGTTCAAGATCCGGTTGATTTTAGCGGGTACGTTGTCGTCTTCGTATGGCATTCACAGCGGGTATGAGCTTTGCGAGAATACACCGCGTCAAGAGGCTTCGGAAGAGTATCTCGATTCCGAAAAATATCAGTACAAAGTCAGGAATTGGAATCGGTCGGGGAATATTAAGGATTTCATTGCGATATTTAATGGCGTGCGTGCTCGTCAGCCGGCGTTGCAACAATATAGGAACCTCAAGTTCTATCATACGTTAAATGACGACATTTTGGCTTATGGTAAATGGACGCCGGACATGTCCAATATTATCGTCACTGTCGTCAACCTCGATCCATTTCATGTTCACGAAGACCTTCTTCATTTCCCTTTTTTGGATTTTGGCCTTCAGTTTTGGCAAACCTACCAGATGATTGACCTCCTGACAGGGGCTAAGTATGACTGGAGAGGGGAACGTCAATACATAAGACTTGATCCCTACCATCAACCGGCACATATTTTTTTATTGCGGAAATGAGATTTTTCCCTTTCGTTTCATTGTACCGGTTTGTTTGGACCTTGAGCCGGTCCAGCGTCTCATACCACCGTGTGATTCTGATCGTCTTCAAGGGTGAGCGATCATGAGTTCTTAAAAACAGGCGAACCGAATGGGTGATGCAGTTCAAGCGATTCAAGATAAAAACGTAAGAGTACGGCCTGGTAGGTCGTATCCTTTGGGCGCCACTTGGGATGGCAAGGGTGTTAATTTTACTCTTTATTCGGAACATGCAACTGCCGTTGAGCTTTGTCTATTTGAATCTTCATCATCGACTCAAGAGTTCTGTAAAATACCGCTCATGGAACGAACGGGGCAGGTGTGGCACTGCTATTTGCCGGATGCTCAACCAGGCCAAATTTACGGGTATCGCGTGCATGGTCCCTACCGGCCTCGATTGGGCCATCGGTTTAAACCGAATAAACTTTTACTTGACCCTTATGCCAAAGTCATCGTTCGCCCGATGAAATGGTCCGACGAGATGTTTGGCTACACGTTTGGCCACCCAAAAGAAGACTTAGCGATGGACAATCGGGACAATGCTTGGTGTGCCCCCCTTGCCGCTGTCTTGGAGACGGGCAACTTCGATTGGGGCGATGACCGGGCACCTAACGTTCCCTGGCATGCGACCGTTATTTACGAAGTCCATATTCGAGGCTTTACGAAACTTCATCCGGATATCCCAGAGCACTTGCGCGGCACTTATGCAGGCCTCGCTTCGGAACCGGCGGTCCGTCACCTGAAGGAACTGGGTGTTACTGCGGTCGAATTGATGCCGGTCCACTCGATCGTGAATGATCGTGCGCTCGTCGAGCGGGGTCTCAGAAATTATTGGGGATACAATACACTTTCGTTTTTCGCACCGGAACCTTATTACCATTCTGGTGACAATCCATTCGATGTCGTGCGAGAATTCAAGCAGACGGTGAAATCGCTTCATGCGTCTGGTATCGAGGTGATTTTGGATGTCGTTTATAACCACACGGGCGAGGGCAATCACTTGGGCCCTACTCTTTCGTTTCGGGGAATTGATAACCTCGCTTATTACCGGACGATGCCCAAGCACAAGCGCCATTATGAGGATTTTACGGGTTGTGGGAACACACTGAATATGAAAAACCCAAGGGTCCTTCAACTCATTATGGACAGTTTGCGCTATTGGGTTGAAGAAATGCATGTCGATGGCTTCCGTTTTGACCTCGCAAGCGCGCTCGCCCGTGAGCTCTATGAAGTGGATCGCCTGAGCTCCTTTTTTGATGTGATGATGCAAGATCCGGTTTTGTCCCAAGTGAAGCTCATTGCGGAACCATGGGACTTGGGTCCGGGGGGTTATCAGGTTGGAAATTTTCCTCACGGGTGGGCCGAATGGAATGGCAAGTATCGCGACACATTACGTTCGTTCTGGAGGGGTGACGGTGGAAAGGTAGCTGAATTTGCGACGCGGTTGTGCGGAAGCAGTGACTTATATGAAAGCAGCGGTCGAAAGCCGAGTGCCAGTATCAATTTTATTACAAGTCACGATGGGTTTAGTCTTAGAGATTTAGTCAGTTACAGCGAGAAGCATAATGAGGCAAATGGTGCAAACAATCAAGATGGCGAAAATTACAATTTGAGTTGGAATTGTGGTCATGAAGGTCCCGCGGAGGATGCGAAGATTAATGGGCTTAGGTGGCAGCAGATGCGGAATCTGATCGCAACTTTATTCCTTTCTCAAGGAGTCCCTATGATTCGTGCTGGCGATGAACTAGGTCAGACGCAGAAAGGGAATAATAACGCGTATTGCCAGGACACTGAAATCAGTTGGATCCATTGGAACTTGGCGCAAGACCAGAAAGATTTTTTGTCTTTTGTGCGGACGATGATTCAAATAAGACGGGAAAATGCTGTGCTCAGGAGAATGAAATTTTTCCAAGGCATGCCCATCCGGGGATCAGAAGTCAAAGACATCACCTGGTTTGATTCCTTTGGTGCCGAAATGAGCGATGAAGATTGGGCTCAAGACTCGGTGCGATATCTTGGAGTCGTGCTTTCGGGTCAAGGGATGACGGAAGTCGATGAGCGAGGGCAACCTATTGCGGGTGACACATTGCTCTTGCTCCTCAACGCGGCTGAGGATCCCTTGCGGTTTAAATTACCTACCTTACCAGGGTCGGGCCGTGTCACGTGGGAATACAAACTGGATACTGCTGTCGACCAACCTGTTCAACAGGTTTACACGAACGGTGATATCTATGATCTAAAAGGACACTCTGTGGTCGTCATGCGTCTCAAGGAAGCAACGTGAGGATGACGGCGACGACAAAAGCTGCTGGGCACCAAAAAAGAGCAAGAGAGAGGGACCGGTTCGATTGTTGGAACAAAAACTGTCCCCTTTCTTGTAGGGGTTTACGGCGATGGTATTGACAAAATAGAAGCCGGCTTTTACGCGCAAGCAGGATACCTCCGACCGTGATCTCTCATACCGTTTTTTTCTGCGTTCCCCTTCTGGGAAGCAGTGGCAACGTATCGGGATTAGGCGGCGTTCAGGGGTAGCGACAGCGCTTTTCTCGATCTTTTCCAGGAATTCGATCGGCGTTGGAGAAATCCCCGACCTTAAATTGCTTATCGATTGGTGCAAGAAGTGTGGTTTAAGTATGGTTCAACTTTTACCCTTAAATGACGTTGGCTTTCATTTTAGACCCTACGATGCAGACAGCGCGTTCGCGCTTGATCCTATGTACCTCTCGCTCAAGGACTTAAAGGGGATCACTCTCGACGCCTTTCAGGGAGAGATAGAGATTCTCAGGAGGCAGTTTCCAGGTGGCGGGGACAGAGTGAACTACGAAGTCAAAGGAGAAAAGCTGCGCGTGCTTTGGAATATTTTTCTTTTAGCGATTCAGAGAAAAAACGAAAGGTTTGAAGCGTTTAGAGCTACGGCAAAATATTGGTTGGGTGACTATGTGCTGTTTCGTGTTCTGAAGCAAGTTCACCATCAGAAAAGCTGGATGATCTGGCCGGAATGTTACCAAGACCGGGATCGTGAAGCGCTTGAGGAATTTCGTAAGCGGCATCGCCGCGCGATCTTATTTCATGAGTGGCAGCAGTGGCAGCTTTATGAGCAGATGAAGGCGGTTCGGCAATACGCCAGAGAAAATGGCGTCTTCCTCATGGGAGACTTGCCGCTTTTGGTGTCCGCTGATAGCGCTGATGTTTGGGCGCATAGGCGTTATTTTGATCTCAGCCGGTTTTCAGGTGCTCCTCCCGATGCTTACTATGTCCAAGGTCAGCGTTGGGGCATGCCGATTTACAAATGGTCCGAGATCGAAAAGGACCGCTATGAGTACTTAAAACAGAAACTTAAATATGCCGAAGAATTCTATGACCTTTATCGCATTGACCACGCGGTGGGACTATTTCGAATTTGGGCCATTCCGCAAACAGAACCGGCCGATAATTATGGTTTAAATGGCTCCTTTGAGCCTCCGAACGAATCTGACTGGGAGAGGAACGGGGAGCGTCTTCTCGAACTCATCTTGGCAAGTTCGACGATGCTGCCTTGCGCGGAAGATCTTGGCACAATTCCAGTATGCACCTTTGATGTCTTGAAGCGTCTGTGTCTCGCGGGCATGGATGTTCAGCGTTGGCAAAAGGATCCACAGAAAAACTACTCGTTCCTATTGCCGCAAGATTTTAGGAAAAACTCAATTGCTCTGCTTTCCAATCACGATATGTCCTCTTTTCGCGGCTGGTGGGAGTTTGAAGCGTCCACCGTGGACGAACTCGCTTTCGAGCGCGCTTGTAAGAAGGCAAATCTTTCCATTTCGGCCACCAAGCGTAAACTGTTTGATCTCGGCCGGTCGCGATACGACCGATTGCGATGGAAAAGCAATGTCAAAGATGTAAAGACTTTGTGTGAGCAACTTGGTCTTGATGAGAGCGAAGCGGCCGAATTTATTTCCCTGTACCACCACAGTTTTGATGAGCAGGGCAAATATTGGCGTTTCTTGAGTATGAAGGGAGAACCCGTTCAGAAATGTTCTCCCAAACTGGTAGAATATGCCCTTAGAAAAGTCAATACGTCCGCTTCAATTTTTAGCATCCAATTTCTTCATGATTGGCTTAGCTTGAATCCTGCTTTTAAAGTTGATTCTTGGAAGTTTCGGATCAACTTTCCTGCAACGGTCTGTGACGAGAATTGGTCAGTTACGATGCCGCTCTCGTTGGAATTGATGATCGGCCTCAAAATCAATGCAAAGATAAAGAAAATCAATGAAGATGCTGGACGCACGTAACCATGAATCAAAGGGCGTAGCGCTGTCGGTACCGAAGATCGATGCAATACATTAGAGACAATCGTAGAAAGATAGCTTATTTTTCAATGGAAATAGGGATCAACCAGGAAATCCGTACCTACAGCGGTGGTTTGGGTATTCTTGCAGGCGACACGATTCGCTCGGCTGCCGATCTGAGTATTCCCATGGTTGGCGTAACGCTCCTTTATCGAAAAGGCTATCTTCATCAGCAGCTTGATTCGAATGGGTGGCAAATCGAAGGGCCAGACGAATGGAAGATCGAAGAATTTCTCACCGAGCTTCCGAATAGGATTTCACTTCGCATTGAAGGCCGGTATATTTACATTCGAGCTTGGCGTTATGAGGTGACCGGTGTCAGTGGCGATATCGTCCCTGTTTTTTTCTTGGATGCAGATTTGCCAGAAAACGCAGAGCGTGACAGGTTGTTGACTCATCACCTATATGGTGGCGGTGAGTATGAGCGCCTGGCGCAGGAGAAAATTTTGGGGATCGGTGGAGTGCGCATGCTCCGAAATCTGGGTTACACCGATATCGAACGGTTTCACATGAATGAGGGCCATTCAAGTCTTTTGACGCTTGAGCTTCTAGATTTAGAGGCAACCAAAAGAGGATCGAGTGAAATTAATTACAGTGATGTTGACGCAGTCAGGGACAAGTGTGTTTTTACGACTCATACACCCGTCAGTGCCGGGCACGACATTTTTGGCTTGGAGCTGGTGGAGCAAGTCTTGAGGCGGCAGGAATTCCGGAAGATGCCAGAAGTATTTTGTCATGAGGGGAAGCTCAACATGACTTATGTGGCCATGAATTTAAGCCGCTATATCAACGGTGTTGCGAAGAAGCATGGCGAAGTATCGAGAACGATGTTCAGCACCCATGACATTGATTCGATCACGAATGGGGTTCATGTGAGCTACTGGACGAGTGTTTCTATGCAGGCGGTTTTTGACAAGTATCTGAAAGGGTGGAGAAAAGATAATTATGAGCTGCGGTACACGTTGAACATCCCGAACGAGGCCATTTGGAAGGCTCATCAAGAGGCCAAAAAAAAGTTGATCGCTCTCATCGGTGAGACCACTTCTCGTGTTTTCGACGCGGACGTGTTTACGATTGGCTTCGCGAGAAGATTCACGCAATATAAACGCGGTGATTTGATCTTTCATGACATGAATAAGTTGATACGGATTGCTGAAGATTCAAAAGGCCTCCAGATCGTTTTTGGTGGAAAAGCTCATCCGCGGGATCAGATGGGCAAAGACATTATTCAAAGGGTGGTTCGTCATTCGAAAGTGAGAAGCGAGAAACTGAAGATCATTTTTTTGCCCGACTATGATATTGAGCTCGCGAAAATTCTGATCCCCGGCGTGGATTTATGGCTCAACACGCCGGAAGCACCGCTGGAAGCTTCGGGAACAAGCGGGATGAAGGCTGCCTTAAACGGCGTACCTTCCTTGAGCACGTTAGATGGCTGGTGGATAGAAGGTCATGTGGAAGGGATCACCGGCTGGTCGATCGGTGAAGACGATAAGGCAAAGCCTCAAGGGGAGAGCTCACAGCGTCATGCCGAGTCCCTTTATGAGAAGCTTAAGACTAAAATTCTGCCCTTGTTTTATGGTCGTTTGGCGAATTACCAGCATATCATGCGCAATTCTATTTCTTTGAACGGCGCGTTCTTTAACACACAGAGAATGTTACAAGAGTACGTGTTGAAAGCATATTACCTTTAGGAATACTGAACCCCCAACGATTTCTTTCTCCTCCCTTTGATGCCGAAGTAAAGAGTTTTTTTGAGTGATCATATGAAGCATCCAGCAGATCAAGAACGTGCACGGGCACGGGCGCTACTTCGATTCTTAAGAAAACATAGGAAAAAGATATCGCCTCTTTTGATTTTGACACATGATTTTCCTGATCCTGACGCCATCGCAAGCGCTTTTGGCCTCAAGTTTCTTGCCGCAACATCTGGGATTTCCGCTCGAATTGCCTACGGAGGCATGATCGGCCGTATGAATAATCGGGCTATGGTGGACGTGCTTAAAATTAAGATGCATAAGCTGAAGCCAATCGATCTTAGGAAATATTCAAATGTCGCCCTTGTCGACACGCAGCCTGAATTCGGGAATAACCCTTTTCCATCCCGTGAGAAAGCGACTCTCATCGTCGATCAGCACAGTTCGATTCGAAAACCATCAGCGGATTTCGTCATGATTGATACGGAATGCGGTGCGACGTCTGTCTTGATTGCACAGGCACTCCTTGGAATGAGAAAAAGAATTCCTAAGGACGTCGCGACAGCAATCGCTTACGGAATTATCACCGATACGCTCGATCTTTATAGGGCCAAGAAAAAAAGCACGATCGACGCCTATTTAAAGATTTTGTCTTTTTCTGACATCCGAGATTTAGCCCGAATTCAAAACCCAGTGAATCAGAGAAGATTTTACGTCACCTTGCAAAAAGGGATGCAAGTTGCTCGGTCCGGCCGTGGGCTTATTGTTTCTCATCTTGGATTCGTCAAAAGCCCTGAACTGGTTTCCCAAGTTGCAGATTTCTTACTTGCCTGCCAGGATTTTCGATGGAGTTTCGTGACGGGTCGATATGGTAAGAAACTTTACATTTCTCTCAGAAGTAAGAAATCGAAGCTAGATGCCGGTGGGGTGCTTCGTGACATGGTACTTGATCCTAAAGATGCGGGAGGTCATGGTTCCGTTGCGGGCGGGAGCGTTCGTGTGAGCGGGAGAAGGACAGATAAAGCATGGCAGCGGATCGAGAGTATGATGATGACGGCGCTTAAAAAGCGGCTCCGGATACCAGTGGGCAAAGAATTTCGACCTTCTTTCGCTGAAAGAAAATGAGGTCGTCCCATGACAGATCCACCTGCTCTTTTACGAGTCATTCAGAGATATTTTGAGAGAAATCCTGACGCTGCTGCGCATAGTCTGGAAACCATGACAGAAGAAGAAGCGGTCGAGGTTCTAAAATTGCTTCCGTCTCAGCTGTCTTCCCAAGCAGTGAAGCGGCTTCATGGAGGTTTTGCTGCGCGCGTCTTACAACAGCTTCCGGCAGAACTATTCCGAGATATCGTGGGGCAGTTGGATCCGGAACATGGTGCCTCAATTTTTTTTCATTTGGCGCTGGCGGAGATGAGCATACGTTTTCGCCTTTTTTGTTCTCACTCAAAAAGCGGCTTCCGTGGCTTCACGTCAATTTAGCAACCACCTTTCTTGCAGCGGCAGTTGTTGCTCTTTTTGAAGACATGATTGCGAAGATCACCGTGCTGGCAGTATTTCTGCCTGTCGTTGCCGGACAAGGCGGGAATGCGGGTGCACAGTCGCTTGCGGTCGTGATGCGCAGCCTTGTGATGCGCGAAGTGCCGTTACAAAAGGCGAAGATGCTGATTCTGAAAGAAATGAGCCTCGGTGCGGTGAGCGGCCTGATCTTTGGGATCGTCACTGCAGGTGTCTCTTGGTTGTGGCAAGGAAATCCCTATTTCGGCCTTGTGATGGGACTTGGCATGGTGGCAAATCTGACGGTGGCAGGCTTTGCTGGAGCAGCAATTCCAATCATCATGAAGAAGATCGGCTTAGATCCAGCACAATGTTCCAATATCATTCTGACGACCATTACAGACGTCATGGGATTTTTTGCTTTTCTCGGATTCGCGGTACTCTTTCAGTCTTATTTGGTCTAATCCCCCACCACTTTATCAAATGAGCGATAATTTAAGCTGTTCAAACCACCAAACCAAAATCAAGAGTGGCGGGGGATGAATGCCGGAATTAATAAGCCGTGCCTTTGTAAGCTTCAGCGAGGTGGGAGGCCCATTGTTTGGACAACGCCGTTCAAAATAAATTGGACCGCAATGGCTGTAAGGACAAGGCCCATCAATCGTGTGATGATTTTTAATAAGATGACACTGATCGTCTGGCTCCGGATCGCGGTCAAAGCGAGAATTCCAAAAGTGACCGCGCATACCATAAACACGTTAGTGATCAGTATGAGTTTCTGTGAAATTCCAACCGCCTGAGCGTTGAGCAAGATCGCCGTCGTAATAGCGCCAGGTCCCGCAAGCATTGGGATGGCGAGAGGCGTGATCGCAATGTCTGATTTGTCGATCCCTTCTTCCTGTTCTTCTTTTGTTTCCTTCACCTGTGTCCTTTTTGCTTGCAGCATGTCGAGTCCGATGAGGAGCAGCACAATACCGCCGGCTATTTCGAAGGCTGGTAAGGTCACGCTAAATACGTCAAATATCATTTGGCCAGTGAGGACACAGGTAAGAAGGATCATAAAGCTCACGGCACAGGCCAATGCTGCCATTTTGATCCGTTCATTCACTGTATTTTGTGGGGTCATTGCAAGAAATGCCGGGATCAAGCCGATGGGGTCAACAATAACGAAAAGGGACGCGAAAGAGAGGATGGCAAATTCCAGATTCATCTGTTTACTCGATCTTTTCTATGGATTGACGAGGCTGATTGTGTTCATTGGCAGTGTCTTTAATAGTTCGGCAAAGCTTTCCTGGTTCTTAAACATTCCATTTGTCGAGGGAAAAACGATGGCACCAAAAAAGGGAACCCGGGCGGGCAAGCAGGCCTGTTTACGCGCCATGTAGTTTGGCGGGTCCCCTTTTTCGTGGTACCTTCTCTTTTGTGTCTCCTTTTCGTTTGGCACTCATTTCACTTCTACTGTGATTTGTTTCGGCTTAGCGCTCTCGGATTTCGGGAGCACCAGCTCAAGCACGCCGTCCTTATAGGTGGCACGGGCTTTTTGAGCGTCCACTTCCGCTGGGAGTTGGAAGCTTCTCGAGAAGGCACCATAGCTTCGTTCAGAATAACGGTAGTCCTTCTCGCTGATTTCCTTTTCCTTCTTGCGCTCTCCTTTTAAGGTGAGTCGGTTACCGAGGATTGTGACTTCCAGATCTTCTTTACGCATCGCAGGAAAATCAGCACCCAGAATGAACTTGTCAGCCTCCTCCCGAATATCAATATCAGGGCTGAAAGTCCTTGTCCCGTCATCCCTTCTCGTCAGGGTGCGACCGAATGCTCGGTTCATCTCATCTTGGAAATCCGCAATCATGTGAAAAGGATCCCACAAATCGCGGTTTCTTCGTACGATGTGGTTCATAGCCATCACCTCCATTCAAATTCAAAGATGTCAACTTCCGTGCCAGTTTTGTAGAGCTTTAATCGAACGAAAGACGTACCACATACTGGTGCCTTTTGATACACTGTTGTGCCAGACAGCGCAGTTTTGAAAGAACAAGAAGCTCAATTAAATGAGGGATCGGGGAGTTTCCCGACCCCTCAGTGAAACAACAGACGGAGGATTTACAATCATGACTGTCCAAACCGAAAAAAAAGTCACGATTAAACCATTGCATGACCGAGTCCTCGTGGAACTTCTAGAAGCTGAAGAAAAGACAACGGGAGGAATTATTCTCCCGGATACAGCCAAAGAAGAAAAAGCAGAAGGCAAAGTCGTTGCTGTGGGAAGCGGTAAAAGACTCAAAGACGGCACACTTCAGCCCTTTGAAGTCAAAAGAGGAGAACGGGTGATTTTTGGCAAATATGCAGGTGATGAACTTGAAATCAATGGCAAGAAACACAAGGTCTTGAAGGAAGACGAAATTCTAGCAATTGTTAAGTCGTCCAGATAGTGTTGGAATAGTAGGGGCGCCGACAGCAAGGGATCGTATTGATTCAGTCTCAGAATCAGATATAATACGCGCTACGCACGAACACAATTTCCTTCCCGCAGGTGATTGTTCCTCCCGCAATTGGCTTGTCACAAGCAAGGTGTGTTTTACGCCTGTTATATCAGCGAGAATACAAAATGAAAAGTTTGGTCTCCCAAGAGGTGATAGAGGAGAGAATCTTTTCAATCCGTGGGCATAAGGTTATGATCGATCGGGATCTCGCCAAATTATATGGCGTGGAAACAAAGTATTTAAACCGACAGGTGAAGCGCAATCGGGCACGGTTTCCAGAAGAATTTATGTTCCAGCTTACGAGAGAAGAGAAAAGCGAACTGGTGACAAATTGGCACCGGTTCAAACGGATGAAGCATTCCTCTTCTCTGCCCCGTGCGTACACCGAGCATCGAATTGGTAGCCCTGCAACCACCAAAACGCCGGATTGGTTTTCACCATGCGTTAACACAGCAGTGACATGACCAGGGTCATCTGGACTCTGAGTCGAATACCAGGTTTTGGAATTCAAAAGTTCCGCCGATTGCGCGAAATGGTCCCGCCAGGCGATGGGTTTTTAAGCGAGAAAATCCTGGCCATCGTGCGCGAGGAAGAGGATTGGGGGCGGGACTTTGTCCTCCAGTTTGAGGAAGCGTTTGCTTCTGGTGAGTTTGAACAGGAGATGGACCGGTGCGTCGAGAAGGGGATCGAGGTCGTGAACGTTTTTGACCCCGTCTATCCGAAACGGCTAGCTGCGATTTATGATCCGCCGTTAATTTTGTACGTCAAAGGGACACTGGTTCCAGAAGATGAAGCAGCTGTTGCGATCGTCGGCACGAGGCGGCCTACCCTTTATGGGCTGCGAACGTCAGAACGTTTTGCTTCTGAGCTTGCGATGCGGGGTGTGACCATCGTTTCCGGTATGGCAAAAGGAATTGACAGTGAAGCCCATCGAGGCGCCCTGCGAGCGAAGGGAAGAACAATCGCGGTCTTGGGATCCGGGCTCGATGTGATCTATCCAAAGGAAAACGTCTCGCTTTACAAAGAGGTAACGCAGCACGGTGCTGTCGTGAGTGAATTCCCTTTGGGAACAGCTCCTGTTCCTTTTAACTTCCCGAAACGTAACCGCTTGATCAGCGGACTTTCTATGGGTGTCGTGGTGATCGAAGCGAATCAAAAAAGCGGCTCCTTGATCACGGCTGCTTGTGCACTTGAAGAGGGACGGGAAGTCTATGCGGTTCCGGGCCCCATCGATTCTGTGACGTCGATTGGAACCAATCAGTTGATACAAAAAGGAGCGAAATTAACGATTTGGCCGCAAGATATCCTTGAGGATTTAGCGCCGCAGATTCATGCTTGTCTCAACGAGACGGGACCCGCACCGCAAAGGGCACCGGCTGGCGATTCCGCAGGCGAGATCGTCCTCAAGGTATTGAAAGGCAATCCTCTTTATTTCGACGAGATTCTGATGCAAACGTCCCATCATCCTGCCGAACTCCATGAGAAACTGACCCGCCTCGAACTTGAAGGCGTCATCCGCCGCGAAATTGGCGGCCGTTACTCGCTCACCTAAAATGCTTTGCACCTTGGGTTGAAAAACCGCTCAACCTCAGTTATACTTAGCCGATCTAATCAGAAAGGAGTGTCAGAAATGGTGAATGGAGAATCTACTGTTGTTGGGGGGTCACAGCCGCAAGAACATCAGCCGGCGCCAAAAGGAAGACGATTTGCGTCTGTGCTCATTGATCTTTTGGTCATTCCAATCGTCCTAGGTGTGATAGCGGGCGTTTCTTTGTGGGCGGTTCGAGATGACATTCGTAACGGGATTTTGATTGCAATTAATATCGGGTGGCTTCTTTTCAGAGACCTTGTATTTTCACCTGGCCGCAAGATGGTCGGTTTGAAGCTTAAGAGTACGGTGGGAGACCGTGTTACGCTGTTGCAGGTGGTCGTTCGTAACCTGACGATCGCTGCTCCAATTGCCCTCAGTACCGGTTACCCCTGCGAGATTGCTAGAGTTTTTTTTCCGGCATTACTCTGGAGAAGGATCTGGTATTCATTTATCTTCTTGCTTGCCCTAATCGGCGGCGTTTCTCTCTTAGTATCTGCTCAGCATCTTCTTCTGAAGTTTGGTGCGGTCTTAGCGATTTTGATTCCACCCCTTTTCCTCGTCAAAGATAAAGAAAACTTGCCGGCGGGAGATCGGTTGATGGATGTGTTCGCGAAGACGCGTGTTGTATCCGAATAGTTCAGCGTGAACAATCAACCGAACGTTGGCGATGTCATCAGCTTTGCTTGGTTGAAAACCAAGCAGATCTTGTTTCCCATCCAGTTCAAGCGCTGGCTTAAAATCTTCTTCATTGTCTGGCTGGCGGGTCAGGCTGGCGGTTTTAATTTCAACATACCTAATCTGCCAGAAAGGAAAGAAGAAGTAGCCGAGGAACAAACGGTCGGCGAGCGTGCTACTGATGAGCCAACGGAAGAATCGGAACAGGGTACCGGAACAGGCACGCAAAGTGGGGAAGAGCTTGACGACACGACCGGCATTCCTCAAACAGCTCCGACGACCCAACCTGAAACGGGCGTTACCGACGAAACGCAGGTTCCTCCCATTCCACTGGGTGTGTGGTTTGTTTTGATCCCGCTGGCTTTGGCTGTAGGTCTCCTTTTCGCGTGGCTCAGCGCCCGATTTAATTTCATTCTGCTTGAATTGATGCAGAACCGCGACGTCCTTCTAAAAACTTCTTTTCGAATTCATAAACTGGCCGGAAATTCTTATTTTCTGTGGGCGCTTTGCTTTGGTTTGGTCGCGATTGTAAGTACCCTAGCAATTGTACTTTTGATCGGACTGTCTGCGACGTTCCTGAAAGCACTTTTGTGGTTGACTGTTCCTCTAGCTTTAGCGTTGATTATTGCACTGGTAATTATTGGTGTGCTCGTTATGGATTTCGTGCTTCCCATTATGTATCAGGATAAAATTCGGTGCATGGAAGCCTGCCGGAAATTTCTTGCCTTAAAGCCAGCCGTCGGATCCGTCGCCATTTATTTCGTAGTGAAAATCGCACTCGGTATTGTTGCGATGATCATTGCTTTTATAGTTGCCTTTGTGACAGCCTTAGCCTTTATCATTCTGGGCATCTTAATCGGGGTTTTAGGAGCACTTCTTGCGGCGGCGGTTACTTTTTTAAAGCCGGTATTGATTGTGCTTGGAATCTTACTTTTAATTCCTGTGGTTTTGGCGATGTTAATTCTTATTGGTATCATTCTGTTGCCGATCCCGATTTTCTTCCGCGCCTTCGCGCTTGCCTATTTAGCAAAACTGATTTCCCAATACGACCTCTTGGGTTTTTCACCTCCGACCTCTGACGGACCCCTTGCAGCATGAACGTCCGATAAACCTCCTTTACAAACTTCTTGCTGCTTCTTATAATTGCGTACACATCTTCTTCCCCACCACGATTAACGTTCAATTGTTGCGACGGTTCTTAACGTGGTGGGGGTGCAGAAAAGGGAAGCTATGATGGTTTGTCTGAACGCGAGCAAGCGCGAGGTACCACTTCGGTCGACACTTGAATCTTTAATCGAACTTCTTCATTTGGGGAAGAATTCGATTGTCATTGAGCTTAACCGTAAGGTGGTCGAGCGGACTGCTTACGCATCCACTGAACTCCACGAAAATGACGTTATCGAGATCGTTGGATTTGTCGGGGGAGGATAAGCAAAGTGGCGAAGAATTTAGTTATCGTTGAATCACCTGCAAAAGCAGGTACCCTTCATAAATTTTTGGGGCCGGGTTATCAAATCGAAGCTTCCTATGGACATGTCCGCGACCTGCCGAAAAGCAAAATGGGGGTAGACCTCGAAAATGGTTTTAAGCCCCATTACGTCATTCCTCAGAAGTCTAAAAAAGTGGTCCATCGCCTCCAGCAGCAAGCGAAGAAGGCGAGAGCAATTTACTTAGCACCCGATCCCGACCGAGAGGGTGAAGCGATCAGTTGGCATTTAGCGCACTTGTTCGCGGAGAATTCTAAAGCGATCTGGCGCGTGGCATTTAATGAGATCACGCGAGACGCAGTCCTGCAGGCGTTCGAACAGCCGCGCCGTATCGACCAAAAGTTGGTGGATGCGCAACAGGCGCGCCGCGTGCTCGATCGGATTGTGGGGTATGAATTAAGCCCTCTGCTTTGGAAAAAAGTAGGACGCGGTTTAAGCGCAGGGCGTGTTCAATCCGTTGCGCTCCGTTTGATCGTTGAACGAGAGCGCGAAGTCAGGAAATTCAAGCCGGAAGAATATTGGTCCCTCGAGGCGCGGCTTTCCTCAGTGCAGCCCGCCGAGCGGGAAAAAGTTTTCAAAGCAAGGCTCGATCGAATCGGAAAAGCAAAAGTAGAACTTAAAAATGAGGCGGAAACACTTGAGCTCAAAGCTTTCATCGAGAAACAAGTGTTCCGCGTCGTCTCGATCCGGAAAAACGAGCGCCGGCGCCGGCCGCAAGCCCCGTACAGCACCAGCAAAATGCAGCAGGAGGCTTATGGGCGGCTGGGATTTTCAGCGGCGAAGACGATGAGAATAGCACAGCAATTGTATGAGGGCGTTTCCTTGGGCGAAGAAGGAAGCATTGGGTTGATCACCTATATGCGTACCGATTCGGTGAACATCGCTCAATCTGCGCGTGAAGAAGCGCGGCGATACATTGGGGAACATTTTGGCCGTGACTATCTTCCTAAGATCCCGAATGTCTATCGTTCAAAGAAAGGAGCGCAAGAAGCGCACGAAGCCATTCGGCCGACTTCTGTCTATCAGCATCCGGACAAGATCAAGCGTTATCTTAATCCCGATCAATTCAAATTGTATGACTTAATTTGGCGCAAGTTTGTGGCATCACAAATGACCGTTGCCGTTGATCTTGTCACCTCCATTGAGATCCTGGCAGGAACCGAACATTTCTTCAAGGCGACCGGTACACGAAATTTATTTTCTGGTTTTTCAGCCGTTTTTGGCGATTTGAGCAAAGCAGTCAAGAAGGACCAGAAACGAGATGAGGAAGAGAGCGCTCAGGAATTTCCTGAGCTCGTGCAAAATGAGGAGCTCAAGTGCCATGAATTGATTGGCAATCAGCATTTTACGAAACCGCCTCCGCGCTTTAACGACGCAAGTCTCGTGAAAGTCCTCGAGGAAAAAGGAATCGGACGGCCGAGTACTTATGCGCCGATTATCTACACGCTCCTTACGCGTGGTTACGTCGAGCGCAAAAGCGGGGCGCTTATCCCGATGGAACTGGCGGAGATCGTGATCACGCTTTTGGTAAAGCATTTTCCGTCTATTTTGGATGTGAAGTTTACCGCTTTGATGGAAGAGGAACTCGACAAAATCGAAGAAGGGATGGTCGACTGGGTGAAGGTACTGGAAAACTTCCACAAACCCTTTCGCGAGCGGCTTGCCGAAGCGAAAGAAATGATGAAAAACGTGAAGCGCGAAGCGGTTCCGGCTCATGAGGACTGTAAGGAATGCGGAAAGCCCATGCTGATCAAATGGGGCCGTTTCGGCAAGTTTATTGCCTGTTCTGGTTTTCCAAAATGCCGGAATACAAAGCCAATTTCGACGGATGTACCGTGCCCGAAAGACGACTGCGGCGGTTATTTGGTCAAACGGAGGGGTAAAAAGGGGCGAAGTTTTTACGGTTGTTCCAAATATCCGGGTTGTAATTTCACGGCGAACCAACTTCCCGCGAGGGCTCCTTCCGGAAATGAGAAACCGCCAGAAGCCGATGAGATCGATGAAAATGTTTAAGACGCACTGATGGAAACATCCATTAACCGGTTCTTGAGGTTTCTCGACGCTGAGAAGAACGCCTCGCCTCATACGATTAAAAATTATGGCAGTGACCTGAGAGAATTTAACCGATTTGTTGGAAAAAAGTCGCCCGCCGAAATCGATTATCTGACGGTTCGCAGATTTTTAGCTTACCTCCGGGAAAAGAACGCTTTGAAAAGTACGATCTCACGGAAGCTCGCATGCTTAAAGTCGTTCTTTAAATATCTCACACGTGAGCGCGTGTTAGAATCAAATCCGGCAAGCGGAATCGCGACACCTAAGCGGGAGCGACGGTTGCCCGCAGTTCTCGATGTGAGCGAAGTGGAGCAGTTGATTGAAGCGATAACGGGTGATTCCTGGGAAATCAAACGGGATCGAGCGATTCTAGAGGTCCTTTACGGATCGGGGATACGGGCTGGCGAGCTCGTCGGATTAGACGTGGAGGATATTGATTTGCTCAGTGGCATGGTTAAAGTTCGCGGCAAGGGTAAGAAGGAACGAATGGTTCCCATCGGCTCCTGTGCGGTGGAAGCCGTGAAGTCTTATTTGGATGTCCTCCCGTCCGGTTCGGACGGTCGATCAGGGCCTTTGTTCGTCAATCGTCGGGGATTACGACTTACCGACCGAAGTGTGCGTCGTATTATTGTCCAATGCGGGAAGAAAGCGGCCTTAAAAAAGGAAATTTCACCTCATACGTTGCGGCACACATTTGCAACCCATCTCCTCGACCGCGGCGCCGACCTGCGAAGCGTTCAAGAGCTGCTCGGCCATGTCTATCTTTCAACGACTCAGATTTACACCCACGTCTCTGCCAGCCGGCTTCGGGAAGCGTATGTGCACGCTCATCCGCGAGCTTAAAGGTTTCCCTTACCTGACCTCGCTTGGTAAACGAAGGCGGAAAGGGCTGTGAACGTGATGACCCTAGTTTATGATCTTTTGTTTCTTGTGTTTGCTATTCTTTCGATCCCCAAGTTCCTTCTTCGTTTGAATCAGGCAGAGGACTGGATCGATATGTTTTCCGAGCGTTTCGGTCGATTCCGAAAATCTTTCGACGATCAATTTTCCGGAAAGAAGGTGGTATGGCTTCATGCGGTGAGTGTCGGCGAAGTGATGGCCTTGCGCCGGTGGATCCAGCTTTTTGGCGAGCGATATCCAGACTGGGTGCTGGCGTTGTCCGTGACGACACCGACGGGACACGAGATTGCCAGCAAACTCTTTTCTGATCGAGCTGTTCTATTTTATGCGCCGTTTGATATCAGTTTTATTGTGCGGCGGTTTTTGCGCTTGATTCAACCTAAGCTGATTTTGCTTATGGAAACCGAGATCTGGCCCAATCTGATTTCCCAAGCAGCACGCGCTGGCGTAACCGTTGGGATTTTGAACGGCCGGATTTCCGCGCGTTCGTTTCGGCGGTATTCCTTCGTGCGGTATTGGATGAGACCTATTGTCGGGAAACTTACGTTCTGTTTGGTACAGTCAGAACATGATCGTGAGCGTTTTTTAAGATTGGGTATGAACAAGAGGCGGACGGCTGTATTGGGAAATATGAAATTTGATCAAATTGGATCGTGCGATCGTCATCCTAAGTCCTTCGCCGTCATCCTGAGCGGAGCAGCGGCTCAGGACAGGCTCCGCGAAGGATCTCGGACGGGATCCTTCGGCCCTTCGGGCCTCAGGATGACGGCTCATGATGACGAGTTGGACACAAGCACCTCGGACCGTTTGGTGATCGTTGCCGGCAGCACGAGCTGGAATGAGGAGCAATTGCTTCTCGGCGTTTTTAAGCGTCTGCGCCAGTCCTTTCAGCGTTTACAACTTGTTTTGGCTCCGCGTCATCCAGAACAGATTTCTAAAGTACTCCGTGCTGTTAAGGCGGCCCAATTGCCTGTTCAACTTTTTTCGAAGAGCAGAGGAGCGGAATTTTGTCCGATTCTCCTGGTAGATCAGATGGGTATTTTAGCGTCTCTTTATCGTCGGGCGCACATTGTGTTCGTTGGGGGCAGCCTGGTTCGCCGCGGTGGTCAGAATCCAATTGAAGCAGCGGTCTTTAGAAAGCCATTGGTTCATGGGCCGCACGTATTTAATTTTTCCGCCGTTTACCAAGCGCTTGATGAACGAGACGCAGCGATTTGTGTTCATTCGGAGGACGAATTGTTTCAGAAGTTCAAGGTGCTTTTAGAGCAACCCGAGCTTCGAGAGCGGATGGGGAACGAAGCTTTTCGTGTGGTTCAAACGATGAAAGGAGCTACGATGCGAACCATGGATTTTTTGAGCCGTTGGATACGGTCTGACGAGCCTGTTCAGACGATGGTGCAGTCGTGACGTGGCGGAATTATTTCCGGCTGCTTGCGGAAGACAAATTGTATTCAAGCCCCTGGACCTGGCTTTGGAAACCTCTTCTAAAAATTGCGTCCTGGTTCTATGGATTTGGATTTCGTTTACATCAGGGAAGCTACAGCATTGGAATTTTCAAGCGCCGCGCTTTTGACCGACCTGTCATCAGTGTAGGAAACGTTGCGTGGGGCGGTACGGGAAAGACACCGTTGGTGGAATATGTGTCGCGTTTCTATCTGGGGCGCAGAAAAGTTCCGCTCATTCTGGCTCGCGGCTATGGTTCGGATGAAAGTAAAGAGTTGGCACAGAAGCTTCCGGATGCGCAGTTCGGATTTGGAAAAAACCGTCTTGAGGCGGGGCGAAAAACGTTGGCCGCACATCCAGCGGATGTCATTATTTTAGACGACGGTTTCCAACATTGGCCGATCAAGCGGGATTTGGAAGTTGTCGTCATTAATACGCTGAACCCATTCGGTAATGGTTCTTTGGTCCCGCGCGGAATCTTAAGGGAGCCGCTCACATGTTTGCAGCGTGCTTCATTGCTGATCTTGAACGACGTGAATTTAGTGGCACGCCAAGAAGTTGAGGCGCTGAAAAGCAAGATTCGCCAGATCGCTCCACAGATCGATTTTGTCGAAGCCTATCATGAGCCGCTTTATTTTTACCGTCCTCATTCCGGCGAACGGATTTATTTCGACCGCATGGAAGGCAGGCGCGTGACAACCTTTTCAGGAATCGGCACCCCACGCTCCTTTCAGATTACGTTAAATCGTTTAGACATCAAAGTGATACGGAACTTTGAATTCTCGGATCATCATTTCTTTACGGAACAGGAGTTAAAAGAGATCCGAGAGACCAAGGAGCTTAGCGAATCTGAAGAGGTGGTGACCACGGAGAAAGATTACTTTCGGTGCGAAGACAAGATCAAGATCATACTGAGACCGCTGATCTTAAAAGTTCGGTTGGTTGTGTCATCAAGAGAAGCCCTGCTTCATGAACACTTGGAACGTTTGATTGCAGGTGGATTAGAAATGGAACGTAGGGACGCTGTCTCTATGCCCAGCGCCGGCGCGGAAAAACACGCTCCATCATCGGGTGAGTAAACGGTGTCAATCGTTAAAACGTCTCGAAGATGAAGCTGCTAGAAGCAGTTACTGTCACAGTTCTTCGTAGCTTGAGTCGGTTGGTTCAAGCGATGCCCCTCGAGACGGCCCTCGCGTGTGGCCACGCCGCAGCTCAGGTGATCGCGAGAATACATCCAAGACGCCGCATCGCATACGTCAATTTAAAAGCGGCATTTGGAAACCGCTATTCTGCAAAAGAACGCAAGGTGTTGGTTCAAAAGAACATCGCTCATCTATCACAAAACGCCGTCGAGATGCTTCGATTCTCCAAAATGGATCTTGACTATTATCGAACGTACATCACCTTCGTGAACCGTGAGCGGTATGAACAAGCGATTCGCGATGAGAAGGGCGCGGTCTTGATGACGGCCCATTTTGGGAACTGGGAGCTCACGCAAATTGTTTCTTGCGTCCTTGGGAAGCCGCTCTACGTGCTTGCGAGACAGCAGAAGCACGCACAACTGGATGATTTCTTAAACGAGCTGCGTTCGGCCCACGGCTCGGTCGCCATACCAAAAGGGAACCGGGTTCGGGACCTCGTCCGCGTGCTTCGTGCGAACGGTGTGATTGGCGCTTTAGGAGACCTTTCTGGCGGCCGGGATGGCGCGAGGGTCCGTTTTTTTGGCCGCAGGACAACAGCCCCTTCAGGTATTTTCTGGATCGCGCAACAGACTGGTTCCTTGATCTTCCCTTGTTTCATGGTTCGAGAAAACGGCGCTCATCACCGACTCTTTGTTGAGGAACCTTTCGGTTTAGCTTCTTCCGGTGATGAGGAGCGCGATGTTCACGAGAGCCTTCGGAATTATTACCGGTTGCTCGAAACGTGGATTCTGCGGCATCCGGACCAGTGGTTCTGGCTCTACAAGCGTTGGAAATATTGTTTTACGAAGCGCATCCTCATCCTTCGCGACGATCGGCCCGGCCATCAAAACCAAGTAGAAGCGATCGTGCGCGAATTTGAAGAGCTGCGTGCTCGTTTGTCCGAGGACTATGAATTCGAGTTTCAGCGTGTTGATATCAAGTTCAAAAGTGCTTGGCATCGGAGACTTTTTTTTATCGTTGCTCTTTTCTTTTTACCCTTTGCTCAGTCCCGCCTTCACATTTTGAGTTTTTTTCTCGAACCCGAGTGTGCTCGAATTTTACGGGACGCGCATGCAGACCTGATTCTTTCCGCGGGATCGAGTCTGGCGCCATTAAATCTCGTGCTCAAGCGCGAAAATCTTGCTCGCTCGATCGCTGTCATGAAACCTCCTTTTCCGTACGGGCCTCGAGGGTTTGACCTTTCGATTATTCCAGCTCATGACCGGTGGTTTCCGAGTTGTGGCCGCGTTGTTCGCACGGTGGTGTCTCCGAGCCGCGTCAATGATGAACTGCTTCAAAAATCTGGTGAGGCATTAAAACAGGCAATTAAGCTTAAAGCAGGTGATGTTTTGCGCATGAGCGTTTTTATTGGGGGGAGTACAGGAGGGTATCGTTTTGAAGCCGCTCAATTTCGAAAATGGTTGGGCGAACTGAAGTCGTGCAGCAAAGAAGCAGGCTATGATCTGCTCGTAACGACATCACGGCGGACTGATCCTGAAATGAGCGCGATAATCAAAGGCGAGTTAGCTCAATATCCTTCATGCAAGCTTTTGGTGATTGCCACTGAATCCAATTTGGATCATGTTGTATACGGAATGTTGGCGTTATCAGAGGTGGCCGTCGTCACCGAAGACAGTGTTTCGATGATCTCCGACGCTGTGCGTGCGGGAAAGCGCATTTTGGTGCTGCAGTTAGGAAATGGTAAGTTATCGAGAAAGCATAAGCGTTTTCAAGAAACGTTGGCATCTCAGGGCTTAGTCAACGTGGCCAATGTTTCAAATTTCCGCACGCAGCTCGAAGCGGTCTATAGTGCCAAAATCGAAAATGTCACACGTCACGAGTCAAAGCATATTCAGGAATCACTGCGGAGCTTGCTATGAGAATTGCGCAGATTTTGCCTGAGCTCAACGTCGGCGGCGTTGAGACGGGCACGGTCGATTTGGCGAAGGCACTTAAAAAACGAGGTCACGAGCCGTTTGTAATTTCAAATGGCGGAACCTTAGTGGATGAATTGGTCAAAGCGGGCATTCCTCATCTTCAGCTTCCGGTTCACCGAAAGTCGATTGTCTCACTTCGCCTCGTTCGAGAAATTGTCACGTTTATCGAGCGTGAGCGAATTGACGTGATTCACGCACGAAGCCGCGTTCCGGCTTGGCTTGCTTATCTGTCGGTCAGGAGGACCGACTGCGACTTTGTGACGACGTGCCACGGTTACTACTCGAAGCACTTCTTGAGTCGAGTCATGGGATGGGGAAAACGAGTGATTGTGATTTCTCACTCGATCGGGCGCAGGATGATCGACGATTTCGGCGTATCGCCGGGGCGGGTGAGGTTGATCCACCGCGGTGTTGACCTGAGCCAGTACCGATTCTCGCCTGACAAGTATGATCGGCCGCGTTCCGGGCCTTTTAAGATTATGAATGTGGGACGGATCACGCCGATCAAAGGTCATGGAGTATTCGTTCGGGCGGTTCATTTGCTCAGTAAGCGCCTTCAGAGTATTGAAGTTTCCATTGTCGGAGGTCCGGATCGGGGCAAAGAATCCTATCTGCAAGATTTGAAGACCATGGTCACTCGTCTTGGACTGGATTCGCACGTCAAATTTCTTGGTGTCCGGAAAGATGTCCCGGAACTCATCCGAGAAGCAGATCTTTTGGTACTCGCATCGACGATTCCGGAAGCTTTTGGCCGTGTCCTGATTGAAGCAGGAGCCGTTGGTACGGCTTGCATGGCGTCACGGATCGGCGGGATTTTAGACATTATCGATGAGGAGGAAAACGGTCTTTTATTTTCGCCGGAAAACTTTGAAGAAATGGCGATCACCATGGAACGCCTCCTCAAGGATCGTATGCTCGCGAAACGATTGGCTTTGAGGCTCCGCGCCAAAGTTGAGCGTGAGTTCACGCTTGAAAAGATGGTGGATAAAACGTGTCAGGTGTATGAAGAGGTCAGGCGCGAAAAAAAAGTTCTCATTACCAAATTAGGTGCCATGGGAGATTTGATTCTTGCGGTGCCCAGTTTTCGGATGATTCGACAACGAATTCCACATGCCTATATTGCCCTCCTCGTCGATTCGAAACTAATGCCTTTGATTCAGAAATGCCCTTATGTGGATGAATTCATCGCCTATGATCGCTCTCGAACCTCCTCGAGTTGGAAGAGAATTTCGATGACCGGGAAATGGCTGCGTGGTCGGAGCTTTGACTTGTGTATTGACCTGCAAAATACCTGGAGGACACACGTTCTTGCTTTCCTAGCACGCATTCCAAAACGTTACGGCTACCGTCGTGGTATGGCAGGGTTTTTACTAACCCATCCGGTCGTGTATTGGGATCATCAGCTCGGTCCTGTTGCCCATCAATTTCAAGTCTTGAAGCGGGTGGGGATCACGCACATGGATGACCGCATGGAGCTGTGGCTGGAACCGCAGGCGGACAGAGAAATCACGGAGCGCTTTGAGCGAGCCGGTGTTTTGCACTCGAAGCATCTCGTTGGTTTCGTCTTGGGGGCAAGTCGGCGTTGGCCAACCAAACAGTGGCCGGTCGACTATTTTTTGGAATTGTCGAGACGGCTGATCCGCCGATTCGAATGCCACATCGTTTTAATCGGAACGGTTGAGGATCAAAAGCTTGCCGAAGTTTTCTCCGGAGCACGATCGAATCATGTGCTTAACGAAACAGGCAACACAACGGAGATGCAGCTCGTCAGTTTGATTAAGCGGCTTGATGTCCTGGTGACGGGCGATACCGCTCCCCTTCATGTCGCAAGTGCTGTCGGCACCAAGACCGTTGCCTTATTTGGTCCTACGGACCCCAAGCGTCATATGCCTTCCGGGAATGGCCACGTTGCTTTGGTGAAGCGGATCCCATGTCAACCGTGTTACCGCGGGACATGTAAAAATAAGGTACAACTACAGTGCCTTCGCGAAATCACCGTGGATGAAGTTTTCCATGTAGTGACCCAGCATCTTCGTGAGCCGATCCGTCAGAAGTGAAATAGGAGAAGGTGCCTGGGGCCTTCTGTTGTGTGGTACAATGATTCGCTCGTTAAAAGGAGGTGAGCGGTCTGACCACGGCAGTCGAGACAGAAAAAGCCTACGTTTTGATCATCGATGACGACCCTCTTCTCACGAAAACCTTAAAAAAGGTGCTGGGAAGGGAAGGGTATTTTGTGGATACGGCTTCAAACGGTGAGGAGGGGATCAGGAAAGCAAAGAGCGGGTTTTTTCACTTGGTTCTCTGTGACATCCGGATGCCGGGTTTGGACGGTCTCATGACGATCCAGCACATCAAGGATTTCCAGAAAAAAGCCGGCGTTGGGAAGTCTGGATTTATCGTCATCACCGCCTATGACAGTGATGAAAATAGGCAGAATGCCTTCCAACTGGGCGTGACTGATTTCCTCGTGAAGCCTTTTGACCTAGACAAGTTTCTTGGAGTCATAGAGCACAATGCGTCGCCGCTGGCACAAGAAACGCCGATTGAGGAAGTCCAGAAACTGAATCAAAGACTGAAGAGGCTTCTTTCCGCCCTCCCTCATTATGATCAGCCGAAACCAAACCCTAGAACGTAGGGGCGGCGCGCGGGGGCCTTGCGCGGCCGCCTTTTTTGTGGTGGCAGCCCGCCCATCGGCCTTTTTAGAGGGCGTTTTAACGTGCCCCTCATCCGTACAGAAATGCGGAATTTAGACGATTTATTTGGAAGGACATTTTGCCAGGAGAAAAACGGCTATGGTTGCTAAAAGCAGGAAGAAGGAGGACGGATCAAAGGTCGGGATCAGGCTCGAAAAACGTCCAAAGATTCTGCGCCAGTATGAACGCGGGCGGCCGATACGCAAGCACGTCCGCGCTCTGTTTTGCCTCATGTCAGAGTACATCAAGAGAAAAAACGTGTTTGTGTTCTCTGACAATATCTCGACGGGAGGTGTGTTTTTGGAAACATTTGATCCTTTACCGCCCGGCACTAAGGTCACCCTGCGTTTCCCGTTGAAAAGCGCGCTCCGGCCCATTCAAATTCGGGGTAAGGTTGTTTGGAATCGCGGAGAAATTCAGGAGCGCAGGCTCGGAAACAAGGCGGCCGGCATGGCGGTCGAATTCCAGTCTTTGAAGAGGCGCGACATGAAGTTTTTGAAGGAATTTCTTGACCACACGATGAGCTACGGATGGTTCCTCGAATAAAAAAGACGAAAGTAGATCTGCCGAAAGAGGGCTTAATCGACTGGGCGAGCCTTCAGTGTGAAGATTACACACTCGCCGATTTCGTCGAAGTTTATAGCACCGATCTATTTGAGAAAGCTCGGGGTGTCAGCGCTTTTGTCAGGGACTACTATGAAAAAAGGTACTACACCTATTGCCGCATTTTAATGGGTCCTGCCAAGAATCGTTCCTTGATCTTCGACCGATTCACACAACAGCCAAAAGAGATGATCATGATGGGGTCGAACAACTTTTTAGGGCTCTCTTATCATCCCGAGGTGATCAAAGCGGGCCAGCAGGCATTAGAGAAGTATGGTTCCGGAACGGGTAGTTATCTGCTCAACGGCTGTTTTGATGTTCAGCGACAGCTCGAGGAAAAACTGGCGGATATGAAGGGAACAGAAGCGTGTATTTTATTTTCCTCCGGATACGCTGCAAATATGGGAACGATTTCGGCACTTGTCAGACGCCATGACGTGGCGATTAATGACCGGCTCAATCATGCGAGTATCATTGATGGGTGCCAGCTGGCGCGGTGCGGCGTGGAAATTTTCCGGCATAATGATGTCCAGAACTTAGAAGAAATTTTGCAAGGAAGCAAAGGGAAATACGATGGGAAATTAGTGATTGTCGAAGGTGTTTACAGCATGGCGGGGGATTTGTCTCCCCTTCCTCAGATTTTAAGTTTGGCAAAGAAACACCACGCTCGATTGATGGTGGACGACGCCTACGGGACCGGCATCTTTGGCGCGAATGGTCATGGGTCCATTGAACATCATGGTCTAAAAGGCAAAATCGATATTGTTATGGCGACATTCAATAAAGCGTTAGGAAGCGTTGGGGGCTGCATCTGTGCCTCGAAACACGTGGTGACGTATATTCGTTTTTTTGCGCGTTCCTCATTTTTTTCAGCGTCACCGTCTCCGGTGAATTGCGCGGTGGTTTTGAAGGCGATTGACATTATAGAACGCGAGCCCGAGTGGCGGGAGCGTCTTTGGAAAAATCGAGATTACTTTGTTCGTGCGCTTCGATCGTTAGGATTTCATTTAGGGGATACGGGTTCGCCGATCGTTTCATGGATCATTGGCGATGACGACGCACTGCGCAAAATGAGTAAGGAGATTCATGA
>MHFT01000045.1:0-17664 GCA_001804315.1 Omnitrophica bacterium RIFCSPLOWO2_12_FULL_50_11
AATCATACTCCAGTACATGACGCCCACGTTGGAAGCTCTTGTGAAAACAGTGGGAGGAACATTGGTGTGAATACCTCGTGCATCCATGTTCATCCGTTCGTCATTGCGAGGCACTCGGATTTGCTTCGGGCCATTGCTTGGGTTGTTGGCCTCGCAATGACGGAAATACCCCTTGCCTTCCATGAACGCGATTGAGAGTCTTCCCTTTTTTGGCTCTGAGCTTGTGATTACGTTCGCCTTTTTTGTCGCGCTTGTTCTTGACTTCTACGTGACAGAAAAAAAGTGGATCGGGTGGTTTTGTCTGCTTGCGCTTGTCCCTGCATGGTTCGCTGCTTCGGCGCCGCAACCGGCGCTCAAACTGTTTTTCGGTTACTTCGTTCTAGATCCGTTCACCCATTTCTTTAAAATTGTCATCTACATCGCCGTAGGCCTGACGATTTTGATCAGCCTTGTCTACAACGGAATCCCCGAAAAGCAGCGAGGCGAGTTTTACGCGTTACTGCTTTCGCTCGCGTTGCTGCTCACCTTAATGGGCGCAGCGACGAATCTTCTCATGATCTTCATCGCCATTGAATCGGTTTCGTTAACCTCTTATCTTTTAGTTGGATTTCAAAAGTTTGACAAGCGTTCGAGCGAAGCGTCTCTTAAATACGTCCTATTTGGCGCTGTGTCCACGGCCCTTATGCTTTTTGGAATGTCGCTTCTTTTTGGAACCACCGGAACCATCGAGCTTACCGGTATTGGCGCCGCTGCGAGAACCGCAGGGCCTGGAACTTGGTCTATGCTCGTTATCGGGATGCTTTTCCTCCTCGTGGGCATTGGATTTAAAATCGCGGTTGTTCCATTTCACTTCTGGGCGCCCGATGTCTACCAAGGTGCGCCAACGCCGGTGACAGCATTTCTGACCGTGGCGCCGAAAGCGCTCGGTTTCGCCGTTCTTGCCCGGGTCTTATTCCTCGCATTTCCCCAACTTGCGGGGAACTGGAGCGCACTTCTTACGTCGCTCGCGATTCTGACGATGACGCTGGGCAATGTAGTCGCCATTTCCCAGTATGACATCAAACGTCTTCTGGCCTACTCAAGCATTGCACAGGCAGGGTACATTTTGGTGGGTGCGGCCACGGCAAGTACGCTTGGTCTTCAAGCGATTTTAGTCTACGCCGTCGCTTACTTATTTACCAACCTTGGCGCTTTTTTTACGGTGCTTGCGATTGAGCGAAACTTAGGCGTCAACGATCTCGGCGCTTACCGCGGCTTGTCCGAGCGAAGTCCGTTTTTGGCGCTCTCGCTTACACTTTTTCTTCTGTCGCTCGCGGGCATTCCGCCGCTCGCGGGTTTTATTGGGAAAGTCTACATTTTTGCGGCTGCTGTCGAAGCCAATGAGATTGGGCTCGTCGTAGCAATCGCGCTCAATTCAGCCGCTGCAGCTTACTACTACTTTAAAGTGGTGAAAGCGATGTACCTCACACCTGCCCGGTCGAGCGAAGTACTTGAAAATCCGGTTCCGGTCAAAATCGCACTTGGTACTGCCCTCCTCGGAACCCTAGCCATCGGCTTGTACCCTTCTTACCTGATCCGTCTTGTCGAACAAACGCTCGCCACGTTCCCAGTCTTTTAATAAATATTCCCTCTGTATGTTACAATCGCCCCTGAAACCGTTCACGCTCCTACGATGACAACGAAAATGCTTCTGTTTGACATCGACGGCACGCTTCTCCTCACAGGCGGATGCGGAAAGATTGCTTTTGACCAAGCTTTTGAAGAACTGTTCGGAATTAAAAATGCCTGGGGCAGCTTAAAACCCCACGGAAAGACCGATCCGATCATTATTGAAGAGCTGATTGAAAAAAATCTACACCGGAAGCTCGATCCAACGGAATACGATGCACTGTGCCGTCGTTACCTATATTACTTTGGCCAAGCGCTCCGGAACACACATCGGTTCCGGCTCATGCCCGGTGTCGCCGCATTTCTAGAAAGAGGTTCGAAAGAAACGAATTTGCTCATTGGCCTTGCCACCGGGAATCTGGAACCCGCAGCTTGGCTCAAACTTAAACGCGGCGGGATCCAGCAATATTTTCAATTCGGGGGATTTGGTTCTGACTCACACGACCGCACTGAACTCACACGAATTGCTGTTAAACGCGGCCGGGAAATAGCGTCCGGAACCATTCCGTGCGAGCACATTTACGTAATTGGTGATACGCCCTACGACATTCGAGCTGCCAAAGCACTCGGCCTTAAAACGATCGCCGTGGCCACCGGTATCCACAAGCGGGCAGAACTCCTTGCGCACGCACCCACCCGTTGCCTGTCCAACCTCACCGATGAAAGTGGGATCTTGCATTACATAACAAAACCATCATATTCCAAAACGTTGCCGTAGGATCCGCAGCCGTCATTGCGAGGATGCGATCCAAGTGATGACGAAGCAATCTCAGATCGCTAGATTGCTTCGACCTCTCTTTGGTGCGCCGTCTCGCAATGACGGACTTTTGTTAGGCATTTTAACTTTCGCGCTCTTTTCGCGACTCTTTTTTTTCTTTCTCTTCATGCACGCCGCCGAGGCTTTTGGTGGTCACGCGGTCTCGGTAGGACAGATCGTCCACATTGACGCGCACCATTTCACCTTCCTTGACAAACTGCGGTACCAAAAGTTTCAATCCATTTTCAAGCTCGGCTTCTTTATAGGTCGTGTCTCGCACGCCTTTAATCGGCGGTGCGGTTCTCGTGACCTTGAGTTCCACCACTTTTGGAAAATCGATCGAGAGCGCTTTGTCGGCTTCAAATAGGATATCGATTTCGATGTTTTCTTTGAGGAACACTTCCTGTTTTCCGACAACGGCGCTCTGAATTTGAAATTGCTCGAAGCTCTCCATGTTCATGAACACAAGCTGAGCGCCGTCTTTGTAGAGGTACTGCATCTTGACGCGATGGAGTTCAACGTCATCGACTTTGTCCTCGGCTCGGAAACTTTTTTCTTGCATGTTGCCATCTTCAACGTTTCTTACCTTCAGGTGGACCGTCTTGCCAAATTTACCAGTGCCGCGGATCTCTTGGGACAAAACCTTACAGGTTTTTCCGTCGACACGAATGATGTTGCCAACGCGAATTTCCACTGCGTTCCGCATAACGCCCTCCTTTTGGGCGCGTCCCCCTTGAGACGGTTGAATCTACCGCGCCCAGATAACAGAGAACCGAGTACAGAGAACAGACTTTCTTCAATGTTTTTTCTGTTCTCTGTGCTCTGTTTTCTGTACTCTACGCGTGCTCGTGCGACCGTCTGGAATGACATGCGCCCCTCTTTCTAAATCCCCCCTCGAAATATGGCCATAATCATGATACCATCCTTCATTATTTGAACAACCTTATTCCCAATGCCAATCGAGCTCGATCCGTTCCAAAAAGAAGCGATTTCGTGGATTGAAAAGGAGCACTCGGTACTCGTCTCCGCTCCCACGGGCGCTGGAAAAACTCTGATTGCCGAATCCGCCATCGACCAGGCGGTGAACGGAAATGAAGCGGTCATTTACACGGCACCGATCAAAGCGCTCAGCAACCAAAAGTACCGAGATTTCCGCGCTCGTTACCACGATCGCGTTGGGATTTTAACCGGTGACGTCTCCATCCACCCCGACGCGCAGATTTTAATTATGACGACGGAGATTTACCGCAACTCACTTTTTGAAAATGCCCCGCGTATCGACGAGATCGGTTGGGTCATCTTCGACGAGATCCATTACTTAGACGATCCAGAACGCGGCACCGTGTGGGAGGAAGCAATTCTGTTCACACCGCCTCAAATCCGAATCCTAGCACTCAGCGCAACCGTGCCGAACATCGCCGAACTCGCCACCTGGATTCGTTCCATTCACAACCGACCCATCGCGGTGGTCCACGACACACACCGCCCCGTACCACTTTCGTTTCACTTCCAATGTCAGGGCAAACTCCTCTCCGATATGAAGCAGCTCCGGAACCAAGGCTACTTAGGCCGTGACAATTGGCGGCTGAGTTGGCGTGAACGGCGCCGCGGGTACAAACCGTTGCGAGCAAAACCGAATCGCCTGGACTATTTGCTCAAACATCTTCAAGACGAAAAAAGACTTCCCGCGATCTACTTCGTTTTTGGACGGCGACGGGCAGAGCTTCTGGCCGCAGAAGCAAGCCGCTTTGATTTTCTTGTCCCTTCAGAGCGAACCGAAATCGTTCGTCTCTACCAAGAATTTCTTCATCGTTACGACTTAACTCAAGAACCCTCCGCCGCCGAACTTCGTCCGCTCATCGAACAGGGCATTGCTTACCATCACGCGGGAATGCTTCCAACACTGAAGGAAGTGATCGAACAGCTCTTTACGAGCCGCTTGATCAAGCTCATTTTCACGACCGAGACGTTTGCCCTTGGAATTAACATGCCGGCACGCTCGGTGATCTTTGACGAACTCGAAAAATTTTACGGCACGGGTTTCAAACCGCTCACGACGAGAGACTTTTATCAAATGGCAGGACGGGCGGGCCGGCGTGGAATGGATGAGCACGGGTTCGTCTACGTTCGAATTCATCCGAATGACATTCCATTTCACGATGTCGAACGCGTCATTCACGGAAAACCAGAAGCTATTCGGAGTCAGTTCAACACGACGTACGCCACCCTTCTCAATCTCTACCGAAACTTAGGCCCCAAACTCATCGACATTTACCCGCGAAGCTTTCACCATTTCCAATCCTCCGACAAAAGGCGCCATGGTGCGCGTGAACATATCGAACGCAAGCTCGCACTGCTCAATGAGTTAGGTCATCTCACCAAGGACCACCTCACCGCAAAGGGCGAATTTGCAGCGTCCCTGTTTGGCTACGAACTCATCCTTGCTGAAATGCACGAAGATGGGATTCTGGATGGACTGGACGAATCGCGTTTGAATGTTCTCCTTTCAAGTCTCGTCTTTGAACCCAGAAAGGGTGACCACGTTCCGAAACTCGGGCGAGAACACGATGAATTCGCACAAGGAATTGAACATTACGCGCGACTCATCCACCGAAGAGAACGCAAATACCACGTCTTCCCGTACTCTAAACCTCCGCACTTTCACCTCACGAACGTGATCAACGCGTGGACGCACGGGGAAACCTTCGACAACCTGTTCCGCTCAATCGACGTGGACGAAGGAGAACTCGTCCGGCACTTTCGAATGGTGATTCAACTCTTAAGGGACTTGATCCACGCACCGCATGTTTCAGAGTCACTGCGCGCGCGTGCCAAGGAAGCGCGCAAACGAATCAACCGCGACGTGGTCGATGCGGAAAAGCAGCTGCGGGTGGAATCGATGGGGGATTCGAAATCAAACTAGCCGTAGTTGACACGGGCGGGCACAAGGCCCGCCCCTACAATCTTCTTGTTTCTGATTATTTCACGTAGGCCCTGACGTATTCCCGGTTGAGCTTCGCGATGAAAGCAACGCTGATTTCTTTCGGGCAGGCTGCTTCGCATTCAAAATGATTCGTACAATTGCCGAATCCTTCTGCATCCATCTGCTTGACCATGTTCCGCGCACGGCGTTCGCGCTCGATTGCGCCTTGCGGCAGCAGGGCCAAATGTGAAACTTTGGACGCAACAAAAAGCATCGCGGAAGCGTTCGGGCACGCAGCCGCACAGGCGCCACATCCAATGCACTGAGCCGCATCCATCGCACGGTCTGCCTTCTCTTTTGCAATAGGAATCGCATTTCCGTCTGGAGCACCTCCGGTAGACACGGAAATGTAACCGCCTGCTTGAATGATTCGATCAAAAGCGTTGCGATCGACGACTAAATCCTTCACCACTGGAAAAGGTTTCGCACGCCAAGGTTCAATCGTAATCGTCTCGCCATCCTTAAAGTGCCGCATGTGAAGTTGGCAAACGGTCGTCCCACGCTCAGGGCCGTGCGGAATGCCATTAAGCGTGAGCGAGCATGACCCGCAAATTCCTTCGCGGCAGTCGTGGTCAAAAGCAATCGGCTCGATTCCGCGCGCGGCGAGGTTCTCGTTGACTTGATCCAGCATCTCAAGGAAAGAAATGTCAGAGCTAATTTCCTCTGCCCCGTAGGTTTCAAGCTTGCCTTTGATGTTTCGATTTTTTTGCCGCCAAACCTTGAGTGTGAAATTCATGACGTGGCCTTCATCAATCTGCCGTCATCGGTAACTTCTCTCGACCAAATCGACGAATTCGAATTCAAGCGGTTCTTTGTGATGCGCGGGTTTTTCACCGACGCCCGTAAATTCCCACGCGGAAACATGCTTGTAACGCTGGTCGTCACGACGCGTTTCACCGTCCGGCGTTTGGTATTCCACACGAAAATGAGCCCCGCAGGATTCTCTCCGCTCGAGCGCGTCGTAACACATCAGTTCCGCAAATTCCAAAAAGTCCGCCACGCGCCCTGCCTTCTCCAACGCTTCGTTCAACTCTTCGTGGCCGCCGAGCACGTTGACATTACCCCAAAACTCTTCGCGAATCTGGGGAATCCGCTTGAGGGCCTTTTTTAGTCCCTCTTCGCTCCGGGACATTCCGCACTCATTCCACATGAGCCCGCCCAGCTCGCGGTGGAAATCGTCGGCGGTACGAGACCCGCGAATGGACAGCAATTTTTTCGTCTGTTGGATCACTTCCTCTTGCGCTTTTCGGCATTCCGGTGCGTCTTCACGCACTGTGCTGGGCTTCCTTTGTGCTAGATAATCGGAAATCACATACGGCAAAACGAAGTAACCGTCTGCAAGTCCTTGCATGAGCGCGCTGGCGCCGAGACGGTTTGCGCCGTGCTCCGAAAAATTCGCTTCGCCGATGACGAAAAGACCTGGAATCGTACTCATCAAATTGTAGTCGACCCAAAGACCGCCCATCGTGTAATGAGGAGCAGGATAAATTCGCATGGGTACGTCGTACGGATTTTCGCTCGTGATCCTTTCGTACATTTCGAACAAATTGCCGTAGCGGTCGCGAATCACATCTTTTCCGAGCTCGGCGATCGCATCCCGAAGGTCAAGATAAACCCCTTGTCCGGTTTTCCCCACACCGCGGCCTTCATCACAAACTTCTTTTGCGCTCCGGGATGAAATGTCACGCGGCGCAAGATTTCCATAACTTGGATACTTTCGTTCCAGGTAGTAATCACGCTCATCCTCGGGAATGTGCTTCGGCGGCCGTTGGTCACCCTTTGCCTTTGGCACCCAAATGCGCCCGTCATTGCGAAGCGACTCGCTCATGAGGGTCAGTTTCGACTGGTGCTCGCCGCTTACGGGAATACACGTGGGATGTATTTGCGTAAAACAAGGGTTGGCAAAGAGCGCGCCGCGTTTGTAAGCGCGGTAGGTTGCGGTGACATTGCAGCCTTTTGCGTTTGTCGAGAGAAAGAAAACGTTCGAGTAACCGCCGGTTGCCAGTACCACCGCATCGGCGACGCAGCACGTGACTTTTCCATTTACCAAGTCCCGGACCACGATTCCCTTCGCTTCGCCGCTCACCACAACCAGGTCAAGCATCTCAGTGCGAGTGTACAAATGAACCTGTCCGGATTGAACTTGACGGCAAAGCGCTTGGTAAGCGCCGAGTAAAAGTTGTTGGCCGGTTTGGCCGCGCGCGTAAAAAGCACGTGAGACTTGCGCACCTCCAAATGAGCGGTTCGCTAAGTAGCCGCCGTATTCGCGCGCGAACGGAATCCCTTGTGCAACGCATTGGTCAATGATGGCCGTACTGATTTCCGCAAGCCGGTACACATTCGCCTCGCGCGAGCGGAAGTCGCCGCCTTTGATGGTGTCGTAAAAAAGGCGCCAGACGCTGTCACCGTCATTTTCGTAATTCTTCGCTGCATTGATTCCGCCCTGTGCGGCAATGCTGTGCGCACGGCGGGCGCTGTCCTGGAAACAAAAACATTCCACCCGGTAGCCAAGTTCTGCAAGCGTTGCGGCGGCTGAGGCACCGGCAAGGCCCGTACCGACAACAATGATTTTGTACTTGTGCTTGTTTCCGGGACTGACCAGTCTCGATTGATTGCGGTGGCGAGTCCACTTTTCGCTCATTGCACCCGACGGAATTTTCGAATCGAGCTTCATTTCACGACACCACACAAAACAGAAATGGGGATTGAAACGTAACCAATCAAAATAAGCAATGAAACAGCAGCGCTGATCCGGACGAAAAGCGGCTGCGTCCGCTCATTGTTCCAACCAAGCGTCTGGAGCCAACTGGACGCACCGTGAGCAAGGTGCAGGCAAAGAAGCGTCATTGCGATACCGTACACCGCGGAAATGTACACCTTTTGGAAACTGAGTACCACCATGGAATAGACGTCGTGACGGCCAAGCGAATCGGTCAAATGGGAAATTTCAGGATGGGTTACTCGGAACGTAAAATGGAGCAAGTGGTAGATGATAAAGGCAAGGATCACGAGGCCTGAAAGCATCATCGTTCGCGCGGCGATTGAGGTTTGAATTGTTTTCCTCACTTCGTAACCGATTGGCCGCGCGGCGCGGTTTTCAATCGTAAGGAGAATTGAAGTCCAAATGTGGAACACGACGGAAGCAAGAAGTACGAATCGAGCGCTCCAAACGAGCGGCGCTAAGTCGCGGAGCTTTCTAGCGTAACTGTTTAAGGCATCCGGACCGGCAAAAATAAGCAGGTTTCCAGCCAAGTGGCCGATGACAAACCCAAACAAGAAGAGGCCCGTAACGGCTATTACAATTTTCTTACCAATGGAAGACGTAATAAATTCCGACTGCAACACGCAACTATTTTACACACACGCTCAACGCGTGTCACCTTTTTTGCTGAGTAGAGAGGAAAGAAAAAGGGTCGGACCATTTAAATCCGACCCCTTTTGTGGTGCTAACTCAATTACAGCTTGACGACGTTCGTCGCCTGCTCGCCTTTTGGGCCTTGGGTGACTTCAAACTGTACTTTCTGACCTTCGTCTAAAGTCTTGTAACCATCGCCCTGAATCGCACTGTGATGCACGAATACATCACTGCCGGACTCACGGGAAATGAAACCATAGCCCTTTGAGCTGTTAAACCATTTCACAAATCCTGTAGGCATATTCTTCTCATTCTCCTTTCCATAGGATTAATAGCAGATAACGGGGGCGAACCTTCTTCGAGGTGTCGAATAATGCAGCACTTGAAGTGTTACTACGGCCTTTTTGAACCGTTTGACCCAGGAGAAACCGGTTTCAAACAAAAAACCGAAAGGTGAAACGCTCAACCTCGCGGTTAAACCTATCTCCCCTTTCCTGACTACTATTAGGTGAAGTATGCCCGCATTTCACCCATTTGTCAAACACAAAAATAAGATGATTTTTTCTCTTCGTACATGCTTGACTGGCAAGATCGGCCAGACCATTAACGATAAACATCCTTTCGATGTTCAATAGAAACAACGTGAACGATCAATCGATCTTGCTCGATTTGGTAAAGGAGGCGAAACGAAAAAGTTTTTGCCGAACGGAGCTCCCCGAAGGGACCAGCAAGTTTCTTAAATAGGTAAGGGTTTTCTTTTAGCTTCTCAATGAGTCGGTTGAGCCCGCGTATCAGCTTTATGTCTCGAATCGTTTCATAATCCCTCCGAGCCGTTTTGGTAAAAACGACCTTAAAGCGGCCTTGTTTGGGCTCAGCCATTACGTCTAAACAACTTTTTTGATGCTGTCAAAGTCGACCACTTCTCCTCGTTTTAATTCCTTGAGGGATGCCAATATTTTTTTGACTAGGTCCTGGTCACGCAAGATCTCAATCGTTTCCATCAGACTCTCATATTCCTCCTGGGAAATCATGACTACTTGATTACGACCATGAACTGCAATCATAATCGGTTCCGTCGTTTCTGCAGCGTCTTTGACAAGTTGGCTGAGTCTGTCTTTGGCTTCGGACAAGTTAACCTTTGTCATAACCATTCACTCCCTCCTAGCTTAACAAAACGCTAGATTTAGCCAAATATTCGGCCAATTGAAGTATACGTGTTTCCGCTCGTATTGGCAAGTCCACACAAGAAAGGGCAGAAATTCTCAAAACTTCTTGTCCGCCACAATGACGGCGGATCCGCTGCGTTATTTGTCGCCACAAGGCGTTGGCGACCCGCCAGCGATTTGTGGCGGGGCGGAAACGTGCCCAATCAAGCTTCCTCTTAAAAGACGATTCTGAGCCGCTCGTATCTCGAAAGAATAATTTCAATGAATTTCTTCTGAAAGTCTTTTTGGAGCTTGCTGTCTCCCACGAACTGTCTCATCCGATTTGATTTGCGTTCGAACTTTTCATAGCGAACTTTCGCCGGAATATTGAAGCAATCCGCCAAAGCATCAAAATCATTTCGCTTGAGTTGATTACTTTTACCGTTAAGAGTCAGCGCAGAATCTTCTCCCTTCGGCAACACGAGTTTCGTGCAAACGATGTCATACGCGGGAGAAAGACGAATGTTTCCATGCTCATCATAAGAAATCGAATAGTTTTGAGAGTGCCCATCCCCATTGCCGATTAAGAAATTGAAAACGATACGTTCAAAAAAAAGCTGTACGTCCAACCCGGGCACGGCTGAAATTTCTTTCAGTTTCTTGCCAATTTCTTCGAGCGAACCTGCATATTTGTCTCTTTTCTCGAGGACCTGATAAAAGTTTTCTTGATGAATTTTTTCCTCACCGCGGCGGTCAAAACGTTTCACCACATAAGCTAAAGAGCGGTCTTTCAAAGGCAGCAAACAATGCGGGGGCGTGTCGATGCCCAGCTCCGACGCAATGTCCATGCAGCAGTTTTCATTTTCAGGAATAAACCGAAACTGCGGAACCTGCGGCTTCAGAATGTATTCACCGCCCGAGGCAGCGGCCGTAAGTTGAGACCGGCGCCCGTTTAACTTTAATGACAATTTCGGTTGAACTCCTGAAATGGACATTTTGCCAACCATCTCTTGTGCCTTGAGCGGAATATCCTGCAAGGAAAAAGAAATCGCAGGAAGTTTAGTCGTGTGAAACATTTTCTTGATCAGATGATCATTCATCGTTGGTTTTCGGCCCGCACTCAATCTTCGGCCTTGTGAATCGTTACCGCTCCGATCGTATCCGCCGTTGTCGCCAGTAATAAGCCAAATGAATCATGCGGATCCACTTTCGCCGTGGCGCTCACGATGTCAAGGTACCAGCCTTCAGGCAACAAGCCTTTAAAAAAGCTAAAAAGATCCTTCGCTTCATAAGGCGCGGCGCGCAAGGGAAGTGATACCGAAATTGGCTGTCCTTTATCCAGGAAGGTTTTGTCATAAGTAAACTGGCAACCGTTCTGGGTCTCTGATAAGTACCCAGCCAATCGGTTTTTATAGTTGACCTTAGCTTTTCGAAGTTTCTCTTCTTTCATGATTCGTGACAATCTCAAGATGATGGCCCAAGAACGCCAGAACCTGGTTCACCTTATCTAGCCGGACACTCGGCTTGCCCTGCTCAAGGTCACGAATAAAACGCAATCCAACACCAACCCTCCGGGCAAATTCCTGCTGCGTCAGTCCAGCTTGCTTTCGCAGTTGTTTAATTTTTGTGCCCATCCCATTCATGATGAATTACATGATATATCAGATCAGGTATAAAATCAATATCTGCACTCCATTTACACACTCTTTCGGGTATAATTAAAATATTTTATACCCTTAAGGATATATTTAAACTAATAAATATAGAATAATATACCATAAAGGGTATATTAAATCAGGTTATTTTCGGCGAGACGGAGAGAAAAATCCTCTCGCCTCCCAAGGCCGCTCGACATCCGGTCGATCTCGTTCCGGCGTAGAAACGAAGAGATACTTAAGAGCGCCAAAAAGTGTGATTCTTCGAAACACGGAACCGGAGCGGAACTGAATGCGGAACCACGCCGGAATCTTCCGCATCGGTTCCGCGTTTGGAATCACAATTCCAGGGGTAGTTGAGTATAGAAGGCAAAAGCCGAAAAAAAATGAAATTCAGATTTTTTGGAGGATTCGAGTCGAAAATTTTGCGTTTAAATTCAATTTAAGACACTTTCTCGAGGCCCGCAAGGTCAAAACCTTATCCTTTTTTCCCTTAAGAACCGTTTTTCAATTCTTTGAAACAAGAAAATCGGCTGGATCAGGGACCTATCCTCTTTTTCTTCGCCTCGAATTTACACAAATCATTTGACATTACTCCTGGAGGTTTAGGCGGCAAGCAGGCTTCTCAGCATCCAAGCAGTTTTCTCGTGCGCAACCATTCGCATTGTCAGTAGATCCGTCGTCACTTGATCATCGGCACGTTCCGCAATCGGAAATATGGAACGGACCGTATGGATGACCGCCTCATGCCCTTCTACGAGAGCTCGGATCATCTCATCGGCGCTTGGAACCTCTTGTTTCTCCTGAATCGACGTGAGGCGCGAAAACTGAGCGTACGTACCGGGAGCCGGAAAATCCAACGCTCGGATCCGTTCGGCCACGAGATCGACGGCTTTCCACAACTCGTTGTATTGATCTTCAAACGCAAGATGCAGCGTCAGGAACATAGGACCCGTTACGTTCCAGTGGAAATTGTGGGTCATCAAATACAACGTGTATGTGTCAGCAAGCAACTGGGCAAGGCCTTCTGACACTTCTTTCCTGGCTTTTTCCTCAATTCCGATATTGATAGGTTCCACTTTCGTTGTTTTCATCTTTTTTATCTCCTTGTAATTTTATCTTCCCTCGTTCGTCTTTTTTTTCCTTACGGGAGCGTGTTCGTCCTCGCGGCAGGCGCGTAAAATACGATCCGGTTTGACGACAGAGCCTTGCACGGCTTCGAATTTAATGATCACGAAGTCGTCGGGAAGAATGTTCTCCGCGTCACGCGCTGAATAGTAGCCTTTTATGCGTTCGACGATTCTCGTTGCCTGATAAGAAGTGAGTCTTTTCCTCCACATTTCCTTGACTCGTTCATATTCGTCGCCCGATTCGATCAACCGACACGTCCCATTAAACCGATAGCCGGTAAACGCCCCGTCATCCATAAACGACATGGAAAGCTGTGGGTTCTGCGTGATATTTGCATACGTACGTGTAAACCGATAATCGAGAATAAATACTTGATTTGGCAGGACGACGTCAACGAGCATCTTGGGGGCGCAATTAGGCTGTCGGTCTTGATCACAAGAACCGACGCTCACGGTTTTTAATCGCTCCTTACGCGCATTGAATTCCTTCATCATACCTTGGAAGTTCATGACACCCTCCTACGCTGCCACGCAACAAATAGCCTGCTTGCGGGCAAGCGGTCCAGGTTGGTTATTTTCATATAATCGTGTTATTTTGTCCACCTCAAAAAACCTGGCGGTTGGACATTCCCCCCTGTCATCATCTGTCGGGCACGTTTGAAACGTGCCCGACATCTGAAGGGAAAATGCACTTAACGCGAAATTTGAGCACCTGACCACCGATGATCTGTGCACCATCGTCGTAGGAAATCAAGTCCGTGTTGATCACGAGGTGGTAAAGCATCGGATCATCTATGTCCTTGTCAAAATGATACCTCAAGTAATCTTTTCTCCCTTTATCTTCTTCCGTAATGAATTCGACCGCTTCCCTCTCGTTCATCCCGTAATACTCCTGTACGTGCGTAACCCGTTTTTTCATTGAACCCACCAGGCGAACATGAAAACCCTGCGCAAGCCGGCGTGTGAGCAAATTCCCTCCGCGGCCGACGATCACTACGTTGCCGGAATATGCCAAATGCAGAATTGTCTCCTTCGTCTTGTACGCGAGCGCCCACTCATCCGGATGCAGCCCGCACATTTCCTCGATCATGTCCTGTATTTCCGAAACTTTCTTCTCCGGCATGAACTTTGCGAATTCTTCGGAGAGCCGATGCTCCTCTAAAACTCGTTCGACCAAGTTTCTGTCAAAGACGGTCCAAGGACATGTGGCAGCTTTGTCGCGCTCCTTTAAGTAGAGAGCTAACTTCTCGCCAATCGTGATACCGCCCGCACCGACTTGACGGGAAATGGTGACGAAGGCTTGTACGGGTCGCTCTTCTCCATTTTGAGCAGCGTCTCGTGCGCACCGGACAAGACAATCCATGTACGCCTTCCATGCGTTTAGAGACGTTGTTATATCCGTTCTCATCAACCCCTCCGTTTCACTTTGACGATTTCACGCAAGCTTGCTTGGCTTTGAAGACCATCTTAGCCTTTAAGACCGCTTGTGCAACTGCACGTGGGCCTCTCTCCGTCCAGGTTCGGTACGGAACCATATTGAGGCCGCTCTTTCTCATAAGTGGATTCCACGGTAGGGAGGACGAAAGGTACAGCTTTGCTGAACCTTCTTGTACACGGTGGTTGGGTATTTTATCGCCGACACCGATTAGTTTAAAGTCGGCTTGAAGGTGCTCCTGATCCAGAATGAATCGATGACCCCGCCGAGGATGTCGACGAATTCTCCATGCGCCTTATAAGGATCACCGTCCACATTGAAGGTGATGAATAGAGCGCCCGGCAATGCACCGTTAAATTGATTGATGGTTTTCTCACTATTCTTCCAGAAATTGGTGGTGTAAACAGCCCCCCACCACGGATCCGGACTCAGGGGATCCCCTGTGAAGTTCCTAATACTTTTTCCCCCGATACCACTGACAAACGAAAAGGTTTCTCCCAGTCCGACTCGGAGCTGGTCCGGATCATCCCCGGGGATCACCCCATGATTGTTCTGACTGTTCCCGATATCATTCAAGGTCACGGTTCTTGAATACGAATGCTCATGACCCGTGGCGATTATGGCCCCGCCTTCCATGGCAGCCTGGTAAACTCCCCAGCCGGTTTCATTACCTTTTCCTCCAACCTGCATTTCATGCATGTTCTTATGCCAGGAAGTAATGCTCCATATCGAATCATCCTGGGCAAGGGTGTTGCTGATATATTCAGCATGCCCTGACCCCTTGGTCCCCACGCCTGAAAGGACGAAGAACAGTCCTCCGTAGGTGCAGGAAGAATTGATTCCGTATTCACCCGCGCAGGTGACATCCGTGTTCTGCGCGTTCACACGCGCGAGGCGCTGTTCGAGAAGATCCTGGTAGCCTCCAGGCCCATCCCATTTCGAGGTGTCGTGATTACCAATGGAAGCAAAATAGGGAAAATTGTCTCCCAAAATTGAAGTGATCTGTTGATCCCAGGATGCGGGATTATTGCTGTAATCAAAATCCCCCTGATGAAGTACGAGATCCGCACCTTTCTCTTTAATCAGCCGGAGCACAGCCTCTGACTTGGAACCAAGGCCCTGATCTCCAATGAAGGCAACCTTGAGATCGGGTGTTGTGGTTTTCAGTTCACCGGTTGGCGGAGGAGGGGGCACTGAGACTACTCCAGGTACATAGATACCCAGCCCCGTGGTATCGGCGACGTCTTTCCATGACACAAAGTGCAGATTTTTGTCATTGTTTTGCACAATGAGCAAACCATTGGGGAAATTCGTACCATGAGCTGCATTGCTGACGTCCATGCCGTCCGTACTGGCAGTGTCTTTGATCTGGAACGTACCAATGAAGGTGTTGTTGTCTTCCAACCGATAGACGACAACTTGATTGTTCTTTTGATCGGTAGACTGATCTGAGACAAGCAGGTAACCCTTTCCTCCGGGCATGTGGTAAACAGCAAGGCCTTCAATATCTGCACCTTTGTAATGCCCATCGCGGTTCACAATGTTTTCAGGCTGTGTTCCCGCATCAGGCCTCGCTCCAAATCGGCGGAAGGCCACATTACCGTTTTCAGGTGCGATGTAAACCTTGTGGCTCACTTCATCCACGGCAATGCCTTCGGTTTGGCCACTGCCGGGAATCGTACGTTTTAATTCGAGATTCACCATACCGTTTCCAGCATCAGTGAGCTCGTACTGGAACACATCCCCGCTGCCTTTGTCCGAGGCAAAGGTGTAGAATTTGCCGCTGACTGAGTCACGGTACATGGACAGGCCGTAGGGTTCTGTAGGCAGTGCACCTGTAACAGTCCCTGTGATGTCCGTTAATTTGCCAGTCACGGGATCCAGTTTGTAGACACGAATCCCTTTCTCGCTACTACTCCGATTGGTGGTGGTCACGATAACTGTCTTCTGAGCGCCCAACATAAAATTGTCTTTAACGTCGGAGTTATTGGCGTCGGTCGCAAAATGGGAGACTAATTTCCCGTTGAGATCGAACACATCGATCCCGCCCGATTTTCTGGTTCCGATGACGAAGTTTCGATAGATGGCCGGATCGTCCACGGAACCCCCTCCCGAGGGGTTTGCGGCAATCGCATTTGCCGTAATCACCTGACCGGCACGAAATGGCTCTTCTGCGCGGAAGAATCCATCTGCAGGCGGGGGCGGCGGTGTATCGATCTTGGGGGTTGTAAATGTGAAATCCCCAGAAGTTTGCGGATTTCCAGCCGCATCGCGGGATTTGACAAGGAACTTATAAGCGGTGCCGGTCTCCAGATTGCTCAAGATTACGCTGTGATCGGTGACCATGCGGTTGTCTTGCGTGGAGGAGGGCATTCCGGTATCCGTCGTCTTGCCATATTCCACCCGGCTGTCTGAAGCCTCGTTGGTCTTCCACGTGATGGTAACACCTGTGGCACTCACTTTGGCAGTGGGTCCAGCAGTAATGTCAGGTGGAGTCTTATCCGGAGGAGGTGGTGTGTCGATCTTGGGAGTTGTGAACGTGAAGTCCCGAGAAGTTTGGGGATTACCCGCCGTATCGCGAGATATAACGCGATAATGATAGGTCGTCTCGGCACTGAGTTTCTCCATCGCAAGCGTCACAGAGTGATCGGTAACTTTTTTTGGGTCGAGTGCTGACAAGCTGCCGTAATTGGTGGAGGTTCCGTATTCCACCTGGGAATCTGCTGCCTCGTCAGTCCTCCAGGTGATGGTGACGCCTGTGGCGCTCACCTTGGCAGTGGGCCCGGCGCTAATGACAGGTGGGGTCGTGTCTGGAGCCGGCGGCTGAGGGGGCTCGGGTTGTGTCTCTTGCGTCCCAAAAAGCCAGCCGGAAAATCCCATATTTTTCCCGGGGTTATTATCTGTAATGCCTGCCGAAAAATTCGTTTTGTAAAAATAATCGACAACAAATGGCTGCCAGACATCATCCCCACTCGGACGCCATTTCGCAACCTCATTGAGCCACTTAAAGGCCCTCAAAATAGCCTGGTCTGACCAATTCCATACGTCCGTGTGTCCTGCCTGATACAAAAGTACGGCTTGGGCAAGTACACCTTGGAAAGCTTCGTAGGGATAGCCGGTTCCTCCAGGGGGCCACTTAAAACCCCCACCTCTTCTCAAATCATCCGGTATCACGCCGTCAATGTTGATTCCATTCTTTGTGGCGCCTTTTGGATTAATTCCGACAGGATTCTTGGGATCCGCCTGCCAGGACAGATCACCGTACGCAAAACCCGCATACTGACTGCGGTCTCCCAAATATCCCTTGAAGACCTTGACGGCCTTTTCAAGGTCTGCCGTATCGCCCAAATAAATCGCGGCGGCAATGCGGGTGGCCCCGGCCATAGTTCCCCAGTTGTTGGGCCGGTCTTGATGAGTAGAAATCAGTGTCTTGCCACTTAACTCTTCCCGGCGGACACCATCCAACCAAGTGCGGAATTTAGCATCGTCTTCGGCCGTCAAACCAACGATTCCGGCTGCCACGATGTAGGCCATCA
>MHFT01000045.1:17680-18202 GCA_001804315.1 Omnitrophica bacterium RIFCSPLOWO2_12_FULL_50_11
CAGCGAGCGGCCGCCATTTTCCGTCTCCATGGCATTCATCACAGCTTGCCGGACTTGGTTGCGGTAATTCTCATCTCCCGTTCGCGCATATACCAAGGCCTTGGCCAAAACGATGACATTCGTCTCGTCACCCTGATTGGAAAGCTGGGGATTTGACGCACTCTTTTTGGCAAAATCAAAAACATGCTGCCACTCAGGACCGGATGTTGGCAGGCGTTTCAGCACATCAAAATTAATCAGCATCGAAGCTAAACTGCCTGTAGGAGCGGGCAGTGGAGGATTTGGCGGCAGAGATTCATCGATTTCCTTTTTTGCCAGATCCAAGATTTGCCGGCCGGCTGCGATGTTTCGATCCAGATTCGGTCTTGGATCGGGAATCTCCACGGCCGGGATGATGATTGGCTTCACTTCCGGACGAGGCGGAAGGGTGATGGCATTTAATTCATCCATGGATCCAGCAGCTGTGATTTCCTTGCGGGTTTTGTTAAGGATCTTTGTGTACTCTTGAGCATTTGCCAGAAG
>MHFT01000046.1:0-16332 GCA_001804315.1 Omnitrophica bacterium RIFCSPLOWO2_12_FULL_50_11
CATGTATTACACGTATGTGTTATGGACTCAGGCGGAGGAAAGGTTTTATATTGGGTATACAGCGGATCTAAAAAGAAGGTTGGCAGAGCATCGCAGGAACAAAGTGTATACGACACAGCGTTATCAGCAGATCCAGTTGATATTTTATGAGGCATTTCTTTCGCAAGCGGATGCAAAGAGACGTGAGAACTATTTTAAATCAAGCAAAGGCAAGAAAGCATTACGGATGATGCTCCGCGAGTCTATTAAGACCGGACAATAAGCTTGTTGGGGGATGGTGTAACTGGTAACACGCTTGACTCTGGATCAAGTAATCAAGGTTCGATTCCTTGTCCCCCAGCCACCGAAAAGATTTCAATGTTGACTGAAAAAAATGCAAGATTAATTTCACCTGAAGTCACTGCTGATGTTAACGCGCGTGGCTCTGCCGTGAACCAGATCAAAGATCGGTTCACGGCACCGTGCACCGAACACGAAGTGGTTGTTCTGGTGCACGGTGGACCAGGTAATCTTGGTTCGAATCCAAGTCTCCCAGTGCTTCGACTCGGCCTGCGGCCTCGCTCAGCACAAGTTCTGTATGGCCGAGGAGAGGCATCCTGAGCGAACGAGCGAAGCGAGTGAGTCGAAGGACACGATTAAGATGTGGTACGCGTACATTCTTGAATGCGAAGATGGATCTTTATACACCGGAATGGCGAAGGATTTACAGAAACGTTTTCAACGCCACTCTACCAAAGACGGCGGTCATTACACCAAATATAATTCCGCTGTCAGAGTCATTCATTCCGAAGAATTTCCAAACAAATATGGAGCCGCAAAGCGTGAAAAGCAAATCAAAGGCTGGACACGAGCAAAAAAACTGGCTTTAGCTAGAGGCGATAAAATCTTGTTGAAGAAACTATGATTAAAAAGTCTGTTATTTTTATCGGTATATGGTGCATATTTGCGTCATTAGCTTTAAGCTTTAATGAAGATGAAACTGAATCTAATGCAATTAAGGTCAAAACATTGCCTCTTGCGATTAGCCGAGAAGAACTGTTATCGGGAATGAAAGGAGCACCATTAGCTTCTTCAAGAATGACTGAGGATGGGGAATACGAAGCCCTTTATTTTCAAACTCCAGTGCGATTTTCAGTGGACCTTGCCGCTCTCATAGAAATTAAAAGTCAAAAAGTCGTCGGATTTCGTATAGGCGAATGGGAATATCGCGCGTTGGATGAACATGAAGCATCAGTGCGTAAAGAATTTGCTTTAACTTCAAATGAAAGTGTTCGGCATGTCTAAGATCGTAACCATATTAGAGCTTTTCGCGTAAGGTTCTTTTAGAAGTTAAGTTTACACCACAGCGGCCATACAAGTTGTTCTAAAGTCGTACAACCAGGTCAGCTTATCTTATGTCGTGTAAAAAGGTTAGGGTGATGGATTTCAATGAGGAAAAGAGCGTTGCTTTACGATTCCGCTGGCGCAAAACTTGTGCTGTGTGGGTCAATTTTGGGATAGGAATCTTATTTGGTGTTACATTTGTGGCAACGGAGGATCGATGGGTAAACTATTTGACGCATAGTGATAATTCCGTCATTATCATGTGGGCTACAGTCGGCATTTTTCTGGCTGGTCTCGGATTGTTTTATCTAGTTGCGTTGCTCTTGAATATTATTTTTTGGCGATGCCCCGCTTGCAACAAGCATATGGGCTATACCGGGATTAGACTCGATTTCTGTCCAAGATGCGGCAGCAAGTTGAGTTGATATTCGTCTCTTGTCTTACTCGCGCGGGTGGTGGAATTGGCAGACACACCAGCTTGAGGGGCTGGCGCCGCAAGGCATGCAGGTTCAAGTCCTGTCCCGCGCAGGTATGAGTCTTCGGCTGTCAGCTATCAGCTTTCAGCGTTCAGTCATCAGGGACAGTGGAAAGCGCTTTGTGGAAGGTTTTTGAGAAGTTTGCACGATTCATTTTGTTGATTTAACTTTTCGCTAATAACTGACAGCTGAAGACTGATAGCTGACGACTGATAGCTGACGACTAATTTGACAAACTGCTTTTTTATGAATCCACACATATTTCGACAGTACGATATTCGGGGGATCGCCGAGCAGGATTTGACCGATGATGCGGTCCGTCTCATCGGGCAGGCCATTGCGGCTTATTTGGTGCGGGTTCGTCACGTGGAGAAGCCAAAATTGGTTCTCGGCCGCGATATTCGGCCTAGTTCGGAGCGGATCCGAGCCGCTCTTGTGAACGCGTTGCGGGTTTCGGGTGTCTCGATCGTGGACGTTGGTATCGTCACAACCCCGATCTGCTATTTTTCAATCACCCACCTCGACACGACCGGCGGTGTGATGATCACAGGATCTCATAATCCTCCCGAGTACAATGGCCTAAAGATCATCATCGGTCGGAGTGCGATCTTTGGCGAGGCGATTCAAGAGCTAAAACAGATCATTGACGCTCAGGATTTTGTTACGGGCAAGGGCACTTTAGAAGCGGCCGAAACGGTTTCCCCTTATCGTGCGTATCTTAAGAAATCGTTCCAGTTCCGTCGGAGTCTCAAAGTCGTTGTCGATTCCGGAAATGGAACGGCCGGCCTCATTGCCCCTCACGTCGTTCGAGACCTGGGTCATGACGTGATCGAGCTTTTCAGCGAACCCGACAGCCGTTTTCCCCATCATCATCCGGATCCGACAGTCGTCGAAAACCTCGAGGACGCGATCCGGAAAGTTCGTGAGACGAAAGCGGACGTCGCCCTTGCGTTTGACGGAGATGCAGACCGGATCGGGGTGGTGGATCACGAAGGATCAATTGTCTGGGGCGATAAGCTCTTGATCCTCTTCAGCCGCGCGATCTTGAAAGAGCATCCTGGCGCCACATTCGTTGCGGATGTGAAGTGCTCCGACCTTTTCTTCGAAGATGTGAAACAACACGGCGGCCGGGCGATTATGTGGAAAACAGGTCATTCCTTGATTAAGCAGAAACTCTTTGAAGAGAAAGCGCTCCTTGCGGGCGAAATGAGCGGGCATATGTTTTTTGCGGATCGATATTATGGTTATGACGACGGGCTTTATGCGGGACTTCGGGTCCTCGAGATCATGGACCAGTCGGGAAAGCACCTCCCGGAACTTTTAGAGGACGTACCGAAAACATACGCCACGCCGGAGATTCGGGTCGCGTGTCCTGACGAGGAAAAGTTTGAGGTGGTGCGGCGTACAACGGACTATTTTGACGGAAGGTACCCGACGACTTTAATTGATGGTGTCCGCATTAACTTTGGAGACGGCTGGGGGCTCGTGCGCGCCTCGAACACGCAGCCGGTTCTGGTCACTCGGTTCGAAGCTCGGAGCCAAAAGCGCCTCGAACAAATCCGATCGCTCGTGGAGGGGAAAATTAAGGAGTTTTCTCATTAAAGAATACATAACAGTTCCGGTTCTCAGAGTGACAGATGTTGCCGAGTCAGACACTGCTGTCTGACTCGGCAACATCTGTCCCTCTGAGAACCGGAACTGGGCAGGAACTTATGTTGTGGGCGATTGTAATGGCAGGTGGGTCCGGGACAAGGCTTTGGCCGCTTTCGAGTGAACGTCATCCTAAACCGCTTCTGAGAATCCTTCCAGGAAAGAAAACCCTTTTAGAAGCAACCTTAAAACGGATTTCGACGCTCATTCCGCCCTCACGCACATTCGTGGTTGGAAATCATGCACATCTGGCCGCACTTCGGAAATGCGCTCTGAAAGTTCCAAGAAGTCAGGTGCTTGGCGAGCCGGTTTTGCGAAATACCGCAGCAACGGTAGCACTTGGCACCTCCATCATTTTCAAACGAGATCCGGACGCCCTCATTTTGATGATTCCGGCCGATCACAAAGTGTCGGATCAACGCAGATTCGAAGCTGCGGTAAAGCTTGGGGCTCGAATGGCGCGTAGAACCAGATCCTTTTCTGTGTTCGGCGTTCGGCCGACTTTTGCGTCTCCCTCTTACGGTTATGTTGAAATCGGTAAGAGACTATCCGGCTCCGCGTTTGAACTCACGCGTTTTGTCGAAAAACCAACGATTCGGCGCGCCCGCCGGTTCATTCGTTCGGGCAAATTCCTGTGGCACGCGGGAATCTTTTTGGCCGAGGCTCGGACGATTCTTAATTCGCTCAAGGAATATCAACCAAGGCTCACGCACCTGATCCGCACTCTTCGCGTGAGAAAAGGCACCGTAGCACCGGCGCGCACGTTCCGGCATTTACCCAATCTTTCATTCGATTATGCGGTCCTGGAACGACTCAAGCGGGCGAATGTCATCCGCTGCGACTTTGAATGGAGCGATATCGGTACGTGGCAGTCGCTCGAAGCGCTTTGGCCGAAGGACCGGTATCAAAATGCGCTGTTCAGCGCAGCGGAGGCGATCGACGCACGCCGGAATCTTGTTTACTCGAACGAAAAACCTGTTTGTCTTTACGGCGTAAGAGATTTAGTCATTGTTGAAACGCCCGAGGTGCTTTTCATCAGCCGGAAACTGGATTCCGAATCGTTCCGCCGCGCCGTTTCCCGCCTCAAGCGAAAAATAGGTATGCGTTTCGTGTCATTTCCTCTCCCCCGGAGGGGGAGAGGATCAAGGTGAGGGGGAGGACCCTTGAACATCCCCCTCATCCTCACCTTCTCCCCCAGAAGGGGGAGAAGGGATGTTGCAGCAGAATTCATCCGCACGCTAAACGCGGACAAAAAATAGTCTCTTCGTGAAAACCTGCCAAGTGCTTTTGAAACCGGGAAGGGAAAAGTCGGTTCGCGCTTTTCACCCGTGGATTTTTTCAGGCGCCATTGACCGCCTCGATTCCGAGTTGGGGAAGGGCGATCTTGTGAAGGTGTACTCAAGCGCCGAGGAATTTCTCGGGATTGGTTATCTCAATCCACTCTCTCAAATTGCGGTCCGAATCCTCTCGTTTCGGGACGAAGCAATCGACGCCGCCTTTTTTGTGCGCCGAATGGAACAAGCGAAGAAACTTCGCCAGAGTTTCGTCGCCTCCGACACGAACGCCTACCGGTGCGTCCATTCCGAAGGCGATTTTCTTCCGGGACTCATTATTGATCGGTACGGGGACTGGTTGGTCGCACAGTTTTTAACGGCGGGAATGGACCGGCTGAAGTTGGTCGCGGTAGAAGCAGCAGAGAAAGTATTCCAGCCCAAAGGGATTTTCGAACGTGACGACGCACACGCACGGCGGCTTGAAGGTTTAGAGCATCGGCCGCAGACTTTGAGCGGGGCGCAGCCGCCGTCCGAAATCGAGATTGAGGAATACGGCAATAAGTTCTGGGTGGATGTCAAGCGAGGCCAAAAAACCGGTTTCTTCCTGGATCAACGTGAAAATCGAAAATTGATTGCACCGCACGCCCAAGGAAAGCGCGTGCTCGACTGCTTTGCCTACAGCGGAGCTTTTTCGATTTATGCCGCGCGGTCTGGCGCAGCGTCGGTCACTGCGGTCGAGTCGCAAGCACCGGCTGTAAAAATTCTTGAAGCGAACTTAAAACTGAACGGGCTTAACGGGGAAGTATGCCGTGTTCATTGTGAGGACGTGTTTGATTTCTTAAGGAAGGACACCGGAACGTACGATCTCATCATTCTCGATCCGCCGGCATTTTGTAAACATAAAGGTCAAATCCACGAAGCTGCTCGGGGCTACAAGGATATCAATTTGAATGCCATTAAGCGCTTGGCGCCGGGCGGAATCTTGCTTACCTCTTCTTGCTCCTCTTTTATCGGGGCAGACGTCTTTCAAAAGATCGTTTTTGGTGCGGCGCGCGATGCGGGACGGGAAGTTCAAATTCTTCAAAAGACCAGCCACGCTTTTGATCACCCGATCAACATTTATCATCCCGAAGGCGAGTATTTGAAAGGCCTCCTCCTCAAGGTGTGGTAGTTTGTGGAATGTCCCCTTTTTTGTTTTCGAACCCCGCCGTGGATTGACAGTACTGGTCGTTCACGTTATGATTCAAGCCATTGAATGACAAAAGGATAGGAAAAGGATATCGTGCCGAAACGAATCTTGAGCGGGATGCGTCCGACGAACAAGCTGCACCTTGGAAATTTGCTTGGGGCGCTTGAAAATTGGAAGAAGTTGGAAGGTAGCGAGTCCTTCTTTATGATCGCAGATTGGCACGCGTTTACGACTCAATATGAGTCCAAAACTCATATCAAGGAAACAACGATTGAGGTCGTACTCGACTGTTTGGCAGCCGGCCTCGACCCGGAAAAATGCACCATTTTTCTTCAAAGCTTAGTACCGGAACACGCCGAACTCGCACTTTTACTGTCAATGATTACGCCGCTTTCGTGGTTGGAACGGAATCCGACGTACAAGGATCAATTAAAAGAAGAAAAGGGAGGCGAACTCCACACCCACGGTTTTTTAGGGTACCCAGTATTGCAAGCGGCGGACATTTTGCTTTACAAAGCGGACGGAGTGCCGGTTGGCGATGACCAACTTCCCCACCTGGAGCTGGCGCGCGAAATTGCGCGCCGATTTAATTTTCTTTACAAGAAAAAAGTGTTTGTGGAAGCCGAGGCGATTTTAACGAACACCCCCAAGATTCCAGGGCTCGACGGCCGCAAGATGAGTAAAAGTTACGGCAATACAATCGATCTTTCAGATTTGCCCGAAGAAGTCGATAAAAAAGTAATGCAAATGGTGACGGACCCGGCCCGAAAGCGGCGGGAGGATAAAGGGCATCCGGAAGTTTGTCCGGTCTATTATTTTCACACGATCTTCAATCCGCAGAATGAAAAAACCGTGGCGGTTGAATGCCGCGAAGCCGAGCGTGGTTGCGTTGAGTGCAAGAAGGAAATGAGCTCCCATCTAGTTCCGTTTATGAAGCCCATTTATGATCGCCGAAAGCAATTGGACTTGACCAAAGCCAAAGTTAAAGATCTGCTCGTAGAAGGTTCGAAAAAAGCGCAAACAATTGCGAAAGCCACCCTCGCGGAGGCGAAAGAAGCAGTCGGAATTGGAGTTTGATATGGAAGAAACGGAAAACAAGCCCTACCACCCACTCGTTGTCAATCTAGCCGTTTTCCAAGGTCCATTTGATTTGCTTCTGGATCTGATTAAGAAGAACGAGATGGACATTTACAATATCGAGGTCTCGATCATTACGGACCAGTATCTCAGCTACCTCAAAGAGATGAAAAAATATGATTTGGAAATCGCGGGCGAGTTCCTCGTGATGGCTGCGACGCTGATTTACATTAAGTCCAAGATGCTGCTGCCGACGGTGGAGGCGGAAGAAGAGGAAGAGGGCGATCCGCGTGCGGAACTGGTGCGGAAGCTGCTTGAGTATCAAGCATTTCGGGAAGCAGCGAAGAAACTGGGTCTCTTTGAGACGGAGCGTGGCAAGGTCTTCACGCGTCAGGTCGCCGATCACTATTTAGGTCAGTTGTCAGATGAGGACCTTGGAATTGATGCCTTCGGCGCCGATTTGTTTGATTTGATCAATGCTTTTCATTCGGTGCTCCAAAAATTGCCCGAGGATACCTTTCAGGAAGTCTATGAAGAGGTCATTACCATTGAGGAGCGGATTGCTGAACTGAAACAGCTGCTCACGGAACGGAAGGAACTGGTCTTCCGTGAATTATTTTTGAAAGAGAACGTGACCAGAAACAAGGTGATCGTGACCTTTCTTGCCCTCCTCGAACTCGTTCGGTCCAAATTTGCTCGTGTGTTCCAGGAAAAGCATTTTGGTGATATTTTGATTACACGAAAAGAGGCGTGAGACTGAGACTAAGAGCACCTATCAAAAGTTCGTCATTCTGAGGCAACGTCCCAAACATTGCCGAAGAATCCCGAACGGGATCCTTCGGCCCTTTGGGCCTCAGGATGACGGTTTCGTTGAGTGCTCTAAGACCTATATGCTAGCCAAACACAAGAAAGACAAAGAGCGGGAAAAGGAAGCGGCGTTGAAAGCACTCCGTGAGGAGATTGCGGCGGAAATTGCCGAACAGCTTCCGATTCAAAGGCAGGCTGAGACAAGTGCGATTGAAAGGGTGGGCGCGGCCGTCTCAAACAAACTCGAAATCCAGGATGAGGAAGAGGCGAAACGAATTGTCGAAGCCATTCTCTTCGCAGCTTCTAAACCCGTTACGGTGTCCGATCTCAAACGGGCCGTTATTGGTTTTAGTGCTTCGCAGATCGAAAAGCTGGTTGCTCAACTCCGGGATGAATATGCGCGCGAGGGAAGAAGTTTTCGGATTCAAGAGATCGCAGGAGGCTATGAATGTTCAACGGAACCGAGATTTGCACCTTGGATCACTCAAGTGGAGCGTGAGCGTCAGTTGCGGCACGCCACCCAGTCGGCATTGGAAACCCTCGCGATTTTAGCTTACAAGCAGCCTGTCGCGCGTGCCGAAGTAGAGGACTTGCGCGGCGTGGATGTGTCGGGAGTGCTCGGAACGTTGCTTGAGCGAGATCTTATTAAGATCGTGGGCCGCAAAGAAGTTCCCGGCCGGCCGTTTCTTTACGGAACGACCGAGAAATTTTTAGCACACTTTGGATTAAGGTCGCTTGAGGATCTCCCAAATATTTCTGAAATTAAGGAACTCGTTGAGAATTCCGTGAACCGTGAAGCGCTCCTTCGAACCGAAAAAATCGTTTCTGTCGAAGACGGCGAGTTCACCGCTCAAAAGGAGAGCGTCGAGCCAATGCAGCCAGTCGTGGAGTCAACGTGACTGCGCTCTTTGTAAATACGAGGTAATAGACAGGTGTCGCCGATGACGCTTGAACGCATACGGAAAAAGATAGATGAGGTCGATCAAAAGATCATCGAGCTTTTGAATGACCGCACTCAGCTTGCGCTTGAAATTGGAAAGCTCAAAAGCGCAAAGAACTCCGAGGTGTATGCCCCGGAGCGGGAAAGTGAGATTTATTCAAAAATTGATTCGCTGGCAAAAGGGCCGTTGCCAAAAGACGCGATTAAGGCCGTTTACCGCGAGATTATGTCGGCATCACTCGCGCTTGAAAAGCCAGTCTCCGTGGCCTATCTAGGTCCGGAGGCTACTTTTACGCACTTGGCTTCGCTTTCCAAATTTGGTTCGAGCGTCCATTACGTACCTTGTACCACGATTACGGATGTTTTTGCCGAGGTCAATCGCAGACGGGTTGACCACGGCGTCATCCCGGTTGAAAATTCGATTGAAGGTGCGGTGAGCCACTCGCTGGATATGTTCATCGATTCGGATCTTAAAATCTGTTCTGAAATCTTGTTCGAAATCTCACACTGTTTAATGGCGAATTGCGATCTTAAATCCATTCGGCGTGTCTATTCGAATCCGCAGGTGTTCGGACAGTGCCGTCTGTGGCTTGAGAAAAATCTTCCCGGTGTGGAACTCCTAGAGACGACGAGTACGACGCAAGCGGCGGGGAAGGCTCAGGGGGAGGACAAAGCAGCTGCGGTGGGATCGGAGCTCGCTGCCCGGATCTACAATTTGGATATTCTGCAACGCGGGATTGAAGACTTGCCGCACAATGTGACGCGTTTTTTGGTGATTGGCCGGCGGATTTCACCGCGCACCAAAAATGACAAGACCTCGATCCTCGTTTCCATTAAAGACAAGGTAGGTGCCCTGTACGAAATGCTAGAGCCGATCCGAAACAACCGAGTGAACATGACCAAGATCGAGTCCCGCCCATCGAAGAAAAAAGCTTGGGATTATTATTTCTTTATCGACCTGGCGGGACACACCGAAGATCGTCACGTGAAGAAAGCCTTACAGGAGATGGAGGGACGGGTGCGGTTTCTTAAGGTGCTTGGTTCTTACCCCGCAAGCTCACGTGCCGGCGAATCTGCGTGAATTCCTGCCTGAAATGACTCCTTTTGCTAAGGACTACGTCGAAAATATCGTCCCGTACGTGCCGGGAAAGCCGATTGAAGAAGTCGAGCGCGAGCTTGGCGTTCGCGCGGTCAAGTTGGCGTCCAATGAGAACCCGCTCGGGCCGTCACCCAAAGCGCTTCGGGCGATGCGTTCTGCTGCGAAACAGGCCCACTTGTACCCGGATGGCCGATGTTCGGTTTTAAAAGCAAAACTAGCCAATCGATTTGGTCTCGGCGAAGATCAGTTCATTGTAGGCAACGGTTCGAATGAAATTATTGAACTCTTGGCGCGTGGTTTCTTGCGTGAGGGCGACCGCGTGATATCTTCTGAGAGCTCGTTTTTGGTTTACCCTTTGATTGCGCAAACCTGCGGTGCTGCGTATACCGCGGTTCCGATGAAGGATTTCCGGTTTGATCTGCGCGGCATCCTTGCTCAGATGGATGACCGCACTCGGCTCATTTTTATTGCGAATCCGAATAATCCTACGGGGAGTTACGTAAAAGCAAATGAAGTCGAAGGTTTTTTGAGCCAAGTGCCTCAGGAGGTGCTCGTTTGTTTTGACGAGGCCTATATTGATTTTGTGGAAGCTGGCGACTTCCCGAATTTGCTGAATTACGTGAGGGGAGAACGAAAAAACTTGATTCTTCTCAGGACCTTTTCCAAGTCTTATGGTCTGGCGGGCCTCAGGATTGGTTATGGAATCGCCTCGAAACAGTTAAGTCAGTATCTGGAGAAAGTTCGTCAACCATTTAATGTGAACCGTCTGGCTCAAATCGCAGCAGCTGCAGCCTTAGGGGATGGGCGGTTTCTCAGACGGACGAAGCGACTCGTCAGTGACGGGAAGCTGTATCTGTACCGGCAGTTTACGAAGATGGGGCTTGAGTTTATTTCGAGTGAAGCCAATTTTGTTCTGGTCGATCTCGAGCGGCCGGCAGAGAAAGTCTTTCAAGCGCTGCTGAAACGTGGCATGATCATTCGTCCGATGGCTGCTTACGGCCTTCCGAATCATATTCGTGTTACAGTTGGAAAGCACGGGGATCTGGTCAAATTCATCCGCGTATTGAAGGAGGCATTAAAGGGGTAGTGATATGATCATCGTCTTAAAAACGGGTGCGACTCCGGAGCAAATCAATCACATTTGTGAGAAGGTGAAGGAGTTGGGCCTCACGCCGCAGGTCTCACGGGGGGTGGAACGGACGATCATTGGCGTGATCGGTGAAGAAGCGAAAATTCGCGTTCAGCCCCTTGAAGTATATCCAGGGGTTGAGCGTGTCATGCCGATCCAGAAGCCCTATAAGCTTGCGAGCCGTGAGTTTCGGCCCGAAAGCACCGTTTTTACGATGGCGAATGGTGTCAAAGTCGGAGGAGATCAAATTGTTGTGATGGCCGGTCCGTGTGCGGTGGAAGGTGCCGACGTCCTGATGCGGATCGCGGGAGAAGTCAAAAAGGCAGGTGCCGCGTTTTTGCGCGGAGGCGCGTTTAAACCGCGTACATCTCCTTACAGTTTTCAAGGTTTGGGTGAAGAAGGACTTAAGTATTTGCGCGAGGCAGGTGATCGATTCGGGCTTTTGGTGGTCACTGAGGTGATGGATACGAGAACGGTCGAACTGGTTTCCAAGTACGCAGACATGCTTCAAATCGGGGCTCGGAACATGCAAAACTTCGATCTCTTGAAGGAAGTCGGCGTGTCAAAGAAACCGGTGCTGCTCAAGCGCGGCTTAAGTTCCACGATACAGGAGCTCCTTCTGTCGGCCGAGTATCTGCTTTCGAAAGGAAATTTCAAGGTGATGCTTTGTGAGCGCGGCATCCGGACTTTTGAAACCGCCACACGAAACACGGTCGATATTAATGCCGTTCCGGTTTTAAAAGAACAAACGCATTTGCCGGTTTTGGTTGATCCGTCACACGGCACAGGCAAACGGGAGTACGTGATTGCGGTTGCGCGCGCAGCCGTTGCGGCCGGCGCCGACGGGATTATGGTTGAAGTGCACGACAATCCCGAAGAGGCAAAAAGCGACGGGCCACAGTCGCTTTATCCCGAACAATGTGCTGATCTTGTTCGTCAACTTCGACCGATCGCAACAGCAATCGGTCGAAGTTTGTGAGGGAAAGTAAACGTGGCGTTGTCCACCTCTGCCTTGAGATGAGCCCGCGTACGTTCGTGATCATTGGACTGGGCCTGATTGGCGGATCTCTTGGCGCTGCTTTGCGGAAGCGATTCGCGCGGGCGCGCGTTTTGGGCGTCAGTCGAAGCCGCCGCAAAATCAATCTTGCTAAACGTCTAGGGTTTATTCAAAACGGTGGCACGAGTTTTCAGAAGGTGGTTTCGCAGGCAGACATCGTTTTCGTGTGCACTCCCGTAGACACGATTGGAGACATCGTTGAGCAAGTGGATCAGGCTGCTAAACCTGGGACGATCGTCACCGATGTGGGCAGCACGAAGGGGACGATCGTGCGGTGGGCCGATCGCAAGCGATTTCGAAATATTCGGTTCGTAGGATCCCATCCATTAGCCGGTTCTCATCACGGCGGTCTTCAATATTCAACGGCAAATTTATTTGACGGCGCTGTTGTTTTTTTAACCCCTACCAAGAAAACGGATAGGCGAGCGAGGCGTGCTATTGCTTCAATTTGGAAACGTTTGGGGACACGTGTTTACGAGATGAGTCCAAATGCCCACGATCGGGTGGTTGCTCATGTGAGTCATCTGCCGCACGGGGTAGCAAGTTGCTTGGTAAATGCTGTGTCGAGCAATTCACTTCGGTTTAGTGCAAGTGGTTTTTTAGACACGACGCGCGTGGCACAAGCAGATCCAGCTTTGTGGACGCCCATCTTTCTTACCAATCGAGTTCATCTGGCCTGCGACCTAAAACGGTTTCGAGCCGTGGTCGACAGACTCATTGACGCTTTGAGTCGTGGTGCCCGCGCAGACATCAGGCGAATGCTTGCCGCGGCCTCGCTCAAGCGCCGCCAAATCGGCTAGAGATGGGAGGGGCCTGTTCCCCCAGGAAATGGCCCCTTCTTTGTTCAATCGGCTAGTTACGCCTTCTTTGTAGGGCAATCGCATCATAAGTGTTTCATTCATCCATGCTTGTAGACCAGGCTTCAACCTCCCTTGCCTACAGTTGGGCAGGTTTCAGCCTGGTCTACACCTTATTGATATTCGATTGCCCTGCCTTCTTTGGAAAAAGTCTTCCGTTTTTATTCTGATCTGGTAAAATGCTGAATCAGCCTACCTTACCGCGCCCTGCAGCGTTTCAGGCGTAGTGTCCGGGTGGAATTTTAGAGGAAAAGGAGAGTATTATCTTATTATGTTGACAGATAAAAAAAGCCAAGACCCAATGTCTTTCGCAAGATTGTACGAGGAGACTTTGTCCCAAAGTATTTTCTCAGAAGGGCAGATTGTAAAAGGAACAATTCTGTCAATTCACGGGGACGAAGCAATCATTGATATCGGTTACAAGTCGGAGGGAATCCTTAGCCTGGACGAATTCGTGAAACCGTCTCAAGTCAAGCCCGGCGATGAAGTCGAGGTCCTGTTTGAAACCTTAGATGACGACAAAGGGGTGGTCGTGGTTTCGAAACGAAAAGCAGACCGGCAGAAGTGCTGGGACAAACTGATGAACCGTTCTTCTGAGGGCAGTGTGGTGGAGGGGCGGATTTTCAAAAAGGTCCGAGGGGGTTTCATGGTGGACATTGGAATGGACGCGTTTCTTCCCGCGTCTTTGGTGGAGCAGAAGCCTCCTAGGAACTTAGACCCGTATGTGGGGAAAACTTTTTCTTTTGTGATCGTCAAGATCAATCAGAAGCGGAGGAACATCGTGGTTTCACGAAAGGATTTCCTGGAACGTGAGCGGGAAGAGCGCCGCAGGCATATGATCCAGGACCTCGTGGTGGGCCAAGTCGTGAAAGGGCGAGTGAAAAACATCACCGATTTTGGTGCTTTTGTCGATCTGGGTGGTATGGACGGGCTCTTACACATCACGGACATAAGCTGGAGTCGAATTCAGCACCCCTCAGCCGTGTTGAACTTGGGCGATGAGCTGGAAGTGATGGTGATTGGGGTGGATAAAGAGGCGGAGAAAGTTTCCCTCGGTCTGAAACAGATCACGACCAGTCCCTGGGAGGCAGTGGATCAAAAGTATTCGTTGGGCGACCGTGTCAAAGGTCGTGTGACCAACATTTTACCCTACGGTGCTTTTGTCGAGCTTGAGGAAGGGATCGAAGGCCTGATTCACATTAGTGAGATTTCCTGGACGAAGCGTGTTTCCCATCCCTCCGAAATGCTGTCTGCCGGGCAGGAAGTCGAGGCTGTTGTTTTGAATATCGATAAGGAAGCCCGTAAGATTTCGCTTGGGTTAAAGCAACTGAGCCCGAGTCCCTGGGAGCACTTGGAGGAGCGTTATCATGTTGGGGACGTGGTAGAAGGAACCGTGCGAAACGTGACGGATTACGGGATCTTTGTGGCGCTCGATCCTGGAATTGATGGTTTGATTCATGTTTCCGACATCTCATGGCTTAAGAAAATCAACCGTCCAAGCGAGATCGTCAAAAAAAACCAGACGATTCGAGCGAAGGTGCTGTCGCTCGATCCGGACCATGAAAAGATTTCATTAGGGCTCAAACAGCTGGAAGAGGATCCTTGGCCAAATCTGACGGCGTCGCTAGCAAGCGGCAAACGGACGAAAGGGCGGATCACGAAAATCGTTAGTTTCGGCATGTTTGTCGAGCTTGAAAGTGGTATTGAAGGTTTGGTCCACAACTCGGAGGTTCCGAGGGAGGGACCGCGTGGATCCGGCTCGCCGTACCGAGTCGGTGATTCCGTAGAGGTCCAGGTACTCAACGTAGATCATGACAATCGAAAGATTGCTCTCTCCCTGAAGTTGGCTCTCGCGCCTGCACCATGAACAAGCGTCGGGTAGTGGTGACTGGAATGGGCGTGATCGCTTCAAACGGCATTGGAAAAGATGCTTTTTGGAAAGCGATTCGGGAAGGGCGGTCTGGCATTTCGACCATCACGTCATTTGACCCCGCCGCTTTTTCTACGCGCTTTGCCGGAGAAATCAAGAATTTCAATCCGGAGGAGTTTGTCCACAAGAAAAATCTGAAGCGTATGGATCGAACGAGCCACCTTGCCGTTGCAGCGGCGAAGATGGCGGTGGCAGACGCCGAGTTCGAGCCTCGGGTGAATGGCTGCGACCGGACAGGCGTTATGATTGGCACCGCGATGGCAGGTCACGGGTACATCATGAAGCATTACAAGGAATTCTTAAAGACCGGTCCTTCACGCGTGAGTCCTTTTATTGCGCTGGCTTCCTTTCCGGATGCGTGTGCAAGCCAAGTGTCGATCGAACTCGGAGTGACGGGGCCGAGCTTTTCAATTGCAACGGCGTGTTCCTCCGCTTCAGATGCGATTGGTTATGCTTGGGAGGCAATTCGGAGTCGTACGGTCGATTTTATCATTATGGGCGGGGCAGAAGCAGGGATTTATCCAGGCTGCCTGGCCGCGTTTTGCGCTGCTCGCGCGCTTTCCCAACGTAACGAGGAACCCGAAAAAGCGTGCCGTCCTTTTAATATCGACCGGGATGGGTTCGTTTTAGGCGAGGGTGCCGGGATTCTGGTCCTGGAAGAATATGAACATGCGCGTCAACGAGGCGCGCATATTTACGCTGAGATTTTAGGGCATGGCATGACCTGCGACGCCTATCATATGACCAATCCAGAACCCGAGGGGAGAGAAGCGGTCCGTGCGATGCAGCTGGCGCTCACGAGCGCCGGGGTCTCAATTGACGAGATTGATTACATCAACGCGCATGGCACTTCGACGCCGCTCAATGACAAGACGGAAACGATGGTGATCAGGAAAGTGTTTGGCAAGCGGGCCTACAAGATCCCGATCAGTGCAACGAAGTCCATGGTTGGCCATCTCATCGGCGCCGCCGGAAGCGTCGAATTGATCGCCACGATCCTTTCGATGGAGCACGATATGATCCCGCCCACGATTAATTATGAAAACCCCGATCCGGAGTGCGACCTCGATTATGTCCCGAACGAGGCGCGGCCGGCACGGATTCGAACGGCCATGAAAAATTCGTTTGGGTTTGGCGGGAAAAATTCCATTCTCATCGTGCGGAAGGTCGAGGAGAACTAATCCCCTTTTTCCAAAAGACTCTGTCATTCCGGCGTACGCCGGAATCCAGTGAACCAACATCGAGGTAGAGACTCTGGATTCCGACTTTCGTCGGAATGACGGTGGTGGGGGATTAAAACCGAACGGCCTCCGACGCTCTGGAATGGGCGCCCATGCAAATGCCGCGCTTCGAAGCCTGAATAAAGCTCACCAGATGTTTCACTTCCTGGCTGACACAGATTCGCTCGATTTCTTCCAAGGCATTGTTCCGATTTAATCCCGAGTGGCAAAGAATCTTGTAGGCGCGTTTGATTTCGTCACGGACCTCGGGAGGGAGTCCTGCCCGCCGAAGGCCTACGATATT